>JAGSPR010000245.1 GCA_018262455.1 Deltaproteobacteria bacterium | reverse complement strand
GTCACGGTGGAGCGCACGGAGTCGCGTGGGGTCGCCGGCACCGCGGTCACCACGGCCTGCTCGAGAGCGACGAGGAACGACGCGCCGGCCCGGGCGAAGTGCGCGAGCAGCGCGCCGTGCACCGACGAGTGCTGCGGGATCTCGTGGGGTTCGGGAGCCAACGCGAGCGCGCGAGCGCGCGCGACCAGGATGACGCGACCATCGCGGGTGCCGAGCGCGCCGGCGCCGATCCACGAGAGCTCGCCCGCGGCGCCGAGCTCGTCGAGCATGCGCGGGTGATAGTCGAGGATCCGCGCGGGCAGGATCCGGCTCTCGAGCTCCTTGAAGGAGAGCGCCACGCCTTCGAGCCTGGCGATGGCATCGCGCAACGCGCCAAGGCCGCGCCGGGGTTGATCGAGGCCATGCCAGCGCGGCAGGAAGCTCGCATAGGTCGCTGCAGCGACGGGCGCGACCTGGGCGCGCAGCCGCGCGAGCGTGCGGCGCCGGAGCTGGCGCATCACCTCGGGATCGCACGCATCCTTGCCCGTGCCGCCGGGCCGCAGCTCGCCGCGCACGAGCTGGTTGCGCGCCTCGAGCAGGGCCAGGATCGGCTCGATCTGACCGACCGGGATCCCCCAGCGGCCGGCCGGGGCCTCCGCGGTGAACGGCGCGTGCGTGCGCGCCCAGCGCTGCACCAACGTCACGAACGCTTCGCCGCTCGCGGCCTCTTGCCCGAACGGCTCGAGCAGCGCGGCGGGCAGGCCGGTTGGAAGCGCGACGCCAAGGCCATCGCGATAGCGCGCGGCATCCTCCGACGCGATGTAGCGCTCGACACCGCCGATCCGGACCGGGACGATCCGCCGACTCGCGATCAGCGTCCGCAGCGCGCCGTCGATCGAGGGGAGCTCGCCCGTGGCCGGGTCAGGGCCAAGATCGAGCGAGGTGCGGGTGGCGATCTCGTCGCGTCCGAGGTCGCCGAGCCGGCGCAGCAGATCGTGGATCTCGTCGCTCGACCGCGCCCTGCGATCGTCGACCAGCTGCTGGAGCTCGCGCTCGAGCTCGTCGAGGACCTCGGGATCGAGCAGATCGCGCAGCTCGCCGCCCCCGATCAGCTCGCGGAGCAGGTTCCGATCGAGCGTGAGCGCCTGCGCCTTGCGCTCGGCCAGCGGTGCGTCGCCCTCGTAGAGGAACGCGGCCACGTAATCGAACACCAGCGAGCGGGCGAACGGCGACGCGGCGTCGGTGATCGCCGGCTCGATCCGGATCGCGCGCGACCGCACGCCGCGCAGCACCTCGAGCAGCGCCGGCAGATCGAACACGTCGCGCAGCACCTCGCGATAGGTCTCGAGCGTGATCGGGAACGCGGGGAACCGGAGCGCCACGGCCATCAGCTGCTGGGCCCGCAGGCGTTGCGCCCACAGCGGCGTGCGCTGGCCGGGACGCCGGCGCGGCAACAGCAGGGCGCGCGCGGCATTCTCGCGGAAGTGGGTCGCGAACATGCTCGAGCGAGCGAGCTCGTCGACCAGCGTGGCCTCGACGTCATCGGGATCGGGGATCAGCTGGTCGTCGCTCGGCAGCACGTCGCCATCGGCGAACCGCAGCGCGATGCCGTCGTCGGTCCACAGCGGATGGATCGGATAGCCGAGCTCGGCCTCGAGCTGCTTGGCGAGCACGAGCGCCCACGGCGCGTGGATCCGGCTACCGAACGGGGTCAAGATGCAGACGCGGACATCGCCGAGCTCGTCGCGAAACCGCTCGATCGTGATGGCGCGATCGGTCGGGACCCCGCCGGCGGCTGCGCGCTGATCGGCGAGGTACTTGATGAGGTTGTCAGCCGCGAAGCCGTCCAGCTTGTACTCGGCCCGCAGCCAGGCGTGCGCGGCCGAGGGGTCGCCGGCCAGGCGCGTGTCGAGCTCCCGACAGAACGCGCCGAGCGCACGGCCGAGCTCGATCGGCCGGCCGGGGCCTTCGCCGCGCCAGAACGGCATCTTGCCGGGCTGCCCGGGTGCCGGGGACACGATCACGCGATCGCGGGTGATCTCCTCGATCCGCCACGTGCTGGCGCCCAGGATGAAGGTCTCGCCTTTGCGGCTCTCGGCGACCATCTCCTCGTCGAGCTCGCCGATCCGCGGCCCGGTCCCGAGATGCACGGCATAGGTCCCGCGATCGGCAATCGTGCCTCCCGAGATCACGCTGAGCAGCCGCGCGCCCTTGCGCCCGACGAGCACGTCGGTCTGGCGGTCCCACGTCAGCCGCGGGCGGAGCTCGGCGAACTCGTCGGACGGGTAGCGACCCGAGAGCATGTCGAGGACCCCGACGAACGCCGCGCGTGACAGCTCGCGGTAGCTCGCCGCCCGGCGGACCAGCCGCTCGAGGTCGTCGACCTTCCACGGCCCGACCCCGACCATCGCGACGATCTGCTGGGCGAGCACGTCGAGCGCGCTGTCGGGCACCCGGATCGCCTCGACCTCGCCGTCGAGCATCTTGCGGGCGACCACCGTGGCTTCGAGTAGATCCCCGCGAAACTTCGGAAGGATCCGGCCGCGCGACACGCCCCCGACGTGATGGCCCGCGCGCCCGATCCGCTGCAGGCCGCGCGACACCGCGCCCGGCGACTCGACCTGGATCACGAGGTCGACCGTGCCCATGTCGATCCCGAGCTCGAGCGACGAGGTCGCGGCGATCGCGCGCAGCCGGCCGGCCTTGAGCGCTTCCTCGATGTCGAGCCGCTGGTGTCGGGCCACCGAGCCGTGGTGGGCACGCACGAGCTCGACACCCTCGGGAACCTGACCGCTCGCGACCGCGAGCTCGGTGAGCTGCTGGGAGACCCGCTCGGCGAGCCTGCGCGAGTTGACGAACACGATCGTCGTGCGGTGGGCGAGGATCAGCTCGAGCAGCCGCGGGTAGATCACCGGCCACATGCCACCGCTGGTCGCGCGCTCGGCGCCAACCACCGCGCCCGGCAGCGGCGTGCTCGGCGGCTGATCCATGTCGGGCGCCGGCACGATGATCTCGAGATCGATCGACGGCTTCGTGCTGGCGTCGACGATCTCGACCGGCCGATCGCCGCCGAGGTAGCGCGCGACCTCGGCCAGCGGCCGCTGGGTCGCGGACAGCCCGATGCGCTGCGGCTCCCGGTTCCCCGAGGCGGTGACCAGGTGAGCGAGCCTCTCGAGGGTCAGCCCGAGATGGATGCCGCGCTTGGTCGGCGCGAGCGCGTGGATCTCGTCGATGATGATCGTGTCGACCGCCGTCAGGCGTTCGGCGGAGCGACCTGCGAGGATCAGGTAGAGCGACTCCGGGGTCGTGATCAGGATCTGCCCGGGGTGCTTGCGCTGGCGCTCCCGCTCCTTGGTCGGCGTGTCTCCGGTTCGCACATCGACCGCGATCCCGGCGCCGGCGCCGAGCCGCTGCAGGCCCGCGAGCGGCTCGCGCAGGTTGCGCTCGACGTCGTACGCGAGTGCCTTGATCGGCGAGACGTAGACGACCCGCGTGCCGGTGACGGCCTCGCGTGCGAGCCGGTCCAGGCACCACAGGAACGCGGCGAGCGTCTTGCCACTGCCGGTGGGCGCGAGCATGAGCGTGTGCTCGCCGCGCGCGATGCTGGCCCAGCCTCGGGCCTGGACCTCGGTCGGCACCGCGAAGCTGCGCTGGAACCACGTCCGGGTCGCGGAGCCGAACGGCGCGAGCGGATCGGCGGCCATGCCGCGACCATAGCAAGCGAGCCGTCACGCGCCGCGGCGCCAGCGCGCCGGCTCCGCGGACCGGGTGGGGCCGGGCGGCTCAGCTGGCGGGTGGGACCACGAGGTCGATGATGGCGCCAACGCCACGCTCGAGGCCGCGCAACAGCTGGCGCCCGAGCGGCAGCCGTGGTCGCTCGCGCCGGAACCACGGCAACGAGTCGAAGCCCGGCACGAGCACATTGTCATCGCCGGTCTCGGGCGGCCGCATGACCATGCCGCCTTCGGACCAGTCACGCGAATCTGCATCCAGCGGCGGCACCCAGATCAAGCCGAGCACGCTGAAGCCGTGCAGCCCGGGCACGCGGTCGGCCAGCCTGGTGGTGGGCGCGCTCGGCGCGATCTCGATCGGTGCACGCGCCCGGTGCGGAGGCTCCGCCATCGCCGTGGCCGCAGTCAGGACCAGGAGCACGAGCAGAACTCGCATGGCCAGGTCTACCGGCACGGCGGCCCAGACATTCCCGGGTCAGGCCGGTAAGTCCGCGGGACCACTCCGTGGGGACCTCGCGCGAGTTGACATAACATCGATTCTGCGACGTGACTCCTGGGCCGCCCCTGGGGCATGAACCATCCGGGGTTCGCCACGCCGGCGGCGTCACTGGACGCGCGCGCCGAGCCGCGAGATCTCTTCTGCCGTCAGCCCGCTCGAGGCCTCGATCGTCACCGTGGCCGCGCGTCCGGTCCCGATCTCGGCCGCGGTGATCTCGAGGATGCCATCGGCGTCCATCGTGAAGCTGACCTCGACCTTGGTCTGGCCGCGCGGCGCGGCACGTAGATCGCCGAGCACGAACCGTCCGAGCCGGCGGTTGCGGGATGCCAGCTCGTTCGGCCCCTGGAAGATCTCGATCGCCACGAAGTTCTGGTTGTCCTCCGTGGTCGCGAAGATCTTCTTGGCGCGTGTCGGGATGCTCGTGTTGGCCTGGATCACGATCGACATCCGGTCGCCCGCGACCTTGATGCCCATGTCGTGCGGCGTCACGTCGAGCAGCACGATCTCCTGGAGCTCGCCGCCCATGATCCCCGAATGCACCGCAGCGCCCATCGCGACGATCTCGTCCGGATTGACGCCCTTGCTCGCGGGCTTGCCAAAGATCCGGACCGCCTGCTCCTGGACCGCCGGCATGCGGGTCATGCCGCCGACGAGGAGCACCTGGTCGATGTCCGCCGGGCTGCAGTGGGCATCGGCGAGTGCCTTGAGACACGGCGCCTCGAGCCGGTCGAACAGCGTCTTGCAGCCACGTTCGAGCTGGCCGCGCTCGAGCTCGCGGATCAGGTGGACCGGCCCGGTCGGTCCCGCCGCGATGAACGGCAGGTTCACGTCGGTGGTCATCGCGGACGACAGCTCGATCTTGGCGCGCTCGCCCGCCTCCTTGAGCCGCTGCAGCGCCACCGAGTCCTTGCGCAGGTCGATGCCGTGCTCGGCCGCGAACTCATCGGCGAGCATGTCGATGATGACGCGATCGAAGTCGTCGCCGCCGAGCGTCGTGTCGCCATGGGTGGCGAGCACCTCGAACACCCCGTTCTCGATCGCCAGGATCGAGATGTCGAAGGTCCCACCGCCGAGGTCGAACACCGCGAGCCGCTGGTTGTGCTGGTGCTGCACGCCGTACGCGAGCGCCGCGGCGGTCGGCTCGTTGAGGATGGCGCGTACGGTGAGCCCCGCGATCGCCCCGGCGTCCTTGGTGGCCTGGCGCTGGACGTCGTCGAAATACGCCGGCACCGTGACCACCGCTTCGCTGATCGTCTGACCCAGGTAGTCCTCGGCGACCCGCTTCATCTTGGCCAGGACGTGGGCCGAGATCTCCTGCGGCGACCGCGGGGTTCCGGCCACGTCGACCCACGCATCGCCGTTCTTGGCCGCGACGATCGCGTACGGCAGCCGGCTCGCCAGCGACTGGACCTCGCGTTCCTGGGCCTTGCGGCCGATCAAGCGCTTCGCCCCGAACACCGTGCGCTGAGGGTTGGTCACCATCTGGCGCTTGCTCGCAGCACCCACCACGACGTCGCCATCGGCGTTCCACGACACCATCGAAGGCGTCGTCCGCCCGCCCTCCTGGTTGTGGATCACCGTGGCCTCGCCCCCCTCCAGTACCGCCACGCAAGAGTTGGTGGTGCCGAGGTCAATGCCGATGACGCGCCCCATCGCTGGCTGCCAGTATACCTACTTGCGACGAGTGAACAGCTCCGCGAGCGCGGTCTTGGCGAGCTGGAGATCCGGATCGAGCTGCAACGCGGTGTCGAGCTCGACGCGTGCCTCGTCGAGCCGGCGCGCGAGCTGTGCCTCGCGGCCCCGGGTGTAGCTGAGTAGCGCGCGGTACTTGGGCGACGCGGGCGCCTTCGCGGCCAGCACGGTGATCGCGGCGCGCGCAGGCTCCCACTGCCCGCGCAGCATCAAGTCGTGGATCGGCGCCAGCTCGGGGTCGTGCGGACGGGTCGCGACCTGCCCGGTCGACCCCGGCGGGATCGACGCGACGGCGGTCGGGTTCGACCCGCTCGGAACCCCTCCGGTGGTCGCGCGAGGTCGCGCGAGGCACCGCCACGGCAGGATATGGGCCGCTCGGCATCCGCTGCTGCGGCCCGGTGCGCAGCTGGGCATTGCTCAGCGGCGGCGTCGGCGTGCTCGTCGTCGGCCTCAGGCTCGGCGGCGGCGTCGGCGTGGTCGTCGTCGGCCTCAAGCTCGGCGGCGGCGTCGGCGTGGTCGTCGTCGGCCTCAGGCTCGGCGGCGGCGTCGGCGTGGTCGTCGTCGGCCTCAGGCTCGGCCACGTCGGCGGCGTCGGCGTGGTCGTCGTCGGCCTCAGGGTCGTCGGCGGCGGCGTCGGACGAGTCGGTGTCTGCCCCCTCCCTCCGGGACCTGGCGGTGTCTGCTGCACTGGCGAGGTTGGCGCCGACAGGCGTGGCCGCGGCTTCGCGAGCGTGTCGTGGGCAGCGCGCAGCGAGAGGAACACCTCGTTGGACAGCCGCTGGGTGTCCGGTGACATCCTGCCGAACCGTGCCGGGTGAAAGATCTTCGTGAGCTGAAGGAAGGCAGTCCGGATGTCCGACGCCGAAGCGTCGAGCCCGACCCCGAGCGCCGCGTGCGGCCCATGGATCAGCCGTTGCTGCATCTCGACGAGGACGGCGCAGGCGCGCGCTTCGTCTGACCCCTCCATGCACACGATGGTACCCGACGAGTCGCCGGGCGCGAACCGAAACCGGACCTATCCTATTGGGACAACTCGGGTCCCAGGCCGAATCATCGAGCGCAGGTGGCCGCTAGTTTCGGTCAGCTCACGGTCACTTCCGCTGGATCGGTTGCGGGCTGACCTGCTGAGAATCTCCCTGAGGTTCCAGATTCGGGAGTTGCTGCTGCTGCTGCTGCGCCGGCGGGGTCTTCGTCACCTGCGCCGGCAGGTTCTTCGTGTTCCCGAGCTTCTGGGACGGCGGCCGGACGGCACGTGCCTTGGAGGCCTGGTCGAGCGCCCGCTTCTTGGCCCGTGCGTCGTCGACCGGGGGCGTCAGTGGCCTGCCGACTGGCGGCTGGGTCCACCGCGTGTCGGTGATCGCGCGGTCGGCACGGGCGAGCGCGACCGGTGTGCCCGGCAGCCGGGTTCGCACGATGCATCGACCGTTCTGGCGCGCAGTCTCGACGCGCTCGGCCCGGACATCGAGCGCATCGGCCGCGGGATCGAAGTGGTACTCGATGCGATGCGAGATCTGGCAGCTCGGATCGTGCTCGCCACGGTCGTCCGTGAGCTCGGTGGTGATCGCGAACACCACCTCCTCGGAGCGAGCCCCATCGACGAGGTCCAGCTTGCGCCAGAACTCGCGCTCACCGGTGACGGTCTCGAGCTTGTAGACCTCGACGGCATCTCCGACCCGGTGGAATGCACGCAGCTGCCCGCTCGGCATCGCCCACACGCCCTCGAACGTGTTGATCGCCTCGAGGTCCTCGCGAACGACCGCATCCTTGCCGGGTGTCAGCGCCCGCTCGATCGGCCGGTATCCCGGCCGGGAGATCCGGATCTTCAGCGGCGTGCTGGCGCGAACCTCGAAGGTCGCGGGAGACGAGCCGACGAGCAGATCGTCGCGCCGGACGGTCGCGTTGGGCGGCTGCGTGATCACCTGAACGCGCACGAAGCCATCTGCGCTGTTCGCGCGCCCACCCGGATTGTCCCCATCCGAGCTGCCATGATCGGCTGACCGGCTGTCGCTCCGGATCACGACGAACCCGACGATCGCGAGCCCGAGCACGGCGATCCCCGCCGCCGCCGGGACCAGCGCGCGAGGCCTGGCCGCGGCGGGGCTGCGCCTACCACCGGCGGCGGCGCGGAGCGCCTCGACGAGCTCGCGCGCGGTCGCGAACCGCGCCTCGGGGCTCTTCGCCATCGCCCGCGCGAGCACGGGATCGAGGGTGAGCGGAGACAGGGCCGGCACCGGGGCGCGGAAGTGCTGCTCCATCATCTGAGGCAGCGTCGCGGCCTGGAACGGCAGCACCCCGGAGAGCAGCTCGTACGCCATGACCCCGAGCGCGTAGCGATCCGATGCTGGCCCTGCCCCGTCGGCGGCCCACTGCTCGGGCGCCATGTAGCCAGGCGTGCCGATCCACGTGCCCTTGCCGGTGAGCGTGCCGTTTCCGACGACCCCTTCGGTGAACAGCTTCGCGATGCCGAAGTCGAGCACGAGGGCCTTGGGAGGGGTCGCGTCGGTGAGCATCACGTTGTCGGGCTTGAGGTCGCGGTGGATGACGCCACGCGCATGTGCCGCATCGAGTGCGTCGGCGATCTGCGCGAGCACATCGAGCGCGGCCTCGACCTCGAGCGGCCCGTCCTGCACGACCTTGCGCAGCGACCGGCCTTCGACGAGATCCATGATCAGGTACAGCCGACCGTCATCGAGCCGGCCGAACCCGAACACATCGATCACGTTCGGGTGATCGATCTGGTTGACCGCGCGCGCCTCACGAATGAACCGCTCCGCAGCCTCGGGCTCGGAGGCCAGCTCGCGCTTGCACACCTTGATCGCGACGCGCTTGCCGATCACCGGGTGGCGACCAGCGTAGACGTCGCCCATGGCCCCGGCGCCGAGGAAGCCCTCGACCACGTACTCGCCGGCCCGCGCGCCGGCCTCGAGCCGATCCACCCCGGCGAGGGGCTCCCGCGACGCGACCAGGGTCGGGCTATGCGCGAGCTCGCTCTCCGCCGTGGGCTTCATTTCGGCCTCATCCTAAGCCTGACACCGCCACGATGGGCTTGGTTTCCATCATGTCGGGCGTGTCGGGCCTCGTGCATTCTGTTGAACATCGCTGGATCGGGAGTTGCGAGGTGCGTGGCACCATCCGCCGGATGCGACCGAACGATCCCGAGATCCGCGTGCGCATGCTCGAGGACGAGGTCGCTCGGCTCGCGCGAGTCGAGAGCCGGATGGCACGGCTACTGGCGGTGACCGGCGCGCTCGCGGCGACCCACACGCGCGAGCACGCCGGGCGGATCGTGGTCGAGCAAGGGCTCGATGCCGGCGGTCACTCGACCGGCGCGATCTGGCTGCTGGCCGGCGAGGCCGGGCCGCTCGAGCTCCTCGGCACGTCGTCGCGGCCCGCCCAGCGTCGCGTGACGTGGCAGAGCCTCCCGCTCGAGCTCGATGCCCCGATCGCCGAGGCGGTCCGGACCGGCCAGCCCGTGATCGTGGCGAGCCCCGGCGGCCCCGCCTGTGCGAACCTGCCGCTGCGCGCTGGGGGCAAGGCGCTCGGAGTCCTGGCGGTGACCTACGCGCACGGCCAGGACCTCGACACCAGCGAGCGCACCTTCCTCGCGATCCTCGCGGACCAGTACGCGCTCACGCTCGCGCGGATCGAGGCCGACCAACGACTCGCGGTGGGCTGTCGGACGGAGAGCGAGGCACGGCTACAGGCATCCGAGGAGACGCGGACGCGCGAGGAGATCCTGGCGGTCGTCTCGCACGACCTGCGCAGCCCGCTCGGGACGATCCTGATCGGCGCGTCGACGCTGGTCCAGTCCGGGGAGGCGGACGATCCGACGAGCCGGCGGATCCGCGGCGTCGCCGAGCGGATCCACCGTCAGTCCGAACGGATGGCGCGGCTGCTCGAGGATCTCGTCGACTTCGCGGGCATCGATGCAGGTCGCCTCGTGCTCGCGCGCAGGCAAGCTGGACCGGGCGCGATCGTGGCGCAGGCGGCCGAGCGGGTCGCGCCCGTCGCGGGAGAACGGGGGATCAGGTTCGAACACCAGGTCGCGGCGGATCTGCCGAGGGTCGACTGCGATCCCGCGCGCGTGGCGCAGATCCTGGCGAGCCTGGCCACGAACGCGGTCAAGGTCACCTCGAAGGGAGGCCAGATCACGATCGGCGCGACGGCCGCGTCCGGGGAGGTGGTGTTCTTCGTCCGTGACACCGGCCCGGGCATCGATGCCGACGAGCTGCCCACGCTGTTCCAGCGCCACTGGCGCAGCAAGAACTCGAGCTACAGGGGCGCCGCGTTCGGGCTCTCCCTCGCCCGCGGAGTCGTCGACGCGCACGGCGGGCGAATCTGGGCGGAGAGCGAAGCTGGCGCCGGCAGCACGTTCTACTTCACGCTGACGCGCAGGACCTGACGCCGGCCTCGGGGGCGCGCCCTGTGGTTCACGACATCGGATAGTGGCGAGTCTCGACCAACATCCGGCGCAACTCGCCGCGCATGTCGGGATGAGCGATCGAGATCAGCGCCTCGCCGCGCTCGCGGAGGGTCAGCCCGTGGAGGTTGCGCGCACCGAACTCGGTGACGACCCAGTGGACGTGGCCCCGGGTGGTGACGACGCCGGCGCCCGGCTTGAGCTCCCCGGTGATCCGCGAGACCTTGCCGTGCGCCGCCGTCGATGGCAGCGCGATGATCGGCTTACCGCCCGGCGAGAGCGCCGCACCGCGGAGGAAGTCCATCTGCCCGCCGATGCCCGAGAAGATCGTGTGTCCCATCGAATCGGCGCACACCTGGCCGGTGAGGTCGATCTCGATCGCCGAGTTGATCGCGGTGACCTTGGGGTTCTTGCGGATCAACGCGGTGTCGTTCGTCCGATCGCAGCCGTGAAATTCGATCGAGGGGTTGTCGTCGACATGGTCGTAGAGCCGCTGACTCCCGCTGATGAAGCTCGTCACCGTACGGCCCGGGTGGACGCCTTTGTTGCGGTTGGTGACGACGCCGGACTGGAGCAGCGGGAGCAGCCCGTCGGAGAACATCTCGGTGTGGACGCCGAGCTCGAGGTGATTGCCGAGCCGGGCGAGCACCGCGTCGGGGATCGCGCCGATCCCCGCCTGGAGGGTCGCGCCGTGCTCGACGAGCTCGGCCACGAGCTCTCCGATCCGCGAGGTGACCTCGTTCGGCGCCTCGGGCACGTGCGAAGGCAACGGCCGGTTCGTGTGCACGAACGCGTGGACACGATCGATCGAGACCACCGAGTTCCCGAGCGTGCGCGGCATGCGCTCGTTGACCTCCGCGAGCACCAGGCGCGCGCTGTCGACCGCGGCGCGGGCGGCGTCGACCGACGTGCCGAGCGACATCAGGCCATGGCGATCGGGAGGCGAGAGCTGGACGAGCGCGACGTCGAGTGGGATCGCGCGTGACGTGAACAGGCCCGGGATGTCCGACAGGAACACCGGCATGAAGTCAGCTCGCCCCGCCGCGACGGCCTGCCGGACGCCGGGTCCGACGAAGAACGAGATCGAGCGCAGTCGCTCGGCCACCTCGGGGGCGACGAAGCTGGTCGTGCCGGTCGTGTGGAGGTGGTACAGCCGCACGCCCTCCACATCGGTGCGGGCGGCGAGCGCGTCGAGCAGCGGGATCGGCGTCGCGACGGCGCCGTGCACGAAGACCCGGGCCCCGGAAGGGACCAGGTTTGCGACGTCGCGCGCCGAGGTCGCGCGCGTCGACCACGAAGTCTCGATGGTCATGGCGGCATCGTGCCCGATCACCGCAACCGGATCACCGCCCGTGGCGCAGGTTCCAGCTCCCACATCCCGGTCATGCGGACCATCACGGTGCTGTCGCCCAGACCTTCGTCTTGCCGGTGCCGGACCGCCAGCTCGATCGCGGCCCTGGCGAACGCCTGGTAGCGCACGCCCCACCCTGCCACCCATTCGAGCGCTACCCGATCGGTCGCGTCGGACTCGAGCCGCGGCATCCATGCGACATCCCCCATCAGCGTGGTCTTCGGGTACTGCGAAGGCGTCCACTCGAGGCCCGCCAGCGGCCGCGCCTTGCGCCCGAGCGTGACGTCCGCGAACCCGGCATCGATCAGGGCGACGCCGCCGTGCATCCGGACCGGGCCGAGCTCGCGGCTCGCCACGACGTACGCCTCGCTGACGCGCGCGTCGCGGAATGGCCCGCTCGACCCGAACGTCGTCTGGACGCCGAACACCACCGCGGGCATGCCGCGAAACCATGCATCCTGCCGCGCGCCGAGTCGAAACGACGCGCGGCCGAGGTAGATCGGAGCCGGCGGCACGGTGCCTGCGCAGTCGGTGCAGCCCCGGACGTCGGTGTCGGTGCCGACGTCGACCGCCGCGAGCCCCCCGAGCCCGTAGCCGACGATCAGCGTGCTCTCGAGCCGCTTGTCGGCCAGCGCACGCAGATCGACGACGCCGATCCCGACCACCGCGTTGCTCGGCGGCAACCAGGCCGTCGGCGCGGTGAACACGCGATCCGCCGTCGGATCTGCGTGCGCGACCGGGCCGAGGAGCCCGATCACGAGGAGGGAGAGCGCGCGGCGCATGGGCTACTTGAGGCTATCGACCGCGCGGCGCAGCGCCCACGAAGTGAACGTCACCTGGCCAAAGATCTGGGCGTCCAGCAGGTTCGCCTCGGCGATGTCGGGCACGCGGACGCCCGATTCGAGGCGCATCCACCGCGCGACCTCGTAGCGGACACCCCACGACAGCACCGGCTTGAGCTGGATCTGGTCGCCCTCGGCGCAGTGGTAACAGAACTCTGGTGCCCAGCCGAGATCGATGAGGATCTGGGCGTGCGGCAGCGGCGTGACCTCGAGCCCCCCGAACGGGCGCACCTGGTTGCTCTTCTTGTCGCCACCGTGGAGCGTGACCTCGCGCCGCGTGCCGGCGCCATCGAGGTCGCCCTCGAGCGAGGCGTCCCAGAATGCGCCACCGACGTGGATCGCGGCGTGCTGGCCGAGGTGCTTGCTGGCGACCAGGGTGAGCTCGGCGATCCGCGTCTTGAACTCGTTGTGGTTACGCTCGAACGACTTGCGGAAGCCGAGCGTCATGCCGGGCTGTTCCGGGAACAGCCTCGCCTCGGACACTCCGAGCCGGAACGAGGCGGTCACGTATGGCTGGATCCGGCTCGCGCGCGCATCGGTCTCGGCGTCGCGCTCGCGGATCGCGTCGGTCGTGGCGAGGCCGAACTCGGCCACATCGCCGAGACCGACGCGGGTATCGGACGACACGCCGCCGCCGGTGTCGATCGAGGTCTTGGAGTACAGCACCGCGGCGGGGAGCAGCCAGCCGGTCGGGGTCGTCAGGACCTCCGGCATGTAGATCGGCGGCAATGGCTTGCTGGGCTTCGGCGGTGGGGCCGGTTGATAAGGATCGGAAGGCCCGGTCACGTCCTGCAGAGGCGGTTTCGCCGCCTCCCCGCTGCCGGTGTCGCTACCGCCAGCGCTCCCCGGGTTGCTGGCGCTGCCGTTGTCGGGTGGGATCGGCACATCGGGCAACGGCTGCGCCCGTGCGATCGCGCCGGTGACCAGCACCGTCGCAAGGATGACTGTGACTTGCTTCATGGTTCTTCCTTCGGCTCCCTGCTACTCGCAAAACACCCCGGCGGCGCGGCAGGCCAGCGCACCCCACGGCACGAACACCTCAGCACCGAGCCGGATGTCCCAGGCCACGATCGCGCCGGGCCCTTCGGCCGGTGCGTTCGTCGCGACGTCGAGCTGGTACCCGATGCTGCCGTCGATGATCACCGATGGCAGCAGGTTCCAGCGCATCCCCAACCGCCCGAGCAGGCCGTAGCCGATCGTCGGCGCGATGGTGGTGCCGGGCATATAGAAGAACCGGGGAGCGAGCGCGATCTCGCCGACGATCTTCGCCGTCGGGTTCATCGCGAGCTCGTAGGCTCCGGTGGGGAGCACGAGCGTCTTCTTGGTCACCGAGGTCGAAGCCCCGGAGAGCTCGATGTTGGCCTGGGAGATCCGGGCGCCGCCGTGGAGCGTGAGCCAGCGCGCCGCCTCGAAGCGGAGCCGACCGACGAGGAACAGATCGTGGACGGTCTCGTCGACCGCGGTGTCGCCGAACTCCTCGCGACGCGGCACGCCGAGCCGGAACGCGATCCCGAACGCCGGCACGTTGGGATACTCCGGGATCGGGATCTTGAGCTGCACCCCGACCGCCGGGACCGGCGCGTTGATGCCGGTGATGCTGATCGCCGAGGTGTGGCGATACTCGACCTGCGCGATATCGCCGAACCCGATCGCGAGCACGCCCGCGGAGGTCAGCGCGTGCGCTTGACCGGCTTGTCGTCAGCCTCGGGGGCCGGTGACTCCGCCTGCTCGACGCGCGGGTCGGCCGCGGGCGCGGGCGCGGGCGCGGGCGCGGGCGCCGGATCGGTAGCCGGCTCCGCCGCCGCGACGCGTGCCGCGGCGGTCAGCACGACCAGTGATGCGAGGCATCGATCCATCCACAGCTGTTGTGACTGATAGTCGGGTGATCCGACCAGTGCCGTGCCGTTAGATCCGCGTGATCGCCGATCACTGCCGGTGGCAAACTCCGACACAGATCCCCCCTTCGCCTCGCCTCGCGGCTGACGCGCCTGGGCGATCGGCGGCGGGTAAATGTGGGGAACCCAACGCGGAACGGCACCCGCACGCCGGACTCCGGTACCGTTGGGCAGATGGCGGACGCAGCGCGATCCCGGCGGCTGGCGGCACAGGCTCGTCGCCTGTTGTCCTGGCGATCCACGGGGACCGAGGACGAGGCGCGCGCCGATCTCCAGGCACGGCTCAACGTCTACTCGAAGCTGATGTTCTGGAGCTTCGTGACGCTGCTGGGGTTCCTCGGGATGAGCTACCGGCTCTACGACATCGCGCCGAAGCACACCAACTTGGTGTTCGGCGGGGCGGCCGTCGCGCTCGCCGTGATGGCGTCGGTGTGGCGCGTGTGGATCGTGCGGCGGAAGCTCTCGGTCGAAGCCCTCTACCGGATCGACCTGATGTACGCGAGCACGATCGGCCTCGCGTTCGGCGCGAGCGCGGCGCTCCAGTCCGACTTTCGACCGGCGGGCTACACGTCGCTGATCTTCGCGTGCTTCACGGTCTTCACGCGCGCGTTGCTCGTGCCGAGCAGTGCTCGGCGCACCGCGATCGTCGCGAGCATCACCTTCGTGCCCCTGGTGGCCTCCGGGATCTACCTCGGCGCCACGACCGTGCAGGATCTACCAGGCCTGGCCTACGGCGGCGGCGGCATCATGATGTGCGCGATCGGCGTGCTGATCGCGGCGACTGGATCCGGAATCATTTACGGCCTGCGCAAGAAGGTCAACGAGGCGATGCAGCTCGGCAGTTACACGCTCGGGCGCAAGATCGGCCAGGGCGGGATGGGCGCGGTCTACCACGCGCGACACGCGATGCTGCGCCGGCCCACCGCGGTGAAGCTCCTGCTCCCCGATCACGGCCCCGAGAACCTCGATCGGTTCGAGAAGGAGGTGCAGCACATGAGTCAGCTCACGCACCCCAACACGGTCGCGGTGTTCGACTACGGCCGCGCCAACGGCAGCTTGTACTACGCGATGGAGTACCTCGCCGGCATCAACCTCGACCACCTCGTCCGTGAGCACGGTGCGCAACCCGCATCGCGCGTGGTGAAGATCCTCGTGCAGGTCTCGGGCGCGCTCCAGGAGGCGCACGGGGTCCCCATCATCCACCGCGACATCACGCCGGCGAACATCATCCTGTGCGAGCGCGGCGGCGTGCCCGACGTCGCGAAGGTCGTCGACTTCGGCCTGGTGAAGGAGATCTCCCGCGAGAGCACCGGCTCCACCCAGGTGATCCTCGGGACGCCGCACTACATCGCGCCCGAGGGGCTGACGGATCCGGATGGGATCGGGCCGGCCGTCGATCTCTACGCGCTCGGAGCGGTGGGGTACTTCCTGCTCACCGGCCGGCGGGTGTTCGACGGCAAGACCCACGTCGACATCTGCATCCAGCACGTCACCCAGCCGCCGAAGCCGATGTCCGAGATGACCAAGCGACCCGTGCCGCCCGCGCTCGAGGCGATCATCATGAAGTGCCTCTCGAAGCGGCCCGCCGATCGGCATCCGTCGGCTGCCGCGCTCGCCGAGGACCTCGAGCGGCTCGTCGATCCGGGCGACTGGAGCCGCGAGCAGGCACGCGCTTGGTGGCAGACGTTCAACGCCAAGGTCGGCAGCCAGCCGCCCACCGATACGCGGACCGAGACGATGCAGATCGATCTCGAACAGCGGCAGCTCGACGAGCCGGGATGACCGTCAGCGCTTGCCCGAGCCCGCGACCGTGACCTTGCACGCGAGGTAATAGCCGCGCCCGGGGACGACCGCGAGGATGCCTCCAGCGCCGACCTCGGACAGTGCACCACGCAGCCTGCGCACGACCTGACGGACATTCTCCTCGTCAGGGTACGCAGCCTGGAACGGGAGATCGCGGGCGAGCTGCTTGGTCGCGACACAGCCGCGGACGGCGGCCGGTGATGAGGCCTCCTCGACGGCGGCGACACACAGCACGCGCAGGAGCTGGAACTCGAGCTGAGGCAACGCGCGCTCCGCCCAGGCCTCCGCACCGGCGGCTCGTGAGAGCAGCCCACCGGGCCGGGCGGTATCGTTGCCGCTGACCAGGCAGAGCTCGATACCGGAATGGTGGAGCAAGAACGGCACGAGCCCGCCGCCGATGCTGCCGGTCGCCATCGATGGAGGAGGAACCGGCTCGGAGGCCACTTCGGTGAGGAACCACAACGCGACGTCACCGACCTTCAACACGGCGCGCGGCGGCAGCACGACCCGACCCTGCACACGCGTGCCGTCGACGTACGTGCCGTTGCGACTCCCGAGATCGCGAACGTGCCACGTGGCGTCGGCCTGGCGGAGCTCGGCGTGCTCGCGCGACACCGACGCGGCGAGCACGACCAGCTGGTCCTCGTGATTGCGTCCGATCATCGTCTTGGGCGCGACCGCGTGCGCCACCCCGAACCCGTCGACCAGCCACGCGTCGCCATCCACCGCGGTCACGTTCGAGTGCACGTGATCCTGGATCAGCCCCTCGCACGGCGCGACCTGCTGCGCGCATCCACGACACAGGACTCCGACCTCGCTGCCAGCCCCACAACACAAACAGCCCATGTACTCACCACTCCACCATCGAGCGCGCTCGAGTTCAAGAGCCGCCCTCCCCTTGGCGAGGCGGAAGGCTCGGGCACGGCAGCCTGCTATGCTGCGCCGTGCTCCGCGTGGCCATGATCGTCGACGAGACCGAGGCCGAAGGACCCGGCCGCCGGCTGGCGCTGTGGTTGCAGGGCTGCCCTATCCGCTGCCCGGGCTGCTGCAACCCCGAGATGTTCGCCGAGGATCGCGGCACGCCGATGGCGATCGCGGAGGTCGTGGCGCGGGTCGAGCGAGCGGCGGCGCGCGTGCCCGGGATCGAGGGCATCTCGATCCTCGGCGGCGAGCCCTTCGCGCAGGCGGAGAGTGCGGCGGAGGTCGCGCGGGCAGCGAGGCTGCGCGGCCTGACCGTCATGACCTATTCGGGTTACGCGCTCGCCGAGCTGCACGATCAGGCTCGCACCCGGCCGGGCATCACCGCGCTGCTCGATCAGTGCGACCTGCTCGTCGATGGCCGCTACGATCAGACGCGGCCCGAGCCGCCGCCTCCGAGCGGGCGGCGCTGGCTGGGCTCGACGAACCAGGTGATGCACTACCTGACGCCCGCCTACGCGTCCGAGGATCCCCGGATGCAGGATGCCAACACGCTCGAGATCCACTGGGTCGACGGCCGCCTCGTGATCAACGGCTGGCCCGCGGGTGCGGCGGCGCTGGCGAACATCCGCCGATCAGGTGGTCGATGAGCCAGCGCGACGAGCTCGAGGACCAGGGCGAGCTCGCGATCCCGCAGGTCGCCCAGAGTGAGCACGACCTGCTCATGCTCGCGCGTGCGCTGGTCGCCGGACCCGACAGCAGGGACGACATCTGGTCGCTGCTGTGCGCCACGCGCCAGGTCGCTCCCAAGATCGGGCCGACCTGCGCGAACCTGCTCGAAGACACGCTTCGCCAGGTCTGGAGATCACTGTGGCAGCGTGGCGGCACCCAGCCGCGCGCCTCCTATCCCCTCGACGGACGCGGCCCGGTGCGCGGTCGGCTGTGGGAACGCTATCAGCCCGTCGAGCTCGCGTTCTCGAGCGCGACCCTGCAACTGCTGCGCTGGCTGGTGCAGACACCGTTCGCCGCGCCAGCGTCGACATACGCCAAGCTGCCCGCCACCAAGCTCACGGTCGGCGATCAGGTGATGGTGTACTTCGCGCTCGATGCAGCGCGCGCGACGCCCGCGCTTCAGGCCATCGCCGCGCAGCCATTCGTCCAGGCCGCGCCGCTCGCCTGGCTCGGGTTCGCGACGTACCTGGCCGCGGGCGAGCACGGCGTCCCCGCATTCGACAGCCTCACCGAGGGCGCAGGGCCGATCGTCATCGAGGCGCTGTCGGGAGAGCTGGCGCGCCGCTGGCAGGCGTCCGAGCTGGCCAAGCGCTCGATCACCAACCCTGCGGAGCTGATCGAGCTCGGCGAAGCACAGGACGCGGTGTTGACCGGCTGGTTCGACGCCTGCGATCGGAGCCGGCGGCGCGATCTCGCCGGGTTCGTGCTCGACGCGATCGCGCCGCTCATCGAGCGCGAGGTCAGCCCCTCGCCGCTCGAGCTCGAGCCCGGCGCCCCGCTGTCGGTCCGTGCGCGGGCGAGGACGAGCGCGGGCTCGCTGCTCCGTGCGGTGACGCGATGGCACGCATGGGACCAGCAGCATCGAGGGGTGCGGTTCATCGATGATGACTACGCCGTCGCGCAGCTCCTGCTCGCCCGGTTCGAACGGATCGGCAGTGCGGGCATCGCGCGAGTCAACGGCTGGCTCGCTGACCTCGCGTCGCTGGCCCCGTTGCCACCGTCTGATACAGTCTCGTCGAGCGAAGGGAACCGCATTTCATGAGCCGCGCCATCCAGATCCGCGTGTCCGAGTCGGTGGTCCGCACCGTCCATGTCGAGGATGGCATCCAGTCGCCACTGGAGATGCTGCCGATCCTGGCGCCCGATCGGATGGGCGAGCTGCTCGCCGCGGAGCTCGAAGCGCAAGGGTTTCTCCGCGATGGTGACAAGGCCACCCGCAGCGATCCCGATGGCGTCGTCATCGAGGTTGATCTCAAGGCGGCGACGGTCACCGCGCGCATCGGGGAGAGTGGCCAGCTCGCGGAGTCGATCGACCGGCGCGCCAACGTCGCGATCGAGCGCAAGGACACGGTCCAGGCCGCGCTGCGCGACGACGTCCGGCGCGAGCTCGACGAGCGGATCGCCGCCCGTACCGAGGCGCTCCGCCGCGAGGTCACGGCCAAGCTCGAGAACAAGCTCTCCGATCTGCGCAAGGAACTGGACCGCGCGGTCGGCCGCGCGACGATCGCGGCGTTGACCGAGCGTGCCGCCTCGCTCGGCAACATCCAGTCGGTCGTCGAGGACGAGGCCGGGAACGTGACGATCAAGGTGAAGCTGTGACCGCTGCGGTAACCAGCCGCATCATCCCCGAGTCCGAGCTGCCGGCCGAGCTGTCGCCGTTCGCCGCGGTCGATGCCGCCTACCCCGCCGAGATCACGCGCTGCTACGAGGCGCTGCGCCGCCGGCTGCCGGTGCTGATCGAGTGCGAGAAGGAGCTCTCGCCATTCCTCTATCGCAGCATCCGCGAGCGGCTCAAGGTAGACGGCGCGCGTTGCCTGTACCTCGACGGCCGCACCGCCGCCGACCTGCCGCCGCCACCGGCGGGGGCGAACCTCGTGGGCGCGATGATCCATCAGATCCGCGAGGTCGTGCGCGGTGCGGTCGGCGAGCGCATCATCGTGCTACCGCACCTCGACATCCTCACCGCGAGCGGCGGCGGCGGCGGGCTCGGCGCCGAGGCGCGCGAGGTCATCCCGCTGCTCTACGAGAACCCGGAGATCCTGTGGCTCGGATTCAAGGATCCGGCGTTCCCGCTGCCCAAGCCGATCGAGAACCTGTTCCCGCACCGGGAATCGATCATCGGCGTCTCGCGCGATCGCCTGCGCTACCTCGTCACCCAGCGCGAGGCCCGCAAGCTCGGGCGCGGCCTCGATCCGTACGATCTCTACAAGCACATCTCCGGAGTCAACGCGGTCCGGCTCCGCCGGCTGCTCGGTTCGATCACCGGCGAGGACTACCCCATCGACGCGAAGGGTGCGCTCGCCCAGCTGCGCACCGCGACGCTGACCAACGATGTCGAGCTGCCCTCGGTCGACCTCCAGACCGACATCGGCGGCTACGCGCCGGTCAAGGAGCGGCTCACCGCCGAGATTCTCGCGATCCTCGCCGCGAAGGACAAGCTCGCGGATCCCGAACAGATCGCGCGGATCGAGAGCCTGATCCCGCGCGGCATGATCTTCTGGGGCCCGCCCGGCACCGGCAAGACGCTGTTCGCCAAGGCGATGGCGACCGCGCTCGGCGCCGCGGTCACGATCGTTTCGGGCCCCGAGCTCAAGAGCAAGTGGGTCGGCGAGAGCGAAGAGAACCTGCGCGCCGTGTTCATGAAGGCACGGCAGCACGTACACGGGCTCGGGCGTCGAGCACTCGATGGTCAACCAGCTGCTCACCGAGATGGACGGCTTCCGCAAGGAAGAGCTCGTGTTCGTCGTCGGCACCACGAACTTCGTCGAGTCCCTCGATGCCGCCCTGATGCGACCAGGGCGCTTCGAGTTCGCGCTCCACATTCCGTATCCCAACGCGGAGGACCGCCGCGCGATCCTCGAGGTCCACAACAAGCGGCTCGGCTGCGGCATGACCGAGGCCGCGCTCGACTACGCGGTCAAGCGCACCGACGATCACGTCCCCGGCCCGACCGGCGGCACCCATTACTCGGGCGATCACCTGCAGGCGCTGTGTCGCCAGATCGCGCGCACGCGGCTCCGCGAGGCCAACCTCGCCCCGACCGAGCCGAGCGATGTCGATCGCGCGATCGAGCAGTACATGGACCGGCCCAAGCTCACCACGAGCGAGGAGCACGTCGTCGCCACCCACGAGGCGGGCCACGCGGTCACCGCGCTGTGCTGCCGCCACGCCCCACCGATCGACCGGATCAGCATCCGCGGCGACATCGGCGGCGCGCTCGGCTACGTCAAGCACGCCGACCACGCGAACCGCTACGTCGTCACCTATGCCCAGCTCCGCGATCAGATCTGCACGCTGTTCGGCGGTCGCGAGGCCGAGGCGCTGCTACTCGAGGGCGTGTCGATCGGTTCGGCGACCGACCTCGAGTACGCCACCACGATCGGCCGCGCGCTCGTCGAGCGCTACGGCGAAGGCACCGGCGAGGGCGGCATCGTGCGCTGGGTCCATCACAAGGAGACCCCCATCTCCGAGTACGCCCGCGCGCTCGTCGATCGCGCCATTGGCGAGCTCCTCGAGTTCGAGCGCCAGCGCGCCCGGGCGCTGCTCGAGCAGAACAAGGCCCTGCTGATCTCGCTGCGCGATCTACTGATCGAGAAGAAGGTGCTCGACCGCAGCGCGTTCGCCCACCTGGCCCCGCTGTCCGTCGCGTCCGGAGGTCCCCATGCCGTCTGAGCTCGTCTTGCGCCTCCGGGTCGACCCGGTCACGGGCCGTCGCGAGGTCGTCGTCGACTACACCAGCGATGGCGACGCCCTGCCGATCGAGCACGAGGACGAGCACCGCCGGCTCGCCGGCAAGATCGTCGAAGGCGGGCTCAGCAGCGGCCAGGTCGAGGTGACGCGCCCGCTCGAGGAGCCGGCGACGCCAAGCCCGGCGGACGAGCAGCCGGTGGCGGAGGGGACGAAGAGCGGTCACCGCTGACGCGCATCTCGCGGTGAGCCGCGACGGGACACAAATCCGCCGGCACGCCCGTGTCACACGAACACGATGCGGTAGGCTGCTCGACGGTGGATCGATGAGCTTCTTCGTCGGGGTCGTCACCATCCCGGTGCGGCCGTGAGCAAGCGTGACCGCGCCACCGCGCCATCGGCCGCGGCCCTCGCGTTCCGCGATGACGAGGCCCTCCGCATTGTCCTGATGACGGGGCTGTGTCCGCCCGAGGTGCAGGCCAAGGGGGCGCAGGTGGCCCGCGATCCACGGGGTGGCTTGATCCTCGCCCCGGAAGCGCCCCTGCCTGCAGCGACGCTCGCATCGCTGCACGCGGCGGGTGTCGGGATCGATGCCACGCTACCGGCGGATGCCCGCGCGGTGCGCTGCTGGGCCGAGGCGATCGAGCTTCAGCGGATCGCGGTGGCGGCAACGCCATCGCTGGTGTTGTTGACGACCCCGGATCGCGACGGCATCGTCGATCTCGCGGCGGAGCTGCTGCGGCTGGGCTGCGAGCGCCAGGAGCTGCTCGTCACTCCGCATGGCGGCGTGCTGCGAGCGATCGATCCGCCGACCTACACGATCGTGCGCGCGATGGACCGCGAGGCCAACCTGCGCGGCTACGTGCCCGATCCTCACGGCCAGGAGACGGTGTGGACCGAGCTCGGGTATCGCCACCCGCTCGCCGGCCGTCTCAAGGCCGAGCAGGGCAACCTGCTCCTGGTTGGCCAGGACGGCTGGCGCAACGTCCGCGACGAGGGCTGGAGCACCCTCGAGACCGCGCTCGAGCTCGCGGTCAGCGGGGCCGGGGTCGAGCTCGCGGCCGCGCCGCAAGGGCCGCGCCGCAAGATCCTGTTGCGGTTCGCCCCCGGTCGGCGCGATGCGCCGAGCCTGTGGGTGATCCGCCGGGGTGGGACCGCGGCGATCGATCGGCTGCTCGAGTACCTGCCCGAGGACGTGGTGGCCAGGCTGAGCTTCGCCGCGACCGGAACGCGGCTCGATGAGACCCAGGAAGGCGCGGTCATCATCCGCGCGCGGACCGGCCGCCATGGTCCGCCCGATCTGTCGCTCGAGGCCGACGAGTACGCACCGCTCGCGCACATGCCCGACGTCTACACGCCTGCCGGCGCGATCGTCGAACCGCCGCTGCGCCGCGAACGCCTGCGCCAGATCCTCGAGATCGACTCGGGCCAGGTCGTGTGGCTCGCGCCGATGGCGGAACGCGTCCCCGGCGTGCCGGTGCGCGGGCCGTTCCGCGTCGAGCGCCTGCTCGATAGCTCGTTCGTGCCGCTCTCGGACTGGGCCGACTACGTGATCCACGCGAGCTCCCCCGCGCTCGTCCCGTGGCAGCGCGCCGTGGTGTTCGACTTCGCGCCATTCGTGTCAACCGGGCTCGAATGGGCGTCCGCGCCTGACGAGGCAAAGCAAGACCCCGCCGAGAAGCCAGACCGCAAGCGTGGTGGCCGCACGACCCGTGTCCGCGCCGCCGCCCCCGCGTCCCTGTCGGCGCCAACGCCAGCGCCAACGCCAGCGCCGACACCCCGCGCGCCGCCCCGCGAGGTCGATCCGGTGCCGCGCGACGAGGTCGCGATCGACGCGCAGCTCGCCAAGCTCGAGGCCGAGTTCGTCGCGCTCGAGGCGCCCGCAGATGCGCCCGAGCGGCTCGGTCTGCTCGAGCAGCTCGGACGAGCGTACGCCCGCCTCGGGCGCCGCCGCGATGCCGGCCTGTGCTTCGCGCGTGCGGTGTGGGAGCTGTCGGGAACCGCCGCCAATGACGGGATGGACGCCTGGATCGTTGCCGATCTCGGTCCCAAGCAGACGCTGGCACTCGACGCGGTGCTGACCGGCTTGCTCGAGCACACCTCCCCAGCTCTCGATGACGTTCGCCGGGTCGCGATGATCGCGGCGCGGGCGTCGGCGGCGGTGAACCAGGACCCGCATCGCGTCGTGCGCTGGCTCGACGATCACGATGGCGAGCTCGACGCGCGCACGCAGTGGCTCGCCCGCGCCGGGCTGGCCCGGCTGTCGGGTGGTGACACGCTCGGGCTCGCGCGGGCACGCGATCGGATCCTCGCGCGGCTCGCCGGCGGGCTTCCCGTCGAGCGCGAGCTGCCATCGTTCCTGCGGTTCGCGGGCCGCAGCGGCGCACTCGGCAACGCGAGCGGCGAGCGCCTGGCGAAGGCCCTGGCGTCGCTCGCCGACAAGATCAACTCGACCCGTCGCAAGCGCTCGCCGGTCGAGGCGCCAGAGACCCACACCAGTGCCTACGTCGGCTTGCAGCTCGCCCACGGGTTCGCGCGGCTCGGCCAGCACGTCCGCGCACGCACGCTGGTGGCGGAGTCGCGGATCACGCTCGCAGGGATCGCGGCCGGGCTCATCACCAAGAGCGCGGAGGCCGCCACGCCGGCCGATGCGGCAGCGAGGCGAGGCGATGCGGCGGTGCACCAGTACCTCATGGACGCCTTCTCCGCGCGCGTCGAGCAGGCGATCGCCGGGTTGCCGCCGGAGACCGCGCTGCCCGAGGCGCTGGGCGCGCGGCTCGCCGAGCTCGTCCCCGGTGAACCGAAGGCAAGTCTGTTCGCGCGCTACAAGGTGGATCGGCTGCGCGAGGCATCTCGAATCCTCGAGCCACTCGAGCGCCTCGACGCGATCGGCGCGTACAGCATGCGCCAGCACGACTCGCGCGGGCCCGAGTTCGCCGCGCTCCGTAAGCTCTCCGATTCGGCCGCCCGGACGAAGGAGCTTGCCCGGCTCACCGAGCTCGCCGCGAGCGCGACCGACACCGAGAAGGTTCGGCTACTCGACGGCATCTTCAACGTGCTGCTCGAGCTTCCAGAGTCCGGCGCGATCCCGATCCTGGGCCGGGCCTGGCCGCTGGTCGCGAGCCTGCCGGAGCCGCGCCAGGCCGTTCTCTACGGCCAGGCGCTCGTCGTGGCCGGACATTTCGGACGCACCGAGCTCGTGCCCGCGTTGCTCCACGCGCTCGGGCTGGCGATCCGCGCGCTGCCGGGCGACGAGCTCCACCGGGTGCTCGACCAGAGCCTGCGCGCCTTGCGCCGGATCGGTCTGCGCCGCGAGATCGCCGAGCTCCTCGCAGATGTCGAGACCGCGCTCGATCCCAACAGCGCGAACATCCGGGCCCGCCTCGCCCTGGCCGCCGGGCTCGCGTATCTCGGAGACACCGGGCGCGCGCTGCCGATCCTCGAGCAGGCGCGCCACACGCTCACCGAGACCATGAAGCTGAGCACACGGCTCGACCTCACGCGGGCGGTCGCCCAGGCGTACGCGCAGGCGCCGATCAGCGACGCGCTCGCCGCGATCGGGGAGCTCGCCGGTCAGCTCCGCGACATCACCGACACCTACGGCACCACCAATACCCATTTCTGCCTCTCGGTCCTCCACTTCGTCGAATCACTCGTGCTCGGCATCGCCTCTGACGACCTCGCCCTCGGCGAGACCGGGCGCCGGTTCATCGAGGACGACGAGCACCTGATCCGCCGCCGCCTGCACCGTGACCTCGGAGGTTCCTCGTGACTGTCGTCTCTACTTCGGCCAACTCGACCACCTCGGCCCCCGCGCTCGACTCGATCGACCAGGCCGCCAATCTCAGCGCCGACGAGCTCGCGCGCGAAGCCTCGACGCTGCGCGATCGAATCAACCGGTTCCGGCTCGGCCTCGGTCGGTTCTTCGTCGGCAAGCAGCCGTTGATCGACCTGATGTGCGTCGCGGCCGTCGCCCAGGAGCCGCTGCTGCTCGTCGGTCCACCTGGCACCGCGAAGAGCGATCTGGTCATCAAGTTCAAGGACGCGCTCAAGATCCCCGACGGCGAGTACTTCGAGTACCTGCTGACGCGCTTCACCGAGCCCTCCGAGGTATTCGGCCCGATCGACATCGCCCAGCTGCGAGAGGGCCGCTACCTGCGCCGCGACCGCGGCAAGCTGCCGACCGCGCGCCTGGTGTTCCTCGACGAGATCTTCAAGGCGAACTCGGCGATCCTGAACTCGCTCCTCACCGTCATCAACGAGCGCAAGTTCTACCAGGACGGCCAGCCGGTCCCGGTCAAGCTGCGGATCCTGCTCGCGGCAACCAACGAGCTGCCCGAAACCGCCGAGCTCGCCGCGCTGAAGGATCGGTTCTGCCTGAAGGCGGCGTGTCGCTCGGTGCAAGACGAGCACTTCGTGGAGCTGATCGATGCCGGCCTCGACGCCTACACGCAGCGCGAGCTCAACCAGAAGCCGTGGATCGAGGGCCACGCCACGCTCGAAGACTTCGTGAAGGCACACCGCCACCTCACGCACGTGCTCGCCCGCCGCACGATCGGCGCAGACGGCAACCCGATGCGCGATCGCGAGACCTACTTCTCCGACGAGCTCTTGCGCGAGCTGCGCCGCGTGCTCAAGACGCTCGTGCGGGAGGACGGTGTCTTCGTGTCGGATCGCAAGGTGGTCAAGCTCTATCGCCTGCTCCGCACGCACGCCTGGATCACGCATGGCGGCGCAGTCGAGCGCGCCGACCTGCGCCTGCTGTCTTACCTCGGCGAGACGCGCGACGAGATCGATCTGCTCGAGGAGAAGGTTCCCCGACTGCTCGGGCTGTCGTAGTCGTGACCGCGCGCACCGAGCTCCGGACCTCCGCCGAGGTCGCGACCTGGGTCGCGGCCGGGCTGTGCTTGCGCCGGGTCTCGAGCACTGCCGGCCCGCAGGGGACCGGCGATGCCGAGGAGGATGCCGTGATCGCTCAAGCGATCCTGGCGTGCGCCTCCGAGCTCGGTGCCTTGCCGCCCGCGGGAGTGATCGCCGACGTCGCGAGCCTGCTCACCGGGGCTCGGCTGCCGCAGGTGACCAGCGTTGCAGCCGAGGACTCGCTCAAGATCGCGATCCGCGCCTACGAGGACGACGTGTTGACGCGGCTCGTCAGCACGACGCGGTTCGACGATGTGATCGCGGCCTTCGCGCACCTCGGCCCCGCGCTGCGCCCCACCGCGATCGCGCTCGTCGTCGGCGCGCTGTGCGAGCGTTCGAGCTTTGCCGGCCTCTCTGTCAGCCCCGCGACCTTGCGACGCGCCCTCGCCCGACCGCGCGACGAGCGCGACGCGACCGGCCGCATCGAGCTCAGGGGCGGCGCCGTGGCCACCCGGCTCGCCGAGGATTACCAGCGGCTCGCGCGTGGTGCCCGCCAGAGCCGAGCGCTGGTCGACGACCGCGAGGTGTTCGCGATCGATCATCTCGAGGTGCTGGGCAGCTTCGGTCGCCGGCTCGCCGCCGATCACATCGGCTCGGCCGCCGAGGGCATCGCCGGCAGGCTGCCACGCCGGCTGCCGGCGAACCGCGACCACCGCGGCCACCGCGACACCAACCTGGCCGATGACACGCTGTACCCCGCGGGTGGGTTCACGGCGATCACGCCGAGCGCGTCGGCAAGCATCGAGAACCTCGTCAGCTCCGAGCTCGTCTACATGGAGGATGGCGACGACGTCGTCGACCTGTTCACGCTGCGCTATGTCGAGGGCGAGCTGCTGTTCTACACGCGGGATGACAGCGTGTTTCGCCGTCATCGCCACACGATCATGTTCGCGCTCGGAGCCGACCTCGAGGGCTCCCGGGTCAAGGATCCCGACGTGCCGTGGCAGCGCCTCGTGCTCGCGCTCGGCATGCTGGTCGCGGCGATCCGCTGGCTAAGCGAGCAGCTGGGCGACGAGGAGCTGACCATCCACCTCGCGTTCCCACCCAAGCTGCTGGCACCCGAGCGCGAGCTGGTCGAGCTCTTGCTCGAAGGCGAGATCCGGGCGGGTTCGGTGATCGTGGTCGAACAGAGCTGGGATGCCGCGGCGCAGGTGGCGCTCGCCACACGGGGTATCTCGGACCTGGTCGTCGTGTCGCTCGGGTCGGTCCCGGCGATCCCGAAGGGCCAGCGCGCGCTGCATCTCTGCCTCGGCGGGGTGGCTCCCGCGGTCTACGAGCTCGCTCCCCGGAACGGAGTCGCCCCCGATCCGGACGCGGATCCGTGGACCGAATGGTGCGAGGTCACCGAGGAACTGCTCCGCTGGCTTGTGTGAGAACTTAGCCCGGATGCCGCGCAACGAGCTCGACGAGCAAGCCGATGCGCTCGAGGCCCGGATCGCCGACGATCCCGCGGATGCCGAGGCCTGGATGGTCTACGCCGACCTGTTGCAGAAGCTCGGCGATCCGCTCGGCGAGCTGATCGCGCTGCAGCGCGCCGCCGAGGCCGAACGGGCCGCAAGCCCCACAGGCAAGCGCGGCACCGCCGAGCTCGCCGTCCGCAAGTACTTCGCGAAGCACGCCCCTGCCCTGCTCGGCGCGCTCGCACGGTTCGTCAAGGACGTCCGCGAGTCGAGCGCGCCGCCGCTGTTCTGGCGATCCGGGATGATCGCGCGCGTCCAGCTCGACGGCGGGCCGGGCCCCAGCGATCCCGGGCCGGCGGTCATCGTCGACGAGGTGCTGCGCCATCCGTCGGGCCGGCTGCTCGGAGAGCTCGCGGTCAAGACCGACACCGCCGCCGAGGCGCGCGCCGTGATCGCCGCACTGGAGCGCGCGCGGCCCACCGCGCTGCGCGAGCTCGAGCTCTACGTCCGCGACGACCTCGGGGACCTCGACGGACTGTGGAGCGCGTTGCCTCGGCT
Source organism: Deltaproteobacteria bacterium (assembly GCA_018262455.1). The sequence goes on along the minus strand of JAGSPR010000245.1, from coordinate 3,847 downwards.
GCGGGTCCTCTCGATCACCGCCCGGACCTTCGAGCTCGGCAAGCTGGACGTGCCGACCGTCCGGCGCGCCCGCTTCCTCGGCCTCGTCGTGTCACCACGCTGCATGCAATCGATCGCGCAGGCGCCGTGGCCGGTGCTCCAGCGTCTCGAGCTCCGGCTCGGTAGCCGGTTCGGCAAGCTCCCGGCCGCGTTCGAGGATCTCGCGCCGCTGCTCCACCGCACCGACATGCCCGCGCTGACCCATCTCAAGATCCGCGGCGCCGCCTTCGCAGGCTCGATCTGTCGCGCCCTGCTCACGAGCCCGCTCGCTGCGCAGCTCGAAGTGCTCGATCTGTCCCATGGAGCGGTCAACCCGCGCGACGCCGCGCTGCTCGGTCAGAGCAAGGGGCGGTTCGCACGGCTCCAGGAGCTCTGGCTGCCCCGCTCCGGGCTCACCGCGGACGCGATCCGCGCGCTGGAGGGCGTCGCCAAGCACGTCATCGATGACCATCGTGCCCCGGTGGACCGGCTCAACGAAGAGCTCGGCGCCGGCACCGAGCGCGACGACTACGATAACGAGTGAACAGCGTCGACGGCCCGCGCGCGTTTCCGGCCGCAGGCCAAGGGAGATCCGCGAATCACCGCGTGAGGGCCCTGGATTACCCGCCGGTGCCACGCCACTCCATGCCAAGGTCGGCAGGTGAAGTCCCGGCTCGTCATCATCGTGACCTTGCTCGCCATCACGTCCACCACGGCCCACGCCAATCCGGTGGGCGAGAAGAAGCGCAAGACGCGCACGATCGCAATCCTCGGCGGAGGCCTGCTCTACGCGACCTCCGAGCTGGCCGTGAAGGATCAACTCTCCCCCGACCACTGCCGCTGGTGCGAGCCTCCGAATCTCGACGCCACGATCCGCGACAAGCTCGTGTGGAGCGACGTCGCGCTCGCGCACAAGCTCAGCAACCTCACGGGCTACGCCGGCGCGCCGGTCCTGGCGGTCGGCCTGCTGGTGATCGCCTCGTCCGATGTGCAGGACAGCCGCCTCATGACGCTTGCCGATGACGTGATCCCGGTCGCGGAGTCGGCGGTCTACACGCAGCTCCTCACGCAGATCGTGAAGTTCTCGGTCGGGCGCCAGCGTCCCTACGCGCACTTCACCACGGACTTCACACCAGGCAACGACGACAACCTCTCGTTCATCTCGGGGCACAGCTCGCTGACGTTCTCGATCGCCGTCAGCGCCGGCATGGTCGCGCACCGGCGCGGCTACAAGCTCGAGCCCGTGATCTGGGCCTCCGGGCTCACGCTGGCAGCGCTCACCGCGTACCTGCGGATCGCCGCCGATCGCCACTACTTCACCGACGTGCTTGCGGGCAGCGCCGTGGGTGTGGCGGGCGGCTACTTGATCCCCAGGCTCACCGGCTCGCTGCCGGATCGCGTCGCCATCGTGCCGAGCGGCAACGGGCTGACCGTCGTCGGCTCGTTCTGAACGTCAGCCAACCTGGTGCAGACGCGCCTCGAGCTGTCGCAGCTCGAGCGCCTCGAGCTCGTCCGGCACGTTGTCTACCCGGACCTCCTCGATCGTGCGCAGGAGCAGCTGCCTGGCCGCGGCGCGGTCCATGCCCTCGAGCTTGCCGAACATGTCCGCGAGCTCGAGGCGACTGGCCGCCAGCAAGAGCTCGTGGCGCTCGCCTGGGTCGTGGATGACCTCGAGGGCGCGCCCGAGCATGTTACGGCGCGAGATCGTCGTCGGCAGGCCCTCGATGCGAGCGATCCACTCTGGACCGGTCAGCGGCGGCGGCACGACCATCGGCGGGGCGGCGGGCGTCGGCACGGCGAGCCGCGCGATCCGGTGGCCATCGAGCAGCTTGCGCAGCTGCGGGCTGACCTCGGTCAACCGGCTCGTGTTGTGCTCGGCGAACCGCGCCGCGTAGGTCAGCGACTCGACGTGATGGCGAACACGAGCAGCCCGAACACGAGCTGGGTCGCGATCGCGATGACCAGCGCGGTCAGGATCCCGATCACCATGACCCCGGCGGACGCCATGCCGGCCGACTCCCAGTCCAGCGCGTGCGCGACGCAGCGCCGGCAGTATGGGAACACGAGCGAGCGCATCGTCTCCCGGATCACCGGATTGCCGCGCGTGCGCGCCACCGCCGAGGTCAGCTCGGCATCCGGCACCTCACCACAACACACACATTCGAAGGGAACCGCGAACTTCCGGGCGGCGACTTCGACGGTCATCCCGCTCATCTGCCGATTGTTGCATCGTCCGCGGCGCGGTCACCACCACAACCGACGAGTTTCCCCATGCACACCGCGCACCACGCCGAGATCACACGACATCGTGTCCGCAGATCGCCAATCGCGATCGCTTGAACAGCGCGGGGATCAGCGCGCCTGACGCGTGGCGCGGGCGAAACCGCGCAGATTCAGAGTGATCGAGACAAACTTGTGCGCGTCAGCTGTGGTCGAACCAACGGCCTGCCAGCTGCCAAGCGCTGTGAAGCTGGCAGCTTATCGGCATCCAGGTCGAGATCGGCCCGGTGGCAAGCTTGTTGCTCGTCCGCCGCACATGCCGGAGAAGCTTCCTGACTCAGGAGATTGCCGAGCCAGCGATCCGTCGGGTACACCGGCCCACATGAGAGCGCTGATCATCGACGGCGATGCGTCGATCCGGCGCACCATCCACGACGTCGTGAGCGAGGTCGGCTGTGACGACGTCTCGTTCGCGGAGTGGGACGACGAGGTCCTCGCGCTTGCCGAGGCTCTCCCGGACCTCGATCTCATCGTGCTGGCGTTCGAGTTGCGCGAGCTTCCGGGGCTCGAGCTGTGCGGCGTCCTCGCATCCCGGTTCCCGAACGTGCCGATCCTCGTGCTGACGGCGACGAACGAGGTGGCCAGCCTGCAGGCGGCGTTCGCGGCCGGAGCGCAGGACGTCATCTCGACGCCCCTGCGCGTGGGCGAGCTCGACGCCCGGGCTCGCCACGCGCTGCGGCGTCGCGCGGCCTGGCAGAGCAGCCTGCAGCGAGAGGAGCAGCTGACCTTGAGAGCCCACCGGCTCGAGCAGTCGAAGGACGACCTCGAGCGCGTGGCCTGCGTCGACCAGCTCACCGGGATCGCCAATCGCCGGCATTTCGATGACCTCTTGCAGCTCGAATGGCGGCGCGCCATCCGGGCCGGGTCGGCGCTGTCCCTGGTGATCCTGGACCTCGACTCCTTCCACGCCCTCAACGAGCGCTACGGCCACCTCGGCGGCGATCTGCGGCTCAAGCGCGTCGCGGATGCGATGGCACACTGCCTGCGCCGGCCGTCCGATCTGCTGGCCCGCTACGGTGGTGAAGAGTTCGTCGCGCTGCTTCCCGACACCGACACCGCAGGCGCGTGCGTGGTGGCGGAGCGCTTGCGGCTCGCGGTCGAAGAGCTCCAGCTACCGCACGAGGCGTCTCGCCACGCGGTCGTCACGATCAGCGCAGGCGTCGCGACCGGAGCGCCCAGCGCGGACGGCGATCCCGAGACGCTCGTCGCGGCCGCAGATGCCGCGCTGTTCCGGGCCAAGGACGGCGGACGCAATCGTTACTGCGCCGATGCGACGGCGCCCAGCGCGGTCACCGTCAACCGACGTCCGTGGCCGATCTGTCCGGTCGCCGTCGTCGACCCCTTCCTCGTCCAGCGCATCCCGAACTTCCTCGAGGGCTGCACCAGCGAGCTCCGCGCGACCCGCGATGCCGCGAAACACGGTGAGTTCGGGAACGTTGGCAGGATGGGACGCACTCTCGAAGAGGCGGCCAGCGGATTGGGAATCGAGGCGCTCGCCGAGCTCGGCTCGCGGGTGGTCGACGCGTCGCAACGCGCCCAGCTCGACGAG
>JAGSPR010000560.1 GCA_018262455.1 Deltaproteobacteria bacterium | reverse complement strand
ATCCAGCCGGGCGAGGTCGCGACGAGCAGCGCCGCCCCGAGGACGACCAGGCGCACGAAGGTGTCAGCGCCAGGTCCTGGTAGCCCAGGTGCTGGTGGATCGCCGGCCTCGGGCTCACGCGGCCGCACGAGGTCGAGCCCGAGGCGCCCCGCGATCGCGGCGAGCAAGATCAGCGGCACGACGTAGAGCCGCTTGACCTCGATGCCGAGCGCGACGGTGTTGGCGAGGAACGCGAGCCCGACCCCGGCGAGCAGGAGCGCGGTCATCACCCGGCCGCGGGTGGCGATCCGCACGATCAGCCCGGCGAGGAACACGAGCGGCGCGATGTAGACGATCTTCGGATCATCGGACAGCGCGTAGGTGGTGACGGCGAACGCGCCGCCGACGAGGACGAGCAGGGCGATCTTGACGGCCGGGGTGCGCACCGGGAACGCGACGTAGTGCGCGAGCACGCCGAACGCGAGGCCGAGGCACAGCGCGATGCTCGCGAACGGATGGCACAGGAACACGAACGCGCCCCACGCGATCGCGGGCGCGAGGCCCTTGCCCTCGGTGAGCCAGCGCACGCCGTGGCCGAGCCCGAGCGGGAACACCGCGAGCGCCCAGGTCTGGGTGTAGAGGCCGACCTGGAACGTGCCATCCGCGCCAGTGCCCCACCGCGACTGGCCGCTCAGGTACACGACGGCGAACGCCGCGAACACCGCCTGCCACGGGGTCGTGCCGAGCAGGCGCATCCCGCGGTAGGCCGCGAGCGGCGTGATCACGAGCGGCAGCCACAGGCTGACCTGGAACCAGAACAGATGGTGACCGAACAGCGCGGTCGGCAACGCCGATGCGAGCTGCGGAAGGACCTGGTAGTAGTACGCCGACGCGAACCCGGCGTTCGCGCTCGGGTTCCAGAAGTCCCAGTCGCCATGGCGGATGCAGTCGGCGATCCGCGCGCTCTCCGCCATGTGGAACGTCAGGTCGTCGCCGGTCGTCTCGCCGTGGAAGATGTGCGAATACATCACCGCGACGATCGTGGTCAGCACGATCAGCGCGGGGATCGCGCCGTGCTCGGCGCACCACCGCAGGGTGAGGTCCCAGGCATCGGGCTGGCCGTGCACGGGCGGGATCGGCGGGAGCTCGGACGACGCGGTGAGCCGCAACGTGCCGGCGACGAGCACGCCGCCCGCCAGGAACGTCAGCAGCGCCGCGATCGAGACCTCGCCCTCGCCCGCGGCGACGATGGACCACGTCGCCGCGATCACGATCAGCGCCGAGCCGAGCGTCACGCCAGCGGGGCGCAGCACCGTCCGTCGGCCGCCGATCATCCGAGCTCCAGCAGGTCGGCGATCTGCTCGTCACTGAACGTGGGCGTCGCGCCGCGCACGCCCGCCACCGCCGCGGACCACCGGCTCGCAGCTCGCCCCGACGCTGCGAGATCCCAGCCCGAGGTCAGGCCATGCACGAGGATCGCGAGGTACGCGTCGCCACAGCCGACGTTGTCACCGCCCGGCACCGCGGCAGTCGCCGCGATCTCGATCGCGCCGGTCTCGCCGAACAGCGTCGAGCCGGCGGCACCATGGGTCACCGCGACGACCCGCGCGCGCTCGCGCAGCATCGCGATCGGGTCGCTCCAGCCGAACCAGTCGCGCAGCGTGGCCAGCTCGCGATCGTTGACCTTGACGAGGTTCGCGACGGCCAGCGCCTCGGTGATCGACGGCGCAAGAACGTCCATCGGGCGGAGGTTGACGTCGCAGGCGCGCAGGCAGCGGGTCGCGGCGTGGGCGGCTTCCCGCCACTCGCGGAGCCCGTCGGGCGTGCGCTGCGCGAGCGTGCCGAACACGAACACGCCGGCCTGCGACAGCGCGCGCTTCACCGCCTCGGTGCACGCGATGTGCTCCCAGGCGCGGCCGGGCTGCAGCGTGTAGCGTGGCTCGCCGCGCTCGAGGCGGACCGTGACCTCGCCGGTCGCGCGCACCGGGTCGACCTGGACGAGATCGGTATCGACGAGCTCCGCGAGCCGGTCGATCGCGAGCCGGCCGTCCTCGTCATCGCCGACCCGGGTCACGAGCTGGGCCCAGCCGCCGGCCTGCGCGAGGTGCCAGGCGACGTTGGCGGGCGCGCCCCCGAGCTGGGCCCCGTCGGGGAACCGATCCCACAGCACCTCGCCCCAGATGACGACGGCGTCACCCATGTCGCTCGCTCCCTCCGGCCCTGGCAGGAGGGTTGACATCGTGCTGCTTAGTGTAAATAATACACCATAACGTGTCAGGACAGCTTTCGAGGGACGGCATCGACGACGTGTACGGCGGCTCGCTCGCGCTGCTCACCGACTTGTACCAGTTGTCGATGGCTTGCGGGTACTGGAAGGCGGGAACCAGCGAGCGCGAGGCCGCCTTCCATCTGACGTTCCGGAGGCCGCCATTTGACGGAGGGTATGCCATCGCGGCGGGGATCGCGCCCGCGCTCGCGTTCCTTCGCCGGCTGCGGTTCACCGCCGATGATGTCGGATTCCTCGCGACGATCCCCGACGCGAGTGGCAGCCCGCTGTTCCCGCCGGCATTCCTCGACTATCTCGGTGATCTGCGGTTCACGTGCACGGTCGACGCGATCCCGGAGGGCAGCGTCGTGTTCGCGCACGAGCCGATCATCCGGGTGATCGGCCCGATCCTGCAGGCCCAGATCGTCGAGACCGCGCTGCTGACGCTGGTCAACTTCCAGACCCTGATCGCGACGAAGGCCTCGCGGGTGGTGGCCTCGGCACGCGGCGCGGCGGTGGTCGAGTTCGGGCTGCGGCGCGCCCAGGGGATCGACGGCGGGCTGTCCGCCTCGCGCGCGGCCTATCTCGGCGGCACCGCGGGGACGTCGAGCGTCCTCGCTGGCAAGCTGTTCGGGATCCCGGTCAAGGGCACCCACGCGCACAGCTGGGTCATGGCGCACGGCGACGAGCTCGCCGCGTTCCGCGCGTACGCCGACGCGCTCCCCGGCAACACCACGTTCCTGGTCGACACCTACGACACGCTCCAGGGTGTGCGCAACGCGATCACCGTCGGTCACGAGCTGCGCGCGAGGGGGCACCAGCTGGCGGGCATCCGGCTCGATTCGGGCGATCTCGCACACCTCTCGATCGAGGCGCGCCGGATGCTGGATGCCGACGGCTTCGGTGATGCGAAGATCACCGCGTCCAACGATCTCGACGAGCACCTCATCAATTCGCTGCACGACCAGGGCGCGCGGATCGACGTCTGGGGGATCGGCACCAAGCTCGTCACCGCGTTCGATCAGCCGGCGCTCGGTGGCGTCTACAAGCTCGGCGCGACCCGGCAGGACGGCACGTGGCGCGCGGTCCTCAAGCTCTCCGAGCAGCCGATCAAGATCTCCAATCCGGGGATCCTGCAGGTCAAGCGCCTGCGGCTCGGCGGCGCGCTCGTCGGCGACATCCTCTACGACCGCGAGGCCGGCTTCTCGGGCCCCACGCTCCACGATATCGAGGACCCGCTGCGCGCGCCGGTCAGCCCCACCTTCGATAGCGCCGAGGATCTGCTGGTCACGTACCTCGAGCGCGGCGAGCCCGTACGCGACCTCGACTCGCTCGAGGTCTGTCGGGCGCGTGCCGCGAGCGACCTCGCCGCGCTGTCGCCGCGGACCCGCCGGTTCGCAAACCCGCAACCCCACCCGGTCGGGCTCGACCGCCACGTCCACACCCAGAAGCTGCGGTTGATCGCCGCGGCGCGGGGGCTTTCCCATGCATGAACCGCTCGTGTTCTCGACCCAGGCCTACGACTACCTCGGCAAGGCGATCGCCACCGGCGCGGGCTGGGAGCTCGGGGCGCTGCGCCGGCG
>JAGSPR010000244.1 GCA_018262455.1 Deltaproteobacteria bacterium | reverse complement strand
AGAACAGTTTCGAGAACGTGACGCGGTACGGCGCGGCGAGCTATCGCCCGCTGGTCGACGCGTTCGGCGCGCGGTTCCAGCAGCTGTTCGCGCAGAGCAAGGACAAGGCGACGCTCGCGACCGAGGACGGGCTCGTGATCCCGACGTGCCCGTTGTCGATCTAGGCGGCGACGAGGTGTTCGAGGTCGGAGTGGCGCATCGCGCCGGGCTGCTGGCGGACCACGGCTCCGCCGCGGAACACGACGAAGTTGGGAATGCTCTGGACCTTGTAGCGAGCCGCGAGGGCGGGCAGCCGCTCGGTGTTGACCTTGAGGACGATCGCGCGCCCGGCGAGGTCGGCGGCCGCACGCGCGACCTCGGGCGCGACCATCTTGCAGGGGCCACACCAGGCGGCCCAGAAGTCGACGAGGACCGGCGCGGTGGCGTGGCCAACGATGTCGTCGAAGGTCGCGGCGTCGGTGATCTCGATCGGAGCGGCGACCGGAGGGAGCGCGGTCTTGCAGCGTCCGCACCGGCCGGTGTCGGTCAGGTGCGAGGCGGGGATCCGGTTGACGCCGCCACAGGACGGGCAGGTTCGCAGCACGCTATGACCGTGGTCACGCCCTCGATCGATGTCAACTCCTAGGAGGTCCTCGGAGGGCAGTTGAGCAGCTGGCAGCGCTCGTCCGAGCTTCGACGGTTCGGACGACGGTTGCCAGCGCGTGCCGCCGGGGATGCGGGGTTGGCCACGGCATGTGGCTTGCGTCTGCCGACCGCGATGCGAGCGCGTCGTTACGTCGGGTGGATCCAGCGGCAGGCCAAGGCGATCTGGATCGTGAGTGCTCTCGCGGTGGTGGCGGCGACGTACCTCGCCGTGGTTCACCTGCCGCTCGAGTCGGACTTCTCGCACCTGCTGCCCGATGACGCCCCCTCGGTCCGCGACGCCGAGCGACTGGCGCAGCGGATGCCGGCACAGGACACGATGCTGATGCTGATCGTGGCGCCCGAACGCACGAGCCGGGAGGCAGCGGCGCACCAGGCGATCGAGGGGATCGCGGTGCTGCGGGCGCGCGATCCGGACCTGGTCTCGAGGATCGAGGTCGACGATGTCGAGACCCGTGCGTTCGTGCGGGCGCACCGCCACCTGTTTCTTCCGATCGGCGAGCTCGAGACGGCCAGGGCGGCCCTCGCGAAGCGGATCGCGGACGCCAAGCTGCGCGCGAACCCGATGTTCATCGAGCTCGGTGATCCCGATGGCAAGCCGGACGACCTCGACGCCCTGCGCGCTCGCCTGCGGTCGGCCGAGGACCGGCTCGACAAGCCGGCGTACGTCAGCGCGGATGGCCGGACGCAGGTCATCGTGATCCGCACGGCGTTTCGCGGCACCGATGTCGAGCGTGATCACCGGATCATGGCCGGGCTCGATCGGCTGGCGATGCAGATCCGTGCGGTCCGGCCGATGGTGCAGGTCGGGTTTGCCGGCGGGCCAGCCGTCACGGTGGCGGAGCACGGCGCGCTGACCCGCGGGATGCTGCTGTCGAGCCTGATCACGCTCGTGCTGGTGGCCCTCGTCTTGATGATCCACCTGCGCAGCCTGCGGATCCTCGTGCTGGTGACCGCGAACATCCTGGCAGCGACGATCGTCGCGTTCGGTTGCGCGGCGCTCACCGTCGGTCACCTCAATGCCGCGACCGCATTCCTCGGCGCGATCATCGCGGGCAACGGGATCAACTACGGGATCTTGCTCGTGGCGCGCTACCTCGAGGAGCGGCGGACGCTGCCCGCGCAGGCGGCGATGGCGACCGCGATCGCGGGGACGCTTCGCCCGACGCTGGTGGCCTCGCTGGGTGCGGCGATCGCGTACGGCGCGCTGGCGGCGACGCAGTTTCGCGGGTTCGCGGACTTCGCGCTGATCGGCAGCGTGGGGATGCTCGTGTGCTGGATCGGCTCGTTCACCCTGCTGCCGGTGCTGATCCTGCGGTTCGCCGCCACGCCGCGGAGCGAGGTGTCGTCGCTGTTTGGCCGCTTCGTGGTGCGCGTGTTCGGGTTCCGGCGACCGGCGGTGGTGTGCGCGGTCGCGGGCCTGCTGTCGATCGGGGCGGTGATCGTGACGTGCCGCTATGTGGCGAACGATCCATTCGAGTACGACATGACGAAGCTGCGGTCACATGCTCCGGACGCGATCGAGTCGCGGCGGTGGCTGCGCGTGTCCGACGAGACGTTCGGCCATGGGCTCGCCGGGCTGGCGGGCCAGACCTTCATCGCGCTCGATCGGGCCGACCAGGTGCCCGCGGTGGTCGAGGCGCTGCACGCGCTCACGGCGCGCGATCCGATCGTCGGTCCCGTGGGCTCGATCCTCGATGTGGTGCCGTCCGACCAGCCACGCAAGATCGCCCTGCTCGCGGAGCTCCGCACCCAGCTCGACGAGGCGGCGGGCGTGCTCGAGGAGCCGGAGCGCAGCGACCTGCTGGCGTTTCGTCCCCCCGACGGGCTGGCTCCGATCACCGCGCACGATCTGCCGGCCGAAGTCGCCGTCAAGCTCACCGAGCGCGATGGCCGCATCGGCTACATCGTGGCGGTGCGGCCTGGCGAGCGGTTCGACGAGCGCGATGGTCGCGACCTGATCCGGTTCGCCGAGGCGGTGCGCCAGGTCCGGATCGCGAACGGCGAGACCGTGTCGACCGCGGGCGCGAGCGTGATGTTCGCGGACGTCTTGACGCAGATCCAGACCGATGGCCCGACCGTCACCGCGATCGCGGCCTTCGGGCTCGTGGTGATGGTGGTGCTCGTCGTGGGGCGGTCGCGCCGGTCGTATGCCGTGCTCGCCGCCAGCGCCGGTGGGAGTCTCGCGATGATCGCCGTGTGCGCGATCGCCGGTCTGCGGATCAACTTCCTCGACTTCGTGGCGCTGCCGATCACGCTCGGACTCGGGATCGACTACGCGATCAATGTCGCCGATCGCGCCGCCATCGATGATCCCCTGGTCGCGCTGCGCTCGACGGGTGGGACCGTGCTCGTGTGCTCGCTGACGACGGCGATCGGCTACGCTTCGCTGCTGGTGAGTGACAACCTCGCGATCCGCGGGTTCGGGCTGGCGTCGCTGATCGGCGAGATCACGTGCGTGGTCGCGGCACTGGTGATCGTCCCCGCGATCATCGCGATGCCGCGGCTCGCCGTCCGCGCCGGCTACGATGACGCGGCCTCCTCGCACGCGCGATGACGAGGTGCGCTAGGCTCCGCGGATGCGCAGTGTCGTCGTGCTCCTGGCATTGGTCGGTTGCGGTGGGCATGCCCCAGGTCCGGCGAGCCCGACGAGCCCGGCCGTATCCCCGCCCATCGGGGCCGTGCAAGGTCCTGCGCCCGAGGCGACCGGCGCGCGGGTGCTGCTCGTCGTGACCGGATATGGCGGCGTGCGCGAGGACATCACCTCCACCGCGCTCGCTCGTGATTACTGCGCCGGCAAGCTCGCGGTGGTCGACGCGGTGCGGGCCAGCGCCGACGCTCGGTTCGGGTGCCACAGCGCCGCCGCGGTCAGGTCGCTCGGCGACGTGCTCGCCACTGCGAAGTCCGAGCTGGTCGTCACCGACCTCGACCACGTGACGAGTCAGTGGAAGGCTGTGCGCGTCGACGGCCACTCGTTCTTCGAGCAGCCGGCGACGTATCCCCTCGTGCTCGCCGAGGGCACGGCGCGCCCGGACTTCGCGCCGCACCTGACGCACTTCATCTTGACGGGCGTCACCGCGATCACGCGCGCGACTGGGGCCGCGTGCGAGGCGAACGGTATCGCCTGGCTGACGAAGAACCTGCGCCCTGCGTTCGCCGGCGCGGACTACGTGCACATCAGCAACGAGGTCAGCCTCAAGCCCGACTGCACGTACCCGACGAAGAACACCTACGCGTTCTGCACGAAGGAGGGCGATTTCCAGGCGCTGCTCGATCTCCACGCGAACGTCATCGAGCTCACCGGTAACCACACGCGCGACTTCGGCGACGAGCCGTTTCGCAAGACGCTGGACTGGTACAAGCAACACCAGATGGCCACGTTCGGGGGAGGTGCAACGCCCGAGGCCGCGAACGAACCCGTGATCCTGAAGCTCGCCGATGGCAAGCACCTCGGCATCATCGGGTTCAACGAGCAGTGCCCGCTCAAGGAGTGCGCCCTCAAGCCCGGCGAGGTCGGCGCGAACGCCTACGACTCCACGAAGGCGAAGGCCGCGATCGCGCGGATCCGCGGCGAGCTCGGCGCGGACTTTGTCATGGTCACGGTGCAGTTCCGCGAGTGGGACAAGCCCGAACCGACCAGGACCCAGGCCGCGATCTCGCACCAGCTCGTCGATGACGGCGCCGACCTCGTCTATGGCTCGCAGGCGCACCAGCTCCAGTGGATCGAGTTCTACAAGGGCAAGCCGATCTTCCACGGCCTCGGCAATCTACTGTTCGACCAGATCCATCGGATCGGCGTCCGCCAGGCGTTCTTCGTGCACCACTACTTCTTCCACGGCCGGCTCGTGCAGAGCGTGCCGGTGTTCACCTTCATGGCCGACGACCGCCAGCCCACGCTCGCCACCCCCGACCAGGCCGAGGAGATGAAGTCGATCGTGTTCCAGGACGCGCTGCTGTATCACTGAGCTTCGCGCGTGCGCGATTCGCGTGATACTGGGGATCATGGCCATGCACGCCGCCCCCTCTGCCCCCCCGTGCCCTCGCTGTGGAGCCCAGGCTGTGTGGCACGCGCAGCTGAGCCAGTGGGGTTGCGACCATTGCCGCCAGATGCTGGCGACGCCGGTGATGGCACAGCCGCAGGTCGCGCCGATGCCGGGCCCGCCGTGTCCCCGGTGCAGCACGGCGGGCGTGTGGTACGCGCAGGCCGGGAGCTGGGGCTGCGACCGATGTCAGGCGCCGATCGGACCGCCGATGCCGATGGCGATGCCGGCGCAAGGCTCCGGTGCGGGGATGATCATCCTGAAGGTGGTCTTGGTCATCGTGCTGGTGATCGTGATCGCGGCGATCAAGCTCGGCATTCGCGGCGCGTTCCGCTGAAGAGCGCCGCGCGCTGCTACGCTGGGGTGCATGAGACCGAGCCTGGCGCTGGTGATCGTGATGGCCGTGTTCGGGCTCGCCCACGCGGACCCGGCCAAGCTGGTCAAGCAGTACAGCGGGCGAATCATCATCTCGCCGGATCCGGCCCCGTCGGTCGGCAGCGATCTGCCCGACTACGTGAAGGCGAATGCGGTGGCAGGTGATGGCTACGAGCTCGTGAAGGGGCCGCCGTGGGAGGTCCACCTGATCGGGTTCCTCGCCAAGGAGCCGGGCGCGGCGACAGTGCAGCTGGTGTTCGGCGATGCCACGAACGCAAAGGCCGAGCCGGTGGCGGTCGTCGACGTCGCGGCGAAGAACCGGATCGTGATCGCGACGCTCCGGGCGACGACCGCGGCGGGGTTCGAGCCGAACAAGCCGTACGTGCTGCGGCTGATGCAGGGCAAGACCGTGCTCGCGAAGGCCCAGCTGACGCTGCGCAACTGATCGCGGAGGGCGGCCCGCCGAGTCGACGTCCGACCCCGCGCGTAACATCGGGACGTGCTGTGCGGATGCTCGCGCGAGAAGCTCTGCGATCGCTGCGTCGAGGACGGCTTCGCGCAGCTGCGCGGCGTGGCCGCCTGTCGGGGCGAGTGCTGGGCGATGGCGGTGGCCCGCCACTGTCCGCGAGCCAGGCCGTGGCCCACGACCCCGAAGGCGGCGACGATCGCGCGCCGCAAGGTCTGTGACCTCACGGGCGATCCGAGGCTGGCAGACCGCCTCGCGGCAGAGCTCGTCCGATGGGCGGCGCGGTGGTGGGATGCGCCAACGCCGAGCTAATGCGTTGGCGCCCGGCGTGGCGATCACGCTAGCATCGCCGCGTGCGTTCCCTCGTGGTGCTGTTCGGGGTCCTGTTCGCGTGCGGTGGCGACGGCTCCACGCCGGTGCCGGATGCCGCGCCGGATGCCGCGAACGCCAACCCGGACGCCCTCCCGCTCTGTGTGGCGCCCGGCGACTGCCCGTGCTTCACCAACTACGATTGTCCTCCGACGCATGCCTGCGTGAGCCAGGATCCCAGCGGCACCATGGTGTCGTGCGTGGCGGGACCGCGGGGGACGGGGGCGGCCGGGACGTCGTGCACCGGCGAGCAGGACTGCGCGAGCGCGCTGTGCGTCGACGATGCGATCGGCGGGCTGCAATGCTCCGATGTCTGCGAGTCGCCAGCGACGTGCCCCGCGAGCTTGCCGCGCTGCATCTTCCTTGGTGACGTCGGGATCTGCGCGCGCGCGCCGTAGCTACCAGTCGCCGCCGCCGCCGAAGTCGCCGCCGCCACCATCGAAGCCGCCACCGCTGTCGCCGCCGCTGTCGCCGCCCCACCAGCTGCCACCGCCGTCGCCGTCGGTGGACGAGCCCCCGAGGTCGCCACCGTCGGTGACCGCTTGCCGGTTGGCATCGCCATCCCACCAGCTGCCGCCGTCGTCAGCGCCGGGGGACTCGGCGCTGGTCGGCCCGTCCTGGATGCCCGGATCGTCGACGAATCCCTGCGCCTGGTTGTGGTGATCGACCACGACGAAGTGCGGCGGCATCATCATCGAGAACATCGCCGACCACATGAGCATGTCGGCCACCGAGCCCATCGGGCTCGGGTAATAGGCCACGTACGGATCGTAGTACCGCGCGCTCGGTGGCTGCGGCTGCTCGGCGACCCTGGCATCGGGCCGCACGACCCGCGCCTCGGCGAGCTCGGTCTCGGCACGTGCGGTCGGCATCGCGGCGGCGATCGCTTCGCGCACACGGGCGACGAACCCGTCGAACTGCACGCGAAACATCTCGAGGGCCTTGGGATCGGTGGCGACCGGCTCGGCCCGCTTGCGGTAGGCCTCGGCATCCTCGCCGGGGTTGGGCGTGAGCGCCTCGATCCGGCCCGAGACCAGGATCCGCACGGCCGGCACGCCGCGCGCGTGCTCGGTGCGGCCCTGGACCTCGAGGACGATGTGGAGCCCGGCCTCGTGATGCTCGACCGCGAGCCGGAGCTCGGTGAAGCCCTGGCCGAACACCGACGAGTTGTCGTGGAACGCGAGGAACAGATCGCCCAGATCGTCGGGCGTGCCGTCTCGGTCGTGGAACAGCACGGTGTCGTCGATCACGAGCGACACGGCGTTGGTGGCGCCGACCCGGCGGAGCGCATCCCGGGTCGCCTCCACGATCGCGGTGGCCTCGATCGCCGCGCGCATCTTGCCGGTGCGGAGATCGGGCTTGCCGCCGAACGCGCGCCGGACCTTGTCCAGGAACTTCGGCGTTCGCAGGATGTCGGCGGCCTGGACGTGCACTGCGATCGTTCCGTAGAGCTTCATGGCTCCCGGAGCCTACCTCGTCCGACCTGGGGTGCTAGCGCCGGTGGTCCTTGTGCTTGTCGTGGCCGCGTCCGTGTCCGCGTCCGTTGTGGACGCAGTCGCCGTCTTCCCAGTGATAGGCCGGCGGACAGGAGCGGCGTTCGCGCACGACGGTTCGCTGGGGCCGGGTCTGCACCAGGCAACCCGTCGTCACGCTGGTGCCCAGGATCGCGAGGAGGAACACAGGGATGAATCGGCGCATGACCATCACGTTATCATTCCGATCGATCAGGGCGCGATGTGCGACGCCGGCGACCGGTGTGGGGACTGGTGTGTGGTCACGCGGTCAAGCGCGTGATCTCGTGCGCGGCGCGCTCGCCGGATTCGATCGCGCCTTCGAGATAGCCGATGTGATGGATCGCGGTCTCGGTGCCGGCGAAGTGGATCCGCCCGCACGGTGCGCGGAGCGCTGACGCGGCGGCGGTGAGCAGGCCCGGTGGCATGACGCCGACGTAGCAGCCGGTCGACCACGGATCGGCGATCCAGTCCTTGTCGACGTAGCTCGTCGGGGTTCGCGCGGCCGGCCCGTGCAGCCGCGCGAGCTCGGCGATCACCTGGTCGCGACGTGCGGACTCGCTGCCATTGGTGAGCTGGCGGGCCGGATCGCCGGCGATGAACACGACCAGCGCGGCGTGGTCGCCCGACGCCGAGCAGTCGTCGAACGTCGCGCGCACGATGCCGGTGGTCGAGAGCGCCTCGCCCGAGTAGCCGGCCTCGCGCCAGAACGGGCGGTCGTACGACACGACGCACTTGATCAGCGAGCCCATCGGCATGCGCTCGTTCAGCTGCGTACGTGCCGCGGGCAGGGCAGGGGTGAAGTCGATCTTGCGGAGCAGGGCGGGGGGCAGCGCGAGGATCACGCGACGCGCGACCAGCCGGCCTCGCGCGGTGTGCACGGTGACGCCGGCCGCGTCCTGCTCGATCGCGTGCACGGGATGGTCGAGCCGGACCTGGCTGTGCTCGGCGAGCCGGAGGCACAGGGCCTGCGCGCCGGTGGTGAACCTGCGCTCCTGCGCGCCGTGCTCGATCTCGGCGAGCCGCTCGATGCCTTGTCCCGAATGGGCGTACAGCAAGAAGTACAGCAGCGAAAGCTCGTGCGGCTCGGCGGCGAAGATCATCTGGGTCGCCAGCCCGAGCATGTCGCGCGCCGCGCGGGTGCGGACGCGGCGCTCGAGCCAGTCGGCCAGGGTCTGCGCATCGAGCGCTGCGGCATCCGGCGTCGCCATGGGATCCTCGAGCGACACCCGGCGCGCCATCCGCTCGAGCCTGGCGATCGCGATCCCGAGATCGAGCAACCCGAACAGGCCGATCTTCGGCAGAAACCCGGAGTACGTCCGCAGCGGGCCATCACCGCGTGACAGGATCTTCTTGCCGCGCGCGTGCTGGGGGAACGACTCGACCGAGAGCTCGGCCGCGAGCCGTCGCAACCGGTCGTGCTTGTCGCCCATCCACTGGCCGCCGAGGTCGACCATCTGACCGCCCTGCGAGCTCGACAGCGTGCGTCCGCCGACGCGATCCCTCGCTTCGAGCACGACCACCCGACTGCCCGCGCGCTCGAGGTCGCGGGCTGCGATGAGGCCGGCCAGCCCGGCGCCGACCACGATCACATCTAAGATCTCTTCGGTCATGGAGTGGATAGGAATAAGAATATCTATTCCTATAAATATCCAGTGAAAACAAAGCGAAGAACGATCGTGGAGGCCGCGGTTGGTCCGACCTCTGACCGATTCATCGTCAATTCATGACAAAGAAGGCTCGCGTTGTTCGGTCATCCTTGTGATGTTCCGTGCCGATGCAGTTACCTGAGCTTGGATCTCTGAGGACCGAGCTGCGTGCGGCCGGGGTGTTCGAGCACAACGAGCTCCGCAGCTGGACGAAGCTTGTCGGGATGCTGGCGGCCGTCGCCGGCGGCCTCGTCGCGATCGCGTTCTACGGCTTCTGGATGGCGGTGGCGCTCGTCCCGGCCCTCGCGGTGCTGTGCACGTCGATCGCGATGTTCGGCCACGAGGGGAGCCACCGGAGCTTCTCGGCCTCGCCGACGCGCAACGCGTTCGTCGCCTACTTCACGTTCCCGCTGTTCAGTGGGCTCAGCAGCCTGTACTGGCGCGAGAAGCACGACCGGCTGCACCACGGCCACCCGAACGTCGAAGGCAAGGATCCCGACGTCCGGCCGTTCCCGTTCGCCTCGTCGCGCGGCGATCACCGCAAGTGCGGCCCGAAGGAGCGCTGGTTCCAGCGCAACTTCCAGAAGTGGCTGTTCTGGCCGATGTCGACGCTGATGGCGCTCGGCATGCGCCGCTCGTCGCTCGTCTACCTCGCTGGCTATCCCAAGCGTCACGGCTTCGATCGTTCGTTCTGGACCGAGGCCGCCTGCCTGGTGGGCCACTACACGCTGTATCTGGTCGTGCCGTCGATCATCTGGGGGCCGGCCGTGGCCTTCGGGCTCTATGCCGCGATCTGGGGGCTCGTCGGCGTCTGCCTCGCACTCGTGTTCGCGCCGGCGCACATCGGCTTGCCGCTGCTCGCGACCCAGATCGGCCTCGACTACCAGGTCGAGCACCACCTGTTCCCGAAGATCCCGCACCGCAACCTGCCGCTCGCGGCCCGGATGACGGCGGCGTGGTGTGAGCGCCACCAGATCCCGCACCTCAGCGTGCCGTACGTGTTCGCGCTGGTCGACGCCGCCAAGTTCATGGCCAAGGGCTGGGACCTGGACGCGTCCGATCCGATGGAAGTCCGCCTGGGTCTCGTCGGCAGCAGCAGCAGCGGCAGCCGCGCCGCGGCGTAGCGCACGCACGCTAACGCCGACGTTGGTGGAGAACGCGGGTGGCGAGGCTCGCGTGCTTCAGTCGCCCACGATCGAGGTGACAGCCACGCGGTCCGCGGCCACCGAGGGCTGACTATCGCGCGTGGACGTAGTCGGGCTTCGCGCGGCCGGTCTTCGTCAAGACCATCTGGTAGAGCTGGCCATCACGCGCGCGGGCAAAGCCGGCGGCGGCGAGCAGGTAGAACTTCCACATCAGGTAGAACTTGCGGTCGTACTTGTGGGCGAGCTCTGCGTACGTGCGGTCGAAGTTCTCCCACCATGCCATGAGCGTCGGGTCGTAATCCTCGCCGATGTTGTGGAGATCCTCGAGCACGAACAGCCCGCCGATCGCCCGGCCAAGCTGCTCGAGTGACGGTGCGACCGCGTTCGGGAAGATGTACTTCTCGATCCACGGCGTGCCATGCGTGAGGCTGCGGTTGTTGCCGATCGTGTGGACCAGCGCCACGCCGTCGTCGACGAGGCAGCGGTCGATCACCTTCATCATGTCGCGGTGATTCTTCGGGCCGACGTGCTCCATCATGCCGATCGACACGACGCGGTCGAACTTGCCCTGGACGTCGCGGTAGTCGCAGAGCCGGAGCTCGACGTCGAGCTTCTTGCCGTTGGGGCCCCACAGCTCGTTGCCGAGCTGGACCTGGTCCTTCGACAGCGTCACGCCGAGCACCGAGCAGCCGTACTTCTCGGCGGCCCAGCTCGCCATGCCACCCCAGCCGCAGCCGAGATCGAGGACGCGCATGCCGGGCTTGAGGCCGACCTTGCGCGCGACGAGATCGAGCTTGGCCTCCTGCGCCTCGGTGAGCGTCTTGGCATCCTTCCAGTAGCCGCAGGTGTAGACCATGCGCTCGTCGAGCATGCGCGTGTAGAGGTCGTTGCCGATGTCGTAGTGGGCCTCGACCGAAGGACCCGAGCGGGTCTTCGCCTGGAGGTTCAGGATCAGCGCCTTGACGGTCAGCGCCTTGAGCCGCCAGCTGCCCTGGATCTTCTGCTTGATGTTCGAGCGGACGAGCCGGTCCATCAGCACGTCGAGTGCCGGGACGTCCCACCAACCCTCCATGTACGACTCGCCAAATCCGATCGAGGCATCACGCAGGAGCCGCTCGTAGAACCGAGGGTCGTGCACCGTGATGTCCCACGGATTCGTGCCACCGATCTCCACGCCCGCGTGTCCGAACAGCTCCCGCACGATGGACTCGGCTTCAGTCTTACGGGTCGGCAGCTGCGGCATGATCCGATCGATGAGCCCGCGCACCGGGGACGGCTGTGGAGAGGGGGACTGGTGAAACATGGCCCGGTTCGTCGCATGGGCGCGACCGCGCTTCAAGGGAAACCTGCGGAAACGGGGACTGGAAGCCCGTGAAATCACGGCAGACCGGTCAGGAAACCGCGGCAGCCTTCGCTTCGGCGGTGTTCGGGACGTGCTCGTTTCGCTTCATCAGGATAGGGAGCAAGAACTGCGCGACCGCGCCGAACACGTTGTGCTCGGGCTCGAGCATCTTGCCGATCCCCTGCGCGGTGACGAGCGCGACGAACACCAGCATCATGTCGGTGACCGGGCGGACCTTGTACTTGCGGCCGATCGCGAACATCTCGGTGATGAGCTCGCTGTACTCGAGCTTCGCCACGTCCTTTGCGCGGAACTTGGTGGCGAATGCACGGACCTCGAGCCGGAGCGTCTCCCAGTCGATCTCGCCGACGTAGGTGTGGAATCGCTTGAGGTGAGCCACGAGGTCATCTGGCGTGCCCATCGCGAGGCACTTGGTCATGTCGATGAACTGGATCAGCACGTCCTCGTGGAGCAGCTTCGCGAGGCCGGCATCGAAGATGACGAGCGTGCCGTCATCCAGCGCGACCATGTTCCCCGGGTGGAGGTCGGCATGGACGAAGCCGTCCTCGAAGCACATCTTGAACATGCTCATCCGGACGGTCTCGGCGAGCTTGGCCTTCTGTGCCGCCGTCATGCCGGCGGGGAGCGCGTCGACCTTGCTGCCGCGCACGAACTGCATCGTCAGGACGCGCTCGGCCGACAGATCGGGATAGACCTCGGGGAACGTGACGTCCGTGCGTCCTTTGAAGTTGGTGCGGAACCGCGTGTAGTTTTCGGCCTCGAGCCGGAGGTCGGTCTGCTCGTAGATCGCCTCGACGAAGTGCTTCGTGTGGCCGACCGGATCGTTGAGCCGCCATTTCGGCCGGATCGTGAGGAGCCGGGCGACGCCGAGCAGGATCGCCTTGTCGCGCTCGACCTGACGTCGGACGCCGGGGCGCAAGACCTTCACCGCCACCTCGCGGCCGTCCTTCAGGTGAGCGCGGTGAACCTGCGCGACGCTCGCCGCGGCGATCGGCTGCTCGTCGAAGTCCTGGAACAGCTGCGACATCGGCCGCGCGAGCTGGTCCTCGATCGTCGCCTTGACCCGCCGGAACGAGAACGGCGGCAGCCGGTCCTGGAGCCGGCGGAGCTGATCGATGATCTCGGGCGCGAACAGATCGGGCCGGGTGCTCATCACCTGGCCGAGCTTGATGAACGTCGCGCCGAGGGTGGTCATCGATTGCCTCAGCATCCAGCCGCGCAGATGCGCGAGGGCTGGCCGCCTGCGACCTCCCCAGACGAACAGGAAGATGCCCAGTCGGGCGAGCCCGTAGACGACGCCGCACACGATCGCGACGATCAGCAGCCACAGGAAGTGGAGGAGGTTTCCGGGCCAGCGCAACACGGTGCGTGATGGTGACACACAAGTCCGCGCGTCTGGGCTCGGATGACACAGCAGGAGCTCGGTCAACTTCGTGGTTTCGACCGGTTAGCGCGGCGCCGAGTTTGCACCTACTTCGGGGTCATGAATACCTTCAAGGCCGACATCGAGGAGATTCGTCGTCGTGCAATGGACAGGATGGACGACGGTGCGGTGACGGCTTCGTATGGCGGCGATCCGCAGAAGGTCATCGAGGTCCTGAACGAGGTCCTCGCCACGGAGACAGTCTGCACGTTGCGCTACCGCAATCACTACTTCATGGCGCAGGGTGTCCACGCGCCGGGCATCGAGGACGAGTTCCTCGAGCACGCGGCGGAAGAGCAGTTGCACGCCGACCGGGTCGCCAAGCGGATCACCGAGCTTGGCGGCGCGCCGAACCTCAACCCCGAAGGGCTCGCGACCCGGAGCCACGCCGAGTATGGGACGGCCGACTCCCTCAAGGAGATGATCCGCGAGGATCTGATCGCCGAGCGGATCGCGGTCGCGACCTACTCAGAGATCGTGCGCTGGCTCGGCAACGACGATCCGACCACGCGGCGGCTGATGGAGGATCTGCTGGCGAAGGAAGAGGAGCACGCCGATGACATGGCGAAGCTGCTCGGCCGCTTCGGACACACCGCGTGACAGACGCTGCGCGTTGACAGCTGAGTCGCCGCGGGCCCGTGCTAGAGCGGCTTGCTGGCGTCGGCACCCAGCATCGCACGCGAGATCATCGGCACGGGCGCGCAGGCGTACGACAGGAACGCGTCGTGGAACTCGCCGAGCGATGCGCCGGGGTGGTTGGCTTGCCACGCCGCGCGGAGGCTGCGGATCATCACCTTGCCGAGCGTGTAGGCGAGGAACATCGGGTCGAACGTGCCGCGCACGGCCTGCTGGCGCGCGTTGCCGGGATCGACGAATGCCTTGTCCTCGAACAGCTTGGTCGCCTGCTCGACGGTCATCGCACCCGTGTGCTCGCCGAGCGCGACGATGAACCGGACGTTGCGGAGCAGCGCCTCCTTGAGCATGCCGACGCGAGCCTGCGGTGTGCCGCCGCCGGCACCGGCATCGAACATCATCTCCTCGACGTAGTGCGCCCAGCCTTCGCTGTTGGAGTAGGTGCAAAACGATTGCATCACCTTGGATGGGTGCTTGCGGACGTGGAGCCCCTGCAGGAAGTGGCCGGGCCAGACTTCATGCACGGTGGTGAACAACAGATCGGCGCGCGGTGGGATGTAGGCGCGTTGCTCGGCCGCCGGCCACTTCGGGTCGGGCGGCGAGATGTAGTAGTAGCTCGCGAGCGGGCTGGTCTCGAACGGCCCCGGACCGTCGAGGAACGCCGCGTTCCAGCGCTGGAACGGCGGTGACTCGCG
>JAGSPR010000559.1 GCA_018262455.1 Deltaproteobacteria bacterium | reverse complement strand
CATGCACGCATCGCCCTCGCACACGGCGCGGTCGGCGCGGAGGCTGCCGTCGGGCTGCAGATCCGAGACGCGCTTGGCGACCACGATCGGGCCATCGGGCGTCATGTACTCGATGCGCTGGAACACCGCGTCTTCGGTGATCGTGCCGGGGACGTCCTCGTTGCGATCGACGATCAGGTCGGTGCCGCGCACCTCGAAGTGAAAGCTCGAGACGCCGCCGACCCGCACGCCGGTCAGGAACCACCGGCCCGCGGGATCCCAGCCGGCGAGGGTCCCCGGCGTGATCGGGCCGAAGTCCGCGGCGGTCAGGAACGGGCTCGCCGGGATCGGAACCTCCTCGCAGCGCGCGACCACGTTGGGAATGATCCGCGCGTCGGGAGGGACCTCGAGGTTGTCCCCGCAGGCCGCGGTGAGCCCGAGGAGCCCGAGGAGCACGCCAGGCCCGAGGATCTTGAACATCGGCGGCAGCTTCCCCGGCGTGGCGGAGGTCAGCAAGCGGACGCGCCTCACACGGGCTGTCCCCTGAGGCGCGGGACCGGCACCACGTGGGCGGGACTCGCCCCCAGCCGCCTCCCGTGGGACGCAGCGGCGTCGGGAGGGGACCGCAGCAGGCCGTGCAAGCGGTTGCACGGCGCGCGGTACGCCGCGGGAATCCTCGAGATCCCCGCGGTTCACCGCGCCCCGGGCGATGGCACACCGATCGCAATCGATCGGAGCGTGGCCGCCACCGCGATCAAGCGACTCCGACCGGACGCGGTGACCGCTGTCGAGCTGATCTGGAGCGTGCCGCCACCCGTGCTGCCGTACGCACCGGCGCGCCCCGGCGTGCTCGCGACGCCGCTCACCGCGCTGCCGTCGACGCACGAGCTGGCAGAGATCGCGCACGCGATCACGGCCGAGGTGACGTTCCGCGACGCCGCGCGCCGGCTCGAGCGCGAGCTGTGCCGACTGACCCGCTGCGCCGAGGGCCTGTGCGTCGCGTTCAACTGGCCCCGCCGCCTCGCGTGGACCGCGGAGGGCACGGTCGCCTCGGAGCAGGTCAAGGAGCTGGTCGCCCAGGTCGCCGGCAGCGGCCGCCGCGCCGTGATCGGCACCGCGCTGATCGCGCCGATCGGCCCGGCCCCCGCGCGTGCGGTGATCGCGCTGCGCCGCGCGACGGCGTTCCGGCCACCGGAGATCGAGCTCGTCGCGGGACTCGCGAACAGCGTCGCGCCCGCGTTCGAGCGTCTGCTTCGATGACGTCGTGCGTCAGCGCGCGCCCATGAACTGCTCGGCGAACTGACGCAGGCGCAGCACCGAGGGGATGCCCTCGCTGGAGCTGAACGTCAGCGTGTCCCCGAACTTCACGTACTCGGCGGTCTTGTACGCGACGTACGCCTTGCCTGCGGGCGAGCCGAGCAGCGTGTTGAGCTTGATCTCGTACTCGCCCTGGACCTTGGCGACCATCGCATCACCCTCGGCGCCGAGGCGGCCCTCGGTCGCGTCGGCCTCCGCGTTGACCTTGTTCTTGTACGTCAGGGTCTCGGCCTGGATGTTCTTGATCCCGATCAGGTACGCGTCGGTCACCGACGCTGCGTCGATTCCAAACAACGTCGCCGCCTCGGTGCGCTTCGCCTCGACCTCGACCCCCGGCATCGCCGCGAGCTTCGCGCGCACCGTGCCCGGCACCGCATCCTCGACGGGCAGCAGCCCGACCTGGTACGCGCGCTCGAGCTCGGCCTGGCGCTTGACCCAGTCCTGCGTACGCGAGGACAGCTGCGCACTCGTGCCCTGCACGTAGTTGTCGAGCGTCTGCTGAACGCCGGCGAGCTTCTGCGCCGCCGCATCGAGCAGCTTGTTCTGCTCGTTGAGCTGGATCTGCTGCAGCTGCTTCTCGTACTCGGGGCGGAACGTGACCGCGCGGACGAGGACGGACTCCGCCTCGAGGAACATCGGCTCGAGCTGCTTGTTGAGCAACTTGAGCGCGAGGGCGCTCGAGGCGAGCCGGCGCTCCGTCGAGTAGAAGCCGACCGAGTCGAGCGTCGCGAGCTCCTCGCGGAGCACGCTGGTTGCCGTCTCCTCGGCGAGCCGCTGGTAGCGGAACCGGCCGTCGGGATCCTTGACGTGGTTGCCGGCGGCGACGAGCTCGTGTGCGTGACCTTGCTTGATCCGGAGGTAGACCGAGACGTCGAGCTCGACGGTGTTGTTGTCCTTGGTGCGGATCACCAGCGTCTTCTGCGGTCCGCGCTCGTCGGCGGAGTAGTCGAGCATGAAGAACGAGCTCGGCAGCACGATCAGCTTGTGCACGCCGGGGATCCGCCAGTGCCAGCCCGGGCCGAGATCCTTGGCGAGCACGCCGGTCGCGGCGCTCTGGCGGACGCCGATCTCGCTCGGCTCGACGCGTAGCGTGAACAGCGCGGGGAAGATCCACAGGAATACCGCACCGACGACGACGATCTTCGCGATCCTGATCAGGGACTTCACTGGCCACCTCCGACGTTCTCGAGCTGCACCCGCTGCGGCGTGCCATCGGTGCGAACCGGGGTGATATTGATCGTCACACCCTTGAGCCGCTCACCGAGGCGCTCCATCACGCGCTCGACCGGCTGGTTGCGGAATGCGTCGATCTCCGCCTTCTTCGACAGGTACTGCGCGTCGAGCTGTCCCTTCAGCTGCTGGGCGGTGCTCTCCGACGCGGACCGCGAGGCCTGTCCGGCCGCGAGCTTCTCGATCTTGTAGGTGTCGACGACTCGCGTGGTCTGCACCTTCTCCGTCACGGCGGTCGCGAGCTGCGCTTCCAGCTCGGCGCGCTTGGTCTGCATCACCTTGTTCTGATCGCGCTCGACCTCGGCGAGCTTGCGGTCGCGCTCGGTCTTCGCGCGCTGCAGTTCGGAGTCGATCACGGTGAGCTGGTTCTCGGTCTGGTTACGCGCTTCGATCAGGTCCTCGTACTCCTTGGAGAACCGCGGCCTTGGCGTCACGATGCTCGTGACCTCGATCCCGTGCGCGTTGAGCACCTGGTTGAGCCGCTTGCGCGCGCGCGCCTCGGCCTGCGCGAAGCTCGTCGGGTTCGACACGCTGATCGTCGACTCGAGACCGAACTCGTCGCGCAAGATCGCGCGCGCGTACGGCAGCATCCACTCGTAATACGCGTGGCCGAGGCCTGAGTCGCGCAGCGTCTCGTCGGCGTGCGCCGGAATCGCGCGGAACAACAGGGTCGTGTCGTTGAACGCGAAGCTCGAGCCATCCGACGCGCGGACGCTGAGCTCCTTGCCCTCGAGGACGCTCTTGTTCGTCGTGCCGCGCAGGTGGAACGTCTGCGGGCTCGAGTCGATGATGTACACGTTGTGGATCCCGAACGGCAGCTTGAGGATCAACCCGGGCTGGGTGATCACCTCGGTGGATCCGGTGATGTTGTTGATCCTGACCGCGGTCTCGCCTGCCTCGACGGAGGCGCACGATCGGAATGATGCGATCATGAGGACCAGCGCTGCGGCGGCGAGCCACAGCCGCGACGGCTCCCCTCCCGCGCCCTTCAAGAAGTCGAGGAGCTTGCGCTTGGCTCCAGTTGCATCGGTCATGGTCCCTCCGCCCGCGAGGTTACCGCGAGATCACGGGTTCGCTGCGGCGATCGGGACGCTGTCGAACGACGACAACCAGGAAGTCTTCGTGTAGGTCGCCGCGGCGGAGCGCGGCGTCCACCAGCACGGTCGCGAGGCGGGGTCCGGCGGGCGCCTGCTCGCGCAGCGATGCCTGCCAGCGTTGCTCGTCGTCGCCGCGGACCGCGGTCGACGCGATCACGAGCAGCGAGTCATGGGGGAGCGAGGTCTCGCCGCGGGTCGCCTGCGTCATGCT
>JAGSPR010000243.1 GCA_018262455.1 Deltaproteobacteria bacterium | reverse complement strand
CGGGGTCCGGGCCTGCGCGCGCGCGAGGGTGGCCGCGAACGCCGCGGCGTTGTCGGGCAACGGGTTGTGCTCGATCGCCTGCTGCGCGAGCGCCGTGGCCTCGTCGAACTTGCCGAGCCCGATGAACGCGCACGCGAGGTGGTTCCAGCCGGTGGTCTTCCACATCACGTCGGCCCCGGCCGTGCGGAGCAGGTGGTTCGCGATCGTCTCGCAGGTCGCATGGTCGCCGACCTCGTCGAGCGCGCCGGCGTACGCGTTGAGCTGCGTGGCATCGAACGCCTCGGGGTCGAGCTGGTACGCGAGCGCGTAGGCCTTCACCGTGCGCGAGCTGTCCCTCGCGGCATACGCGATGCCGCCGTAGCCGAGCCACTGGTCCGCGCGTACGTACCACCGGCTCGCGTAGTCGAGCACGGCCATCGCCTCCGCGAGCTTCCCGCTCTGATACAGCACGCCCGACAGGATCTGCGTCGCCTGGTCGCCCGTGCCGCGCACGAGGTGGTGAAGGGCGTCGACCAGCTTGCCCTGGTGCGCCAGCGCGAGGCCGAGGTTGCGATGAGCCTCCGCGTTGGTCGGGTCGAACGCGACCGCCCAGCGGCCGAGTTGCTCTGCGCGTGCCGGCTCGCCCTGCTGCAGGGCCTCGAACACGCCCGACGCGACCTGCGCGAAGCCGAACGGGATCTCGAGGTTGGCCCGGTGCCACGGCTCGGCGAGGCTGGCGAGCTCGCGATCGCGCCAGGCCGCTCGCGCGCTGCCGAGCCCAGCCGTCAGCACCGCGAGCGCGGCAGGCGCGCGACCCGCCGAGAACAGCACGCGCGCGGCCTGCACGCATGGCACGGCGGTGGTGCCCTCGGCGAGATAGCACGCGCTGTGCAGCGCATCGATCGCGTCGTCGAGCTCGATCGCCTGCGCGGCGAGCTGCGCCGCCGTGGCGTTGGCCCACTCCGCGGCCCCCGCATGCCCCGTGTGCGCGGCCAGTCGCACGGCCTGCACGGCGGCTCCCGCCGCCCACCCGGGAGGGCGCTCGCGATTGAGCCGCGCGATCGACACCGAGAGCACCGCGGCTTCCTCGGGCCCCAAGATCCGCGCGCCGACGGTGGCGCACTCGCGCGCAAAGCCGGCCGTGTCGCCCGCGGCTCGTTCGTCGATCCCGCAGCTACGCTCCACCAGCGAGAGCCACGCGGTGCCGACCCAGCGATCGGCCCGGCGAAGCAGCGGATCGATCACGCCGAGCAGCGCGCGCGCCTCGCGATCGCCGAGCGCGTCCTGGTGGCGGTGCACCAGCGCGAGGGCCTCGGCCGCGACGGTGCGAAGCGCGCCGGCGATCACGCTGGGCGTCGTCGTGGTCGCGATGAGGTAGCGGCCGAGTGCATGCGCCGCGAGGTACGCGGCGGCCTGCGCCAGCGCGTTCGGATCTTGCTCGCTCGCGCCCGTGAACACGACCTCGAGCCAGCGGTTGACGAAGCGATCGGCGACCGCGCGCGGATCGACCGGGATCGCGGCGGGGCGCGCGACCTTGGTGTTCCGGCGCGCGGCGCGACGTTCGGCGGCTGCGGCGTGACGCTCGTTGGCCTCGGGTTCGGGCTCGAGCTCGGCGAACAGCGCATCGATCGCGCGCCGGCTGCGCGGGCCGAGCGAGAACGCGCGGAAGCTGGCCAGATCGAGCTCGATGAGGGGGGGCTTGCCTCCCTGACCCATCAGCTCCTTGTGACCGAGCGCGCGCAGCACGATCGAGCTCATCGCGGCACCCGGGCAGAAGTCGGCGATGTCGCGCGCCATCCTCCGGGCCAGCGTGGTTGCGCCGACCGCGAGCCGTTCGGCGAGTGCCGTCTCGGCGATCTCGAGGGGCATGATCGACAGCAGCACACCACACCGCGCGATCGCGACCTGCTCGTCGCGCCCCGGACAGGTCAGCTCGACGCGCCACAGCTCTTCGAGCCCGCGCCGCCATTCGCCCGCCGCCATCAGGCAGCGCGCCGCCGCGAGCCGCGCGGTGGGCCCCGCGAGCGCGCCGCCCTTGCCGAACTGGCCCCAGGCGAGCGCGACCTCGTCCTCGCGGCCCATCGCGATCAGGGCATCGAGGAACATCGCGACGTCGACGCTGTCATCGGGCTGGACCCTGCCGAATCCCTCGAGGGTCCGCGCGGGATCGCCGCGAAACCAGCCCTCTCGCGCGAAGCACCACGCAACGAACCGCGGATCCTTGCGCCAGGTCGTCAGGATCTTCGTGTGGCGCGGCCACGTCGCCTCGCGCCCGGCGAGCCGGTTCGCCCGCAACGCGATCGCCTCGTCGAGCCGGCCGGCGTTCATCAGCGCGTCGGCGACGAGCAGATCGATCTGGATCTGGTCGGGGTACCACGGCAGCCCGGGATCCATCGGACAGCCATGGACGTACGCGGACGCGTGCGCCTGCGCGAGCCAGGCTCCGATCCGGTCGGTCGAGCGGTGGAGGTGGAGCAGCGAGATGTGGGCGCGGGTCTCGCGACCGTGCAACCGGACCGCGCGCGCCATCAGCCGCACGGCCTCGTCGATCCTGCCGTCCTCGCGCAGATGATCGGCCGCGGCATCGACGACATCGAAGTGGGCGGGTCTGCACAGTGCCG
This sequence comes from Deltaproteobacteria bacterium, assembly GCA_018262455.1. The sequence continues at coordinate 7,401 of JAGSPR010000243.1, read as the reverse complement.
CCATGCCTGCCCCGGCGACGGTCTCGAGATCGGTCGGCGCGAGCGGCGAGTCATCGTCGGAGTCGGCGACGAGCTCGCCATACGGCCGCGCCCACCCCGGCGACGCGGCGATCACCTTGCGGAGCAGCGCGAAGTCGGCGCGCCCCGACGCGGCCTTCGTGGCGAGAAACCTGGCGAACAGCGCGCCCGGATGGTCCGGATCCGCCACGGTGATGAGATCGCCGAGATCCACGCGCAGGGCGAGCTCGAGCAGGCGGAGCGCCGGGACGCGAAGCACCCGGGGCAGCACCCGGGGCAGGCGGTTCGCGGTCGAACGCGCCAGCGCCCCCGCCGCCCCGGGAGACGCCAGCGGCGCGGGCTCCGGAGCGTCCGGAAGCGAGGTGTCGATCGTGGAGGCACGAGACTCGGCCGCTTCGATGGGGTCCTCGCTGGCAGGCACCTCGTCGGCGCCCGCGGGATCATCCTCGTCGTGCGCGTCGTCCTCGGCGAGCGCCTGGCCGGCGAACGTCAGCGACCACGTTGGCGTGGAGCTGACTGGCAAGCTCCACTTGCGCGCCTGCTCGCCGAGCACGGGGCCGAGGACGCGGACGCTCGCGAGCAGCTCGTCGACGGTGAACGCGTCCGCGTCAGCCCCCGTACGCCTCGGCAGCTGGCCGAGCCCGCGCGCGGACAGCCAGGCGCCGAACACGTGTTGCAGCTGCTCGCCAAGGGCACGCGACGCCCCGCGCAGGGCCGCGTCGAACGCCTCGCGCTGGCCCCCGCGGTCGAGCGAGTGCAGCCGCACCGCGCCCCTGGGCAGCGTGAGCTCGAGCCACAGCAGCTCGTCTCGACGGGTCGGCGCGAAGAACGCGTCGGTCGGCGTGGCCCCGAGCGCCGCGTACTGCGGAGCGAAGTGACCGTCTTGCGGGAACAGCGGCGTCGACTCGGCGTCGTACACGGCGAGCCCGGGGTGGCGCCGGCACAGCTCGATGCACGTGCACCACAGCAGCAGCGCAGCCTCGGCCTCGGAGCTGGTGTCGCTGCCCTCGACGATCAGGTCGGGGCAGAGGAACGCGATCCGGTGCGGCTTGCGCAGCGCGGCCATCACATCCCCCTGAGCTCGCCGGGCCGCAAGCGCCGCGCGCCCTGACGCTCGAGCTGCGCGATCGTCTCCACGAGGCACCAGTCACCATGGACGTAGTAGTCGGTGCCCGGGAACGGCCCGCTGACGAGCCGCGCCCCGGCCTGCTCGACGGCCGCCGCGAGCGCGTCCCGGTCGAGCTGCTTGAACTCGCCGGCCAGGTACACCGTCCTGCCCGGCAGGCCGCGGCCGAGCCGCTGGATCAACGGGGACAGCGCATCGAGCGACGGCGTGTCGGGCTCGGCGTCGTGCGTGGCAGCCTGGGCGAGCGCGACCACACCCTCTCGGCCCTTGGCGAGTGCGACGATGGCCAACCACGCGCCGTCCTCGGCGCGGTCCCCGACGTCGCCGGCGTGCTCGATCAGCCAGCGCTCGTGCGGGCCCGGAAATGCCGCGAGGTTGTTGTCATCGGTGATCTCGGACGGCGGCAGATCGTCGGCGAGGATGCGCTCGGTGAGATCCGGCCGGCCGGCGCGATAGCTCGCGAGGGCACGTGCGCACACCAGCTCGGGCGTGTGGAGCCGCGCGGTGGCGGCGAGCTCGAGCGCGGCGAACGGCCGGCCCCAGATCGCGAGCTGCAAGGCTCCCAGGTCCGCCGCCTCGAGCGTCTGCGCCGCCGCCGTGAGCTGCTTGACGCGACCGCGCCGCGCGAGGTCGCCAAGATAGAGCTCGCGCACGAGCCGCTGCGATTCGGGGTGTGCCGCGACCAGCTCGCGCGCCCTCCCCGGATCACCGGCGCCGCGCACCATCCAGCCCCACAGCGTGTAGAGGTACGCCTCGGGGTAGCGCGCGAACTTCGTCAGCACGCCGAGATCGTCGGCCGCGCGCGCGCACTGGCCGGCCCGCTCCGCGGCGGGGATCGTGGCGGTGGTACGCGCGATCCGGAGCCCACGCACGGTCGGGATCACGCCGGGGTTCGCGAGGTGCCAGCGCGCGCGCTGGCGCATCAGGTCCACGAACTTCATGCCCTTCAGCGAAGCCTCGAGCCGCCCGAGGTGGCGCTCGCCGCCGACGCTGACCGCGAGGAACAGGATCTCGAGCTGCTCGTCGATCGGAGCCGATCCGGCGCGCGCCAGCAGCAGCGGGATCGCGTCCTCGCCGAGGGTCGCCGCGATCAACCGCAGCGCACGCAGCCGGTGCTGCGGGGGGATGTCATCGAGCGAGACGAACAGCACCCGCGCGAGCGGCGGGGTCGCGAAGCACTCGAGCGCCTCGCCCCACATCCCCGGCGCACGTGCGAACGATGCGGCGATCACGTCGGCCTGGACGTGGCGCAGCGCCTGCGGGAGCTGCTCGCTGCCGATCTTGCCGTCGGTGGTCGCCGCATCGGCGAGCTTGTAGAGCGCCTCGTCGGCAAGCTGGATCGCCTCGACCGTCCACTGCGTCGATGGGTGCATCGCCCGGATCTGGCGATACCCCAGCGACCAGATCGCCTGCTCGCGGACCGGCCGGGGAGTCGCAGGATCGGTCGCGACGTCGGCGAGCCGGCGGACGGTCTCGACCGACGGGAACATCGTCAGCCACCGGCAGCCGCGGCGGCGCAACTCGACCGCATTGCCGGGCTCGAGCATCCAGTAGCCGATCTCGGCGAGCACGGGATCGGCGCCGAGCCAGGCGTCGCCCTCGTCCAGCAGGCGCGCCAGCCGCTCCTCCGCGACGCCATCGAGTGGCTCGCCCTGCGTCGGCAGCAGCCCCAGCACGTCCTTGATGCGATAGCGCACCGCGGGAGGCACGGCCTGGAGGGCTCCCAGCAACGGACGTGTCACGGCAACCAGCATAGCCCGGCGCGCGCGCCCGATCGCTCCAGGGCTCCGCCCCCCTACCGGCACGCCGGCAGGGTTCCCCCCGATCGGCCGAGCGGCCGCCGGGTCGCTGCACGACAACCGCCCCGCGCGCCTCGTGTCGACGGCGGGCCCGTGGCATGATGAACATCGCCCGCGGAGGCCCGTCCAAGGTCCTGATATGAAACGTTTCCTCCTATCCGCCCTGCTCACCCTGCTTGCCTCCGGCTCGGTTCGCGCCGATCCCGCCAAGCGGCCAGCTCCCGCTCCAGCCCCCGTCACCGCGACCGGCGGCGTCACCGGCGGCATCAAGGGAACCGTGACCTTCGAGGGCGAGGCGCCGGACCGCAAGACGCTCGTGCGCGACACCGATCCGTACTGCGCCAGGACCGCCAGGCTCGCCGACGACGTGGTCGTCACCAAGGGCAAGCTGCGCGACGTGCTCGTGCGGATCAAGAACGGCAGCGGTGGCACGCACGCCGCTCCCCCGGCGCCCGTCGTGATCGATCAGCGCGAGTGCATGTACTCGCCGCGGGTGGTGGGCCTCGTCGCCGGCCAGAAGCTCGCGCTCCGCAACAGCGACGGCACGTTCCACAACGTCCACGGCACGATCGCGGGCAAGCTGCTGTGGAACAAGCCCCAGTCCGCCAAGGATCCCGACCTCGCACTCGATCCGGGCGCCAGGCCAGGCGACGTGATCGACATCGTGTGCGACGTTCACCCGTGGATGCACTCGTACGCCGTGGTCCAGGACCATCCGTTCTTCGCCATCACCGGGGACGACGGGACGTTCGAAATCCAGGGGCTGACGGCCGGGACCTACACGCTCGAGGCATGGCACCCTACGCTCGGCTTGAAGACCCTGACCGTGAAGATCGGCACCGGTGCCAAGCGCGTCGTACCGGCGCGGATCTCCTACAAAGCTAACGAGAGGTAACTGCCGTGGGCATGGATGCTTTGCTTTGCTCGCTTTCCCCCAAGCGCCTCGCGATGATCGAGGAAGATCCCGATGTCTTGAGCGAGCTGATCGAAGCTCGCCAGGAGCAGGAGATTCCCGGCCTGCTCGATCTCGGGCCGACCTGGCACGCGCTCGACATCATGCTCGGCGACGGCAAGGACCCGGTGTTCGCCGATGCCCTGGTCGCGCGCACCGGCAAGCCGCTGAAGGCCGGCGGCTCGAAGAGCAAGGCTCGCATGATCCCCGCCGCGCGCGTCGCCGAGATCTCGAAGGCGCTCTCGGCACTGCCGGTGGGCGTCGTGCGCGAGCGCTACGCCGGACTCTACGGCAAGACCGTGAACGGCGGCTTCGGCCAGGAGCTCGTCGCGCCCGACGACAAGGACTGGCTGCGCGAGAAGGTTACCCAGAATCAGAAGGCGGAGATCGAGCTGCTCACCGCCGCCTTCACCTCGGTCGTCGCGCTGTACAAGCAGGCCGCCGCGGCGAAGCACTCGATGATGAGCGTGATCATCTAAGACTCGGCGCAGGCTCGGCGAGCACGTCGGCGAGCTGGAGCGAGTAGACCGGGCCCTCGGCGCCGACCGCACCGCTGTCGCTCTCGAGCCCGGTGAGATAGATCGTCCCGTCGTCGAGGATCTGGGGATCGATGTAGACGATCCGCGGCGTCGACGCGCGGGGTTCGAGCAGCACCGGCGCGACCCGCTGGGACTTGAGATCGAACACGAACACGCCGCTCTGACCCTTGTAGACCACGTGCTGGTGGCTCAGCACGGCCTGGCTCGCATAGGTGTGGATCGTCGCGTAGGTCGCGTTGAGCCGGTAGTCGCTCGCCGCGATCTCGGCGCGCAGGTCGCGCGGCGTGCCGCCACCGAAGGTCAGGTAGTACGGCCCATCGGCAGCGGTGTAGAGCACGCCGATGCCGTCGGTCGAGATCCCGCCCGTGATCTGCTGGGTGTTACCGGTCCACGTCGCGACGTGCGTGGCCAGGGACAGCTCCCACAGCCGGCCGCTCTCGATGAACAACATGTGACGTCCGAACACGCCGACGTCCTGAAATTCGCCGACGTCGACCCCGACGTCTTCGAGCACGACCTCGGTCTGGGGCTCGGCACCGGGCACCCACCGCAGCACGGTGGTCGAGCTCCCGGTGGTCACGAGGTAGACGGTGTCGCTGGCCACCGCGTACGCCCACCAGACTTGACCATCGGCCGGAGCGGGCAGCGCGAGCTCGCCGCGCGAGGTCCCCGTGTCGGCGGCGTACGCCCGGTAGGCCACGGTGTCGCCGGTCCGGGTCGCGGTCACCACCAGCGTGTCGCTCGCGCGATAGTTGCCCTCGGTGCCCAGCGCGAACGAGTAGTCGATCCGCGGCCCCTTCGCCGAGTGCAAGGTCGGGTCGAACACCGGGTACTCGAGCCAGAAGATTCGCTGGGTCGCGGCCTGCAGCTCGTCTGCCTCCTCGCCGAGAAACGGCGTGCGGTGGATCTCCAGCTGGCTGGTCAGGCGGTCGTACTGCGCGCTGTCTCGCGCCACCGGATCGGCGTCGTCACCGCTGCCGGGCCCGCCGGAGAACAGGCAGCCCGAGGTCAGGATCGCGCAGGACAGCGAGATGACTCCACGCATGTCCATCCAGACGAGGATCGGCGGACCAGGTCGCGCGCCGCCGGCGGATGTTCGAAATTGTCTCGCGGATATGCGAGTTAACTAGGGACGTGTCGAGCAAGCCGCGCTGGCCACTCGTGGTCCTGGCCCTCGCGGGCTGCATCGCGGTCCTCATCGCGTACGCGTGGCTATTCGGCGGCCGCGAGGGTCCCGAGCTCGAGCCACCGGAGTGCCAGCCGGGACCGACCGTGCCCGGCATCGACGTCTCCTATTACCAGGACACGATCGACTGGAAGCAGGTGCGCCGCGCCGGCGTGCGGTTCGCGTTCATCCGGGTCTCCGATGGCACCACGGTTCCGGACTCGCTGTTCGCGCAGAACTGGGGGGCGGCCCGGCGCGCCGGCGTCCTGCGCGGCGCCTATCAGTACTTCCGCCCCGACCAGAGCGCCACCGCGCAGGCCGACCTCGTGATCGCGGCCGTCAAGCGCGATCGCGGCGAGCTGCCGCCGGTGATCGACGTCGAGACCGACGGCGGCAGGTCCCCGGCGCAGCTCGCCCAGCGGGTGGAGATCTGGGTGACGCGGGTCCGCTCGGCCCTCGGCGTCGAGCCGATCATCTACACCGGCCCCGAGTTCTGGCGCGACAAGGCGGGCGGCGCCGATCTGACCACGCAGCCGCTGTGGGTCGCGCACTACACCGCGCGGTGCCCGACGACCCCCGCACCGTGGACGGCGTGGACGTTCTGGCAGTACAGCGATCGTGGGACGGTGCCCGGCATCACCCGCCCGGTCGATCTCGATGTGTTCGCCGGCAGCCTCACCGACCTCGAGGACTTCGCGCGGCGCTCGCGCCGGAAGCCGTGACCGCGCAGCTCCTGATCTCGGTTAGACTGGCGGCCGTGCGCTGGTGCCTGGTGATCTGCATCGCGAGCTGCGGCGGCGCGCCGGCCCTCACTCCGATCGGCCAGCCCGCGCCGCGCTCGCCGGAGCTGGTGAGCGTCGGCCATGCCGTCGAGCCGCTGTCCGAGGCCAGCCTGGTCGCGGACCTGACCTGGCTCACCGATCCGGCACGCGCGGGGCGCGGCTCGCGCAGCCCCGAAGCGCAGCTGACCGCGCGCTGGATCGCCGGTGAGCTCGCCACCGCCGGCTTCACGCCGATCCTGCAGCCGATCGGTGACGCACCCGGGCAGGTCAACGTGATCGCCCAGCTCGGCTCGCCCACCGCCGACGCGGTGATCGTGATGGCGCACTACGATCACCTCGGCGTGATCCACGGCGAGACCTACGCCGGTGCCGATGACAACGCCTCGGGAGTCGTGGTCGCGCTCGCGGTCGCGCGGGATCTCGCGCGCACCGTCGGAGCTCCGGGCTTGCCGGGTCGCGTGATCTTCCTGTTCACCGGCGCCGAGGAGATCGGGCTCGCCGGCGCGAGGGCCTACGTCGACGCACCGACCGTTCCGCTCCACCAGATCCGCGCGGTCTACAACCTCGACATGGTCGGTCGCAACCTGTTCGCGTCGGCCGGCAACGAGGAGGCCAAGCTCGCGGCGGTGGGCCTGGCCGAGCAGCCCGAGATCTTCGACCTCGCCACCCAGAGCTCCTCGGAGGCGGGGCTGTCCCTGCTCCCGGTCCGCGCCGGCGCGCTCCAGATCCTCGGCGAGGCTCGCCGGAGCGATGACTGGATCTTCCGCGACCACGGCGTGTTCGCGGTCGACTTCTCGAGCGGGATCAACGACGACTACCACCGCCCGACCGACACGCTGGACAAGGTGTCGCGTCCACAGCTCGTGCGGATGGCGAAGTTCCTCCGCCTGCTCGTCGAGCGGACCGCGCGCTAGATCCGGAACCACCCGCGATCTCGCCAAAGCGCGGCGCCGCCCCGCACGCGGGCCACTCCGCGCGAGCGTAAAGCAATCGTCCATGTTCCACCGCGGCCGGCGGTCT
>JAGSPR010000558.1 GCA_018262455.1 Deltaproteobacteria bacterium | reverse complement strand
CGGGGACGTACGGCCGCACCTCGTCGAACTCCATGCCGCGGCCCTTGAACACGGACAGGTACGCGCCGGCCATCACGTCCGACACCTGGCGGCCCGTGACGAACTGGATCCGCTTGACGGCTTGAGCGATCTCCGCTGGTAGCACGGTGACCTCAGGGGACCGGGACGTTCTCCAGGATCTGCGCGACGACGTGATCGGTCGTCTTGCCCTGCGCCTCGGCCTCGTAGCTGGCCAGGATGCGGTGGCGCAGGACGTCGTGCGCGATCGTCTTCACGTCGTGCGGCGAGATGTAGCTCCGCCCGGACAGCACCGCCTGCGCCTTGGCCACCTTGATCAGCGCGATCGACGCGCGCACCGAGGCGCCGTTGTCGATCAGCGGCGCCAGCGCGGGGATGCCCGAGCCCTTCGGATCGCGGGTCGCCGCGACCAGGTCGACCGCGTAGCGCTTCACCTTGTCGTCGACGAACACCTGGCGCACCACGTCGCGCGCCGCGAGGACCTCGTCGGTGGTCATCACCTTGCTCGCCGCCGGCTCGGCGCCCGCGCCGGCCATCCGATCGATGATCCGGACCTCGTCCTCGCGGGTCGGGTAGCCGACCTTCACCTTCAGCATGAAGCGGTCGAGCTGCGCCTCGGGCAGCGGGTACGTGCCCTCCTGCTCGATCGGGTTCTGGGTCGCGAGCACGAGGAACGGCTCGGTGAGCCGGAACGTCTGATCGCCCAGCGTGACCTGCCGCTCCTGCATCGCCTCGAGCAGCGCCGCCTGCACCTTCGCGGGCGCGCGGTTGATCTCGTCGGCGAGGATGAAGTTGCCGAACACCGGGCCCTTCTTGACCGTGTAGGTGCCCTCGCGCGGGTTGTAGATCTGCGTGCCGACGACGTCGCCCGGCAGCATGTCGGGCGTGAACTGGATCCGCGAGAACGTGCCGTGGAGCGAGTCGGCGAGCGTGCGGATCGCGAGCGTCTTCGCGAGGCCGGGCACGCCCTCGAGCAGGACGTGACCGCCGGCGAGCAGGCCGAGCAGCAGGCGGTGGAGCATGTCGTCCTGGCCGACCAGGACCTTGCCGACCTCCGCCTTGAGCGCGGTGAAACGGGATTGGAGCTTGGAGACGTCTTCGGTGAGTCGATCCGACATAGGTTTCTCGAAGGGAACCGGAGCAAACCGCCCGGCTGGCGGGCTGTCAACCAGCCGACCCGCTTCTCGATTCCCGGATGCGACACCTTCTGATCGACGCATGCGGCGGTCGCACGCGATCGGTCGCACGCGACGCATGCGGCGTTTCGACGGGTTAGTCCACGTCCGCGCTGGCATGCCGCTTGAGTGCTCGTCCGGTCTGCGAGCCTGGTGCTGGGAGGCCACCGAGCTCGCGCGCACCACCCAAGGAGTCACTGCCATGAAGCTCGGCCTCTCTCTCGTGCTGTTCACCGTTGCCTGCGCCACCACCGGAACCCCCATGGACACCCGCGAACCCGCCCAACGATCCAAGGTCGAGCTCGATCTCGCGAGCTCTGCGGACGAGCGCGTCGTGTTCCCGCAAGCGCAGGAGCCACGGCTACCGCGCGTCGATCGGATCTCGCGTGACGTCCGCGCACAGCTCGGCGACGCAGCCGTCGCCTCGATCGAGCTCTGCGTCGCGCCGAACGGTCACGTGACCAAGGTCTCGCTGCTCGAAGGCACGACGTACGAGCCGTTCAACGCAGCCGTCGTTCGCGACATCGAAGAGTGGCAATTTGCCTCGATGCCCGGTCAGACCGCGATGGGCACGAAGCCGCTGCAAACCTGCGAACGCGCGACGGTGAAGTACCTCACGCCGCGCTGAAGCGCGCTGAGCACCTCGCGCGCGAACCAAACTGTTCTTGACGACCTTCCGGCCGCGCGCGAGAGTGATGTCACTCGGAGAAACCCATGAGCATCGCCAACTGCATCTACCAACCCACGACGAAGACCATGTGCTTCGTCGATCCGGTTGGTGCCCGCGGTGGCGAGGCTCGTCGATAGTCGTCCGAGCTTTCTCTCTGCCGCGGGCTCCCGGTCGAACCTGGGAGCCCGTTTCGCTTTCGGCCATGCCCGCGAACCGCGCTCCCCGTCGAGGAACTCCTCTCACGGGGCTTCGCCCCGTACCCCAAGGGTACGCGTCATGCTCGTAACTGCTGCTGCTTCTTCATTGCACTGGACCGCCAAGCCCGGCCGCGAATTATTGCGTCTCGCCTGGCCGATCACGGTCTCGATGTTGTCGTTCTCGACGATGACCCTCGCGTCGACGGCCTTCGTCGCGCAGATCGGTTCCGACGAGCTCGCCGGCGTCGGGCTCGCGGGCGTCGTCGGCTTCTCGCTCGTCTGCTTCGGCATCGGCCTCTTGCGCGGAGGCAAGACGCTCATCTCGCAAGCCGTCGGCGCGAATCGCCGGGATCGCATCCCCGAGCTCGTCGGCGCCGCACTCGCGCTCGCCGTCGTGCTCGGTGCGTTCGCGCTCGTCGCCGGTCAGCTCGTCGCACCACTCCTCGCCTCGCTGTCCGCATCGCCGCGCGCGGGCGCGTTCGCGGCCGAGTACCTCGGGATCCGTTCGCTCGGTGCGCCGCTGATCCTCGTCTACGCCGCGCTTCGTGAAGCGAGCTACGGCCAAGGCGACAGTCGCACGCCGATGCGCGCGTCACTCGCGGGTAACGCCGTGAACATCGCGCTCGATGCCGTGTTCATCCTCGGCTTCGGTTGGGGCGTCGCCGGCGCCGCGCTCGCGACGATCTTCGGCAACGTCACCGAGCTCTCGCTGCTCGCATGGCCGATGCGCGAGAAGCTGCGCGGGCTGCGACTTCGCAAGGCGGCGGTGCGTGACGTCTGGGGACAGGGCGTCCCGAACGGCCTGCAGTTCATCATGGAGGTCGGCTCGTTCTTGATCCTCACCGTGCTCGTCGCCGGGATGAGCGCGCGCGACGGTGCAGCGCACCAGATGGTGCTGCACCTCATCAACGTCTCGTTCTTGCCGGCACACGCGCTCGCGGAAGCGGCGGCCGTGCTGGTCGGTCAGGCCGTCGGTGCGAACAAAGACGCGCTCGTCCCCGCGGTCGCCAAGCGGGCGCTCGCGATCGGCGCCGGCTACGCGACGTTCTGTCTCGTGGCGTACCTCGCCGTCGGCGGTCTGATCACGAGCGCGATGTCTGCCGGTGACGCGGCCCTCGCCGCGCGCGCGACCACGCTGCTCCACGTCGGCCTCGCGTTCATCGTGGCCGACGCGGCGAACGTGATCGCTCGCGGTGTCCTCCGCGGCGCGAGCGACGTGCGCTACGCGGCCGTGGTCGGGATCGCGACCGCCTGGCTCACCACCCCGCCCCTGACCTGGCTCCTCGGTGTCCACTGGGGGCTCGGGGCGGTCGGCGGCTGGATCGGCCTCGCGCTCGAGATCGTCGTCGGCGCGGGCGTATTTTGGTACCGCGTGTACCGGGGTGGTTGGCGGCCGGCAGCCGCGGCGGCCCGCCGGACGATGGCCGGGACGGCCGTATAAGACGGCCATTACCCCGAAGAAGCGGGTCGCCCCAAAGATCGTTGTTGATCTCGGGGGGCGACCCGCACAAATATCCGCGCATGAGAACCGTTCAAACGGTGGGCCTCGCGGCGCTTCTGTACGGATGCGCGAGCGGCACGCCCAACGCTGAACAGGTCGATGCGTCGAACACCGACGCGAAGAATCCCGATCCCGTCGCCGATGCGCGCCCCGACTCGACGACCGCGATGCCCGATGGGCCGCTGCCGCCCGATGCGTGCGTGCCGATGGCGATCGAGAAGCTCGCGAACCCGGTCTTCGATCTCACGCCGAACGGGATGGGTTGGGTCGATGGTCG
>JAGSPR010000557.1 GCA_018262455.1 Deltaproteobacteria bacterium | reverse complement strand
TCGGGCGGCTGAAATCGAAGTCGTCGATCTCATCGGGGCCGGAGAGGGCGACGCTCTGCGGGACGTAGGTCGTCTGCGTCGTCTGCGAGAGCGGCGCCGGGTAGACCGGCTGGACCGAGGGCTGGGGCGGCGGAAGCTCCTCGTCGTCATCGGCCGAGGCCGAGGTCGGGGCGCTCAGCAGCGCCGCAACCGGAAGGACGAGCAGGAGCAGACGCTTGACGGTGTTCGAAGCCATGAGACTCCCCCCTGTAGCGATAGCCGTGCCAACCACGCCCCGTCGAGTTTCAACGGGTTCCACCCACCACGGCCGCGAATCGGTCGAAGACCTGACACCGAAATCACACCCCGCGCCGGGTTTCTGCCGCTGATTGTCGCTCGCGGCCCGCGCCGAGTCGACAGCTACTTCCAGGCGTCGTCCTCGGGGACCGGGACCTTGCGCGCCGCGAGGGTCTTGCGCACGAGCGCCCACACCGTCCCGGCGTCCGTGGTCAGACTCGTCAAGGCGCGAGGCCCTGTCGCGATCTACGGACTGTCGACGTACATCATCCACTCGACCCGGCCGGAGATGCTGCGCGTTCGAAAGGCGACCCGCGGATCCGGCGGCGAGTTGGCGTCCATCGCGGTCAAGACGTGGGTCAGCCCCTCGTGCTCGAACCGGCAGGTGAACGTGGAGCCCATGCGAGTCACGCTCGCCACGAGAGGCTTGTTGTCCAGCCACGCGACCGCGGTGTCGGCGAGCACCGCGAGATTGTCGAGCCGGACGAGCCCGAGCTTCCTGTTCTGGGTGCCGGTGTTGAGGAACGGTTCGCAGATGATGCCCCGATCCGCGGCGAGCGACAGCGGGAGCGCGATTCCCATCCCCCGTCCGCCCGTCGCGATCGACGTGACGACGAAGCTCGCGCTCGCGGTGCCGGTCAGGTCCGGCACGATCGGCGTGAACATCACCATCTGCTCGTCACTGGCCGGGGCGGCGGCGACCGCGCCGCCGACATCGGCCCAGGTCCCCGTGACGGTCCAGCCGGCAGGAACCCCCGCGTGGAATCCGGTGAACAGCACGATGCGATCACCCGGCGTGGTCGGGTTCGGGTCACACACACCCCCCACACCGTCACCGTCCGGATCGGGTGGGGCGTCGTCGGCGATCGGGGGACAGGGATCGCACGCATCCCCGAACCGATCACCGTCCTCGTTGGCCTGCGCTGGATCCGCGATGTCGGGACACAGATCCGCGACATCGAAGACGCCGTCCAGATCGCGATCCGAGGGTGCGTCGATCGACGGATCGATCGGCGCGTCGATCGGGACGTAGTCAGCGTCTACACAGATCTCGACGGCGCCTTCGAGCTTGCAGACCAACCCATCGGGGCACCTGGGGCCGTCGACCGCCGTCGAGCACGGGGATCCCGCGGGTACACTCGGTGCGTAGCAGCCCGCCAGCGCACACCAGAGGACAGCCCGCACCCAGCCAGGGTACCGCAGCTGGCGTTCGCGAAGGCGACCATCGCCAGACCCGAGCGTGCGCGCAGGGCGTGCCACGCGCCCAGGGTCACGGCACCGGCGGCGGCGGCGGCGGCAGCGTCGCGCCGGTGAGGACGGGCAAGAACGCGGCGAGCGCGCGATGCTGAGGGCCGTCGAGCTCGAACTTCTGCACCCACGGCTCGATCTCGCCGACCGCGAGCGCAAACCCGGGGGCGGCCGGATCGTCGATGGCGCGTCCGCTGTAGTGACCGATCAGCGCGTCGAGGCCGGCCGCGTCGAGGGGGCCGCCGGCGCCGAGCGAGCCCGCGTGGGCGTACGGGCTCGTGTTCGCCACGCCGCGCAGGGCGGGCGTCCGGAACGCGCCGTCGAGCGAGCTCGGCAACGTGGTCATCTCGCCCAGTGCGGCGAGGCCGTGGGTGTCGGCCGGCGCGTCGCTGTACGGGCCGGTCTCGAGGAACTCGCTCGTCAGCAGCTGCGACACCGCGTCGATCCGACCGTGGTCGAGCGTGTCGAGGCTGCGCGACCGGAACTTGATCACGTGGAACGCGTCGTCGGTGAGGCGCGCGCCGTGGTGACACTGCGCGCACCCGACGTCGAAGAAGGCCCGGAGCCCCGCCTTCTGGGTGGTCGACAGCGCGGCGGTGTTGCCGCGCGCGTACGCGTCGACCGAGTTCTCGCCGACACGGATGGTGCGCTCGAACGCAGCGATCGCCTTGCCGATGTTGACGAACACGCGGTTGACCGCCTCTCTCCGCTGCGGCGCCAGTGCCTCCCATGCGGGATCGCCGGGCATGCCGCTCGCCGGCAGCGCGCTCAGATCGGGCAGCGGGCCAAACAGCGCCTCGTAGTCGGGGCGGTAGGTGGCGGCCACGCGCTGCGCGACGAACAACCGCGACGAGCCGAACTCCTTCGGGTTCTCGAACGGACCGAGGGCCTGCGCCCACAGCGAGTCGGCGCGGCCGTCCCAGAACTGCCAGCGCGCGTAGGCCGAGAGCGCGACCGACGGCGCATTGCGGCCGCCGAAGTCGACGCCGCGCGACACGGGGCGACCGTCCGCCCAGGCTCGCTGCGGGTCGTGACACGTGACGCACGAGACGGTGCCGCTCGGCGACAGCGATCGGTCGCCGAACAGCCGACCGCCGAGCTGCGCGGCGCGCGGATCGTCCGCGTACGCGTTCGTCGGATCGGCGGGTGGCGCACCCAGGCCGGTCATCTCCGCGATCATGTCGCGCTGGTTGCGGGTGAAGACGCCATCGAAGAGCGTCGAGGCGACATCGGCGGGCGGCGGCGTCCCGTCGAGCACGGCCAGCTCCTGGCGCACGCGCAGCGCGAGCTGGTCGGGATCCGGATCGTTGAGCGTGCGGCGGACGGTCATCGTCTTGGTGTCGACGAGCACGACCAGCGGGAGCTTTGCGCGATCGCGGTTGAGCGCATCGAAGCGATACTGCGGGTCGACGGCGAGCTTGCGAGGGGCATCGATCCGCGCGCGCCACGCCGGGAGATCGTCGGCGGTCGCCGGCAGGTTGTCCTCGTCGCGCACCAGCACGTCGAGCACCTCGAGCCGCGCGCCGACGTCGAGGTCGAACAGCTCCTGGGTGTGCGCGGCGTGCCACCGGCACGTCCCGCAGAACGCGGCGCCGACTCGCACGACGAGCAGCCGCGAGGTCGTCGCGCACGGCTCGTGGTAGTCAGCGAGCGAGACGGTGGTCGACGCGCCGTTCGCATCGAGTCCCTCGAACACGAGCGCCGGCAGCGGGGCACTCGCGTCGATCGGGGTGTCGGCGGACGGCAGGGTCTGCGTCGCGGTGCATGCCGAGGTGTCGGGGGGCGCGTCGGGGTCGACGACCGCATCGCAGCTCGCCGTCAGGGCGATCGATGCGGCCATCACGATCTGGGTGACCAGCTTCATAGGGGATCCTCCGTCAGGCTCAGGTAGCAACCTGTGGGCCGCCCGCGCACCCGCGCGGATCCTCGTCGGAACCGCCACGCTGCTCGCGGGTGGTGGCGCCCGCCACCACCGCGCTGGAGGCGCCCGCCTCCGGACCCTACGGGCCGAACGTGTGGCTGATCGAGAACCCGCCGCAGACCGCGGGGCCGCCGACGCGATCGACGACGAGCCAGGTCGGCCCCGTCAAGATCCGGTCGATCATCTCGGCACCTCCACCCGCCGCGGCGTTCTCGCAGACCAGCTTGGTGCCCAGCGGCCCGCCGTCGCGCAGCGACAGCGCGATGTCGAGGTTCGCGGTGTCCGGCGTCACGGTCGCCCGCACGCGCGTTCCCGGGCAGGCCACGAACACGGCGGCGCCCGCCGAGTCGCCGCTCGGGGGCACGCACGGGGCCGGGGCCGGATCGGGCGGCGCG
>JAGSPR010000242.1 GCA_018262455.1 Deltaproteobacteria bacterium | reverse complement strand
CTTGCACTTGCGAGTTAAGACCTGCACTTGCACCTGAGCCTCGTGGGCAAGTGCGCGGTGCAGGTCTTAACGACAAGTGCAGGTGCACGTCATCAGTGAGAAGTGCAAGTGCAAGGGCAAGTGCAGGTCGGCGCAGGTTCAACCGACCAAAACCTCCGGGCCGTCGGCGCTAGCCCGCGAGATCACTTCGGGACGCCGGACAGGTCGGGTTTCGCCATGACGTCGCAGCGCGCCGGGTGACACAGCTGATCGGGACGTTGCTCGAGGGCAGGCGTGGTCTGCACCTGCTGTCCCCTGCCTTGCGCGTCGTACTCGAACGCGTAGGAGAACGAGCCATCGCGCTCCTTCCATGCGCGCGACATGCCGACCGACTTGCCCTTCTTGTAGTAGCCGAGGTAGCTGACCCTGCCGTTCGGTAGGCACGTGACCGAGAGCCCGTGATCCTCGTCGTTCATGACGTCGCTGAACGACTCGAGTCGTCCTTGATCATCGAACCGGAACACCCGGCCGGTCTTCTTGTGGTCGCGGTAGTTCGCCGCGAAGCTGACGATCGGCTTGCTCGGATCGCCGTCGCGGAGGAACACCGCGGGTCCGGAACGCTTGCTCCCCGACCAGTGCTCGCCGTCCGCCTGGCCGTGGTGCGGCTCGACGGCCCGACACTCGGTGCCGGACAGCCGGGATCCCGCGGGGCAGGTCAAGAAGGTGGCGAGCTCGCCGAGGCACGCCTGGGTCGTGACGGCGGGGGCGGGCTGCGCAGCCGCCGTGGCTGCGAGCAACGAGGTGGCGAACAGGCAGTGGATCGAGATGCGCATGTTGGGGCTCCAGTGGGCCGCCATGGCCCGGCTTCCCCTGGAGCGCGAGGGTCACGTCTCGTCGCATGAATTCGTCGGTCGCCGTTTTCATGCGACGGCGGGTCGGGTCGCCGCTCCAGGGGCTGGAGGTTCTCACATGCGTCTCAGCCCACTCGTTCTGCCGATCCTGCTCACCACTGCCACCGCCACCACCGCCGCCGCCGACGGGGCCGCCGAACCGGCCGCGCCGGTCTCCACCGCCAGGACCAAGATGATCGCGATCGATGGTGCGCTCGCGATGCCCACCGGCAAGCTCGGAGATGGGGTCGGGTTCGGCATCGGCGCGCTCGCCCGGTTCGAGATGCCGCTTGCGCCCAAGCTCGTGCTGACCGCGCGCGTTGGCTACATCCAGCACTTCAGCAAGGAGAGTGATGTCGGTGGTGGCGCGACGGCGAAGTCCTCGGCCAGTCAGATCCCGCTGCTCGGTGGGATCCGGTACGTGTTCTCGCAAGGACCGACGACCCAGCTCTACGGCGGCGCGGAGCTCGGCTTCGACGTCGTGCGGCTCTCGTTCGACAACAACGGGATGTCGTCGAGTAACTCGGACACCAACCTCGGGATGACGCTCGGAGGTGGCTATCGGACGGGCAAGCTCGACCTGCGGGCGGGGCTGCTGTTTCCAGACCTCGGCAACGTGGGCGACGCGATCGCCCTGATGGCCACCGTCGGTTACGACATCAAGGCGCTGTAGGCGCCCACGGGTCGCTCGATCCCCCGGCGTGCCCGGCCGGGTCGGGCGCGGGCGCGGGCGTGCCGGCATCCTCCGCGGCGGGGCTCGGCACGACGGGGATCGGCACGGCGAACCGGAACTGCGGATCCGCTGCCTTCTCCACGATCCAGGCATCGATCGCGGATACGTCGGCCGTGCGGTGCGAGGCCGCAAACACCGCGCGCGCGTCGTGCGCGTGCTGCCACCGCAGCGAGGGTCCGTTCATGCCGTCGATCTGCGCGATCTGCCAGCGCAGCTCGGCGATCCGCAACGGCGATCCTTGGTTGGCGACGAGGATCTCGAGCGCGTCACCGAGCGGGATGTCCTGCATCGCACGGCTCTCGAGCGCGTACTGGGCCGCACGCTGGAGGTGGAGCAGGAAGTGGGCCGGCGCGTGCGGATCCAGGTTGTTCAGCAGCTGCGGCGGCGGGTTACACGGCAGGTCGCTGCCGCGCTGTGCGTCGAGCCCGCAATGCTCGAGCGCGATCTGCAGGGCCTGGTGATAGGGCAGGGCAGGGTGCTTGAGATAGTCGTTGCGATCGATCCGCTTGTACGCGGCGTGGAATGGTGCCCACGCCTCGTCGGCGCGCCCGGCCGCGACCAGGATCTGCCCGCGCGCGGCGTCGAGCTGCAGCTGGCTCTCGGGTTCGTTCGTCGGTGCATGCGCCAGCTCGCCGAGGGCGCCGTCGGGGTCACCCGCGAGGCCACGCGCACGGGCGCGGCGCACGGTCAACGCGAGCGCTGACGCCCGCGCAGGATCGAGCCTCGCGGCCTCGCGGAATGCGGTCACCGCCGTGGTGCCGTCGCCGCGGCCGACGGCGAGGTCGCCCGCCACCAGGAGGGCCTCCGCACGCGCGGCCGGGCGCGCGGCCGGGTGCGCGGCGAGCGCGGCCTCGATCTCCTGGCGCCCCGCCTCGGGATCGAACCGCAGCTCGGCGAGGGCCCGTGCCCGGAGCGCCCGCGCGCCGAGCTGGGCGTCGTCGGAGTGCAGCTTGGTCGCAGCGGCGAGCGCGCGCTGGTTCGCGGCGAAGCAGCCATTGACGTCTCCGACCTCGAACAGCGCCGCTGCCTCGGCGGTCGCGACCACGAGCTCGTCCTCGGGCCCCGCATGGTGACGCGTCATGATCGCGTGCAGCTCGTCCGCGATGTTCGCGACGGCCTTGGCCTCGAGTCGCCAGCGCGCGAGCTCGAGAAAGTCGAGTCGGGATCGCGCGCGGATCTGCTCGTCGGCGACGCGCAGCCCCGCATTTTCCTGCTCGCGAAAGTCGGTCTCGGCAGCGGCGAGATCCCCCGTCGCGAGCGTGGCGCGTCCGGCGTGATGGAGCGCGTCCGCGCGCAGACGATGGTCGACGAGCTGGCTGGCGCGCTCCGCGATCTGGCGAGCCCGCGCCGCGGTCAGCGTGGGGCCTAGCTCGGCACGCAGCGCCGCGACCGTGGCGTCGTCGTGCTCCGCGCAGTCGGTGATCGGCCGGATTCGTCGCCAGGGATCTTCGTTCGCGGCCAGCGCGGTGAGCGCAGCGATCGTCGGCACGAGCGCGCGCCCTCGGCGCTCGAGGCAGCCCTCCGCCGCTGGCGGCGACGTCTGGCCGCGGCAGCGCGCGAGCTCGGCCTCGGCTACTTCGGCGACGGCCTGGTCGATCGTCTGCACGAGCTGCTCTCCACTCCAGGCCGCGAACGGTGCTGGACGGGCTGCGAGCGCCTGGAGCACGCGGTCACGAGGTCCGCCCGCCCACACCCGGGTCGATGCCGCGCTGCACTCCTCGGGTGCACGCTGGCGGAGCGCGAACCCCGTCGTGATCGCCGCGGCCGCGATCGCGAGCCCCGCGATCGCGAGCCACCGTCGATCGCGGCGAACGGGCGCGAGCTCGGCGAGCAAGCCGGCGAGGCTCGCGAACCGGGCGGACGGATCCTGTTGCAGTGCACGTGCGATCGCGCCGCGGGCCCCCGCGGGGACCTCGGCCTTCGCGAGCGCCGGCTCGACCGCGTCTGGGTCGCGGGCAGGATCGATCGCACGCCGGCTCGGTCGCTGCCCGAGCAGCGAGTCGAGCAAGGTCAGCGCGAAGGCGTACTGATCGCTGCGCGCGTCGACAGCCTGCGCAAGCTGCTGCTCGGGCGCCATGTAGGCGGGCGTCCCGACCACCGCATCCATGTGGGTCAGCACGGCGTGAACTCCCGAGGTCCGCGGGACCGCGATCGGACTCGTGGTGCGTGCGGCGGCGCCGGCCGCGCGCGCGAGGCCGAAGTCGGTGACCTTCGCGGTGTCATCGCGATCGACCAGCACGTTCGTCGGCTTGAAATCGCGATGCAGGAGCCCCGCGCGGTGCGCCGCTTCGAGCCCCGCGCCCGCCTGGCGGAACATCGCGAGGATCTCGCCGACCGTGCGCGGCTTCTCGATCAACCACGCGTCGAGCGTCTGGCCTGCGATGAACTCCATCGCGAGGAACACGCGATCGCGATGGCGACCGATATCGAAGATCTGGACGACGTTCGGATGCGACAGCTGCGCCATCGCTTGCGCCTCGCGGCGCAGCCGCGCTTCGAGCCCGTCGTTGCCTTCGCTGTCCAGGACATCCGGCCGCACGAGCTTGATCACCACGGCGCGCTTGAGCTCGGGGTCGCGCGCGAGGCTCACCACGCCCATGCCGCCAGCCCCGAGCGGACGCTCGACGATGTAGCGCCCCACGGCTTCGCCGGCCGCAAGGCCGTCGGCGACCGGTTCCACGACGGCGGGGCGAGGGCCGTCCGGGCGCGGGTCTGCAGGCGGCACCCGACCTGGCGGACGCTCGACGCGCGTGGCCCCCGCCGCCGAGCTGCCGACTCCGCGCGCGGCCTCGGCCACGACACCGCGGCATCGCGCGCAGGCATCGATGCGGCGCTCGACCTCGGCGCGCAGGTCGGGCCCGAGCGCGCCGTCGACGAAGCAGATCGCGACCTCCGCTTCGATGCACGCGTCGGGTCCGGCCGCACACGTTGCCACGGGGGAATCGTACTATGATCGTCGGCGTGACCGTGGAGCCCGATCTGGTCGAGTCCGCGTGGCGACGGTGCCAGCTCGAGCGCCCCGACGTCACCGTCGCGCTGGAGGCATTCCGCGGCCACCTGGCGGCGCATCTGCCGCCCGAGCTCACGCTCACCGAGCAGCTCGCCACCTGGTGCCTCGACGACGTCTACCTCGTGTGCGGCGTCCTCGCAGGCGAGCGCGCCGCGATCGAGGCCATCGAGCGCGAGGTGGTGCCGATCATCGATGCCGCGCTCGCCACCTGGGACCGCGCGGTCATCGACGAGACGCGCCAGCGGCTGCGGGCGATGCTCATGGTCGACCACGCGGGCCGCGGGCCACTGCTGGCGCAGTACAGCGGCCGCGGGGCGTTGCGGCGATGGGTCCGCGTCGTCGCGGCGCGCGAGGCCGGCAAGACCCGTCGCGAGGACCTGGGCGCCACGCCAACCGACGACGACGCGCTGTTCGACACGCTCGCGCCGCCGAGCGATCCGGTCCTCAGCGCGATCAAGCGCGATGCGACGGTGGCGTTCAAGACGGCGTTCCTCGCCGCCCTCGGCGAGCTCGAGCTCAAGGAGCGCGCCGCCCTCCGGCTCCACCTGCTCGATGGCCTGACGATCGACGACATCGCCCCGATGTACGGCGTCCATCGCGCCACCGTCGCGCGCTGGATCGCGAGCGCGAAGCAAGCCGTGCTCGACAAGACGCGGCGCAAGCTGATGCACGACCTGCGGCTCGAAGGCGACGAGGTCGATAGCCTGATCCGCCTCGTGCAGAGCCGGATCGACCTTCCGCCTGACGCGCTGTGAGGCGGGCCGGACAACAAGCCCGGCGAGCCAGCTGGCGAGGCGATCGAGCACGGCCGTGGCGTCGGATGATCCACGAACTGGCGATGTCGGCCTTGCGCGGGTGATAGCGTGCTGCCGATGAAGCTTCCGCTCGTCGTCTGCCTGCTCGCTGCGTGTGGCTCGACGCCGCGACCGGCTACACAGCCCGGGGCCGGTTCGGCGCCCACGCCCACGCCCACCGATGCGTCCACGCCGGCTCCGCCGACGAACCAACCGCCCGTGGCCTGCTTTCCCGCCGCGCGGGAGCGGTCTTCCACGAGCCTCGACGCGGACGGACTGCACCTGTGCTGGAACACCGATCGCGACGCTGAAACCGCGCCCGCCAACACCTGCCTGCGGGTCGGCCGCGACGGCACGGCCCAGCTCGAGCCGCCGCGCCCGGGGCCGCCCACCGCGCCGGCCGCGAGCGCACCCGCGAGCAACGCTCCGCGGGCGACCGTGAGCGGCGACCGAACCACTGTCGAGGCGTGCGACGGCCGCGGACCCTGCCGAACCGTCGCGCCCAAGCTTGCCAAGGGCGTCGAGGTCCAGGCCACCGTCGTCGACCCCGCCGGCGGACTCGCCGCGCTGCTGCTGCAGGAGAGCTGCGGCGCTGGTGTCGTCGAGCTCTACCAGCTGTCGACCGGCAAGCTCCGCGCGAAGGCGAAGCGCCCGTGGACGGATCACCATTGCGTGCGTTACGAGATCGCGTTCGTCGGCCCGCTGCTGCTGTGGATCGTGCACCCCGGCGCGACCGAGGCCGCGGAGGGCTCGTTGTGGCGGGTGGACGCGACCAAGCTCACCCGCGTCGGCGAGCTACCTGGACGCACGGCGGCCTGGGGCGAGGTGGCTCCGGGGACGTTCGCGTTCGCGACCAGCCACGGCGGCGAGGGGGACGTGGTGCAGCTGTGGGACGTCCAGCACGCCAAGCTCCAGGCCAGCTTCCCGATCGAGCACCTCGGCCTCGACCTCGACGACGACGAGCGCAATACCGCCGTCGAGACCAGCGCCGCCAGCACCCTCGTGACGCGCCCCGGCGAGCTCGGGTTCGTCGCCCACACCGCGCGCGCCGCACGCGCGATCTTCGTCGACGTCGCAAGCCACAAGCAGACCGAGGTCGCGATCCCGCTGTGTCCGAAGCGGTGACCGGCTGCCGCCTCGGGAGGCGTCGGAGAATGGCTCCTGTGCCACGCAGCGAACGGCCGTGGAAGCTACCGCTCGCCGTAAGGCCGCCCGCCGCGCGCGGTGACGCCGCTCAGGACAATCGTGTCGAGGCGTGTTGGAGCACGTTCAGTCGCCCCGGTTGGCCTTGCAGATCTTCGCGGCCAACGTCAGGGCCACTCCGGTATCGAGCGCGACGGCCCCGATGCCGACCTTGTCGAACGTCGAGAAGCCTTCACCGTCGGCGACGATCACCCCGGTCATGATGATGCTCTCGATCAGGAAGCCGACGGCGAGCGATCCGAACACGGAACCACAGGAGGCCGGGTTGTTCGATTTGGGCGAGCTCGCCTCGCCCCCGGACAAGCCTTTGGCGAAGGTGAAGCCGGTTGCACAGCCACCTCCGCTCAGGGCAGCGAGTACCAGCACCCCACAGAGTCCTCGCTTGCTCCAGCTGATCGCCATCGTCCTACCGTAGTCCAACCGGGCCCCCCCCCGCGCGCGATTCGTGCTTGATGGTCTGCTAGCGACCGAACTTTGCCATCCGTTGCGGCCGCCGGGCGAAGAAGTAGATGGCGGCCCCGATCACGCCGGCGAACACGATGATGAGGATCCAGACGATCTTGTCGTTGCCCTCGCTTGGCTCCTTCATCGCACAGTCGACCAGGGTCCACACCCACAGCCCGGTCAGGGGGAGCATGATGAGAATCATCACGATGATCAGCAGCTCGCCCATGCCTGGCATGCGGCGAGGATAGCGTGGAACATCCCGCCGCAGCTATGGGGTGGCGATCGAGGCCGCTCAAGCGGCTGGCACCACCGAGCGCAGCGGCCGCGCGAGCGCGTCGTCGTAGCGGGTTGCCAGCTCGACGTTGCCGAGGTGCGGCGTGCGGCGCTCGCGCCGGGGCTGGACCCCGAATGTGGCGCCGATCGCGAAGTGCTGGTTCAGGTAGGTCGCGAGCTCCGGCCGGGACACCGTGCGGGTCGCGATGATGTGGCGGATCCCGCGCAGCGGCGAGGCGGCCAGCTCCCAGACCCGCCGCGCCGCGTCCTCGGCCCAGACCGCCGATCGCAGCTCGTCGGTGACCACGGTCATCGGCAGGTTGCGGCGATGCCGATCGCGCAGCCAGTCGAGGTGGCCGATCCGGCCGGTCGAGGACGGTCCGATCCACAGGCCCGCGCGCACGACGAGCGTGTCCGGGCGCGCCAGCATCAGCTTTTCGGCCGCGACGCGGGTCTGGCCGTAGACGCTGATCGGCGCGGGCGGCGAGTCCTCCCAGTACGGGCCGCCATCTCCGCCGAACACGTGGTCGCTCGAGCAGTACACGATCCGGGTGCCGTGGGGTGCGTGCGCGCGCAGGTTGCGCGTGCCCTCGACGTTCACCGCGTAGGCGAACTCGGGCGAGCGCTCGCAGGTCTCGACGTCGCACACGCCCGCGCAGTGGATGACAAGCCTTGGCCGCTCGCGCTCGAACAGCTGCTTCACCTCTGCCTCGTTGTCGAGATCGATCCCGCGCTCGATCCCGGCGGGCAGCGTCTTCGTCTTGCCGTTGCAGAACGGCGTCACCTGGGCGTCCCCGCGGGCCTGCAGGATCGACCACCCGAGCATCGAGTTGGCGCCGAACAGGAACACCTCGGACGTCATGACCGCTGGCGATACTAGGGTTAAAGTAGTATCGGCGTCATGAAGTGGCTGGTCGTGCTTGCGTGCGTCGCGGCGTGCGGATCGTCTGCCGCCGCCCCGGCTCCCAGCCGGTTCGAGCCACGCTCGTTCACGGTCGAGGTCACCGGCAGCGGCAGGCCGATCGTCTTGCTCCCCGGCCTCGGCTGCTCGGGCGCGGTCTGGAACGAGACGATCACCCACCTCACGACCGGCACGCACCGCAAGACGGTCGAGGTTCACACGCTCACCGCCGCGGGCTTTGCCGGGCACGCCCCGATCGAGGGTCCGCTCACGGCGACGATGCGCGCCGAGCTCGCCGACTACATCCGTGACCGTCACCTCGATCATCCCGTCATCGTGGGTCACAGCATGGGCGGCTTCCTGGCGATCTGGCTCGCCGAGACCGAACCCGACCTCGTCGGCCCGATCGTCAGCATCGATTCCTCCCCCGCGCCCGGCGACGAGGCCTGGGCGCGTCGCATCCGCGACTCGTGGGCAACCCTGTCCGCCGGATCGTTTGCGAAGGAGGCGCGCCGTTACTACGGCGGCATGTTCACCGATCCCAAGCAGCTCGAGCTCGTGCTCGCCGACGTCGTGCGCTCCGATCCGCGCACCATGGCCGCCACCTTCTACGAGCTGTTCACGACCGATCTCCGCCCGAAGCTGGCGCAGATCAAGGTCCCCGTCCTCGCGATCCTCGCCGACGGCCCTCACCAGCAGGCGATCCGCGCGCGGGTCGCCAAGATCCCGAGCCACGAGGTCATCGTGGTGCCGCACACCCGCCACTTCGTGATGCAGGACGATCCCGCGGGCTTCCAGCGCGCGCTCGATGGCTTTCTCGCCGCGCATCCCCCGGGGAGCGCGGGCACTCGCTAGACGCGCGACGCGAGCTGCAAGCCGCAGCCGCCGGTGGCTGCTACGAGCGCTTCGTACTCGGCGCGGGCCCCCGGATCGGGTGCGGAGCGCACCGCGCGGATCAGCGTGTTCTTCTTCGTGTGCTCGGGCGTGATGAACTCCATCGCCTTGACGTCGTAGCCGGCGGCGCGCAGCAGCAGCACGCGCATCGCGTCGGTCAGGTGGGACGCGGCCTCGCGCCGCAGGTGTGGCTCCCGCCACAGCGATCCGAACGCGCCTGGATCGCCGCGCGCTGCCAGCTCGCTCCAGCCGCGCGCGAGCTCGGCCTGGCAGCACGGCGCCACCGCGATCAGGTCGGCCTCGATCGCGACGCCGAGCGCGATCGCGTCGCAGCTGGCCGTATCGCACGCATGCAGCGCGAACACGCCGTGCACGCGCTCGCGAGCTCCGAACGTGCGCTGCCAGGTCGCCTCGAGATCGACCCCCTCGAGCGGAGCCGCCTCGAACCGCACCACCTCCGCGAGCTCGGCCAGCGCCGTCCGTCGCCGGCACTCCTCGATCACGTCGGCGTTGCGATCGATGCCCAGCACCTCGAGGCGATGACCCCAGCGCTCGCGGGCGCACCACGCCAGGAGCAAGGTCAGGTACGACCGCCCGCACCCCGCATCGAGCAGCCGGATCACGGGATGGCGGCCCCGCAGCCGTGCGATCGCAGGTTCGAGCAGCCGCACGACATGGTTGATCTGCAGGAACTTGCGCACCTGGGCCGGCGGCATCGTCGCGTCGCGATGCAACAGGCCCAGCGCGCGCAGCAGCAGCGGCGCCTCGGCGGGCAGCAGCTCGAGCGCCTTGCCGCAGGTCAGCTCGAGCGTGCGAGCTGGGGTCCAGTGCGCGCGGGCGGCGGCGGTGAACTCCGTCGCCCACCGGTCACGTGTGGTCTGGGTCCGCATGCCGGATACCTACGAGCGGGCGACCTCGAGCACCAG
>JAGSPR010000241.1 GCA_018262455.1 Deltaproteobacteria bacterium | reverse complement strand
CATACCTGATCTCCTCTGTGGCATGACCTCGCGCGACGAGAAAACGAAGAAACCCACGTGGCGAGGGCCGCGTGGGTTGAGGTGCTGGAAGAGCCTCCAGCGGGCCTCGCGAGTCGACCTCTACTCGAGCGTCACGAACGGCGAGCTACCGAGCGGCGTGTTGAACCGGTAGGTGTAACCGACGCCGAAGTATCCAACCGCGCCGCCCTTGTCGAGTCCGACTTCTGCGGTGGTCGGGTTGAAGTCGGGGTTGTCGATGGACGGGCCGGAGAACACGGCGGAATAGACGTTCGCGCCGAGCTGCAAGCCGAGCACGTGCTCGAAGCGGCGACCGAACGCGTACTGCAGGCCGATCTCGAGCCGTGCGCCGATCGCAGCGTAGTTGAAGACCTGGCTGCCGGTTCCATCGCCCATGCTCGCAGGGCTCATGAGCGCGAGCTGCACGCCCGCGAGCGGGGTCAGGCACAGGCGCTGCGTGCCGGGAGGACACAGGTGCTTGTAGGCCGCGATGCCAACGTCGATCACGTCGAGCGTATCGGCAAACGTGGAGTCCATCTGCCCCTGCCCGAAGTGGGTGACCTGGAGGTAGGCCTGGGTGCCGAGCCGAGACGCGGCATTGAGCAGGTAGTCGCCCTTGAGCCGGAAGCCCCCGGCCGCGGAGCCGTAGAAGTCCGGCTGCCCGATCGCGCCGCCACCACCGAACAGGTCGATCCCCAGCGTCCAGGTGTACTTGTTGTCGGGCGTCGTCGCGGTGAACAGCCCCTGGGCCGGCGGACGACCGACCGCCGGTGGCGGGTTCTGCGGCGGACGAGCGGCGGGCTGACACTCGGGGGCGCCCGGGTTGGTCTGGCAGGTCGCTGGCGGCGGGACGACCGCACTACACCCCGGGTTCTGGGGATGGTTGGCGCAGTCGTTCGGGTCGCCGGGACCACCGCCGCCGCCGACGGGCTCGACGTTGATTCCTTGCGTCTTCGCCTCGTCCTTGATGCGGTTCGTGAGCTTGTCGCTCTTGGTGCGAAGCTCGGCGGACGGGTTGTTGTTTGCGACGGCGTTGCACGCAGTGAGGGCCTCGCCGAACTTGCCCTCCTGGAACAGCGACGTGCAGAGGTTGAAGAAGTACTTGGGCTCGGGCACGCGCGCGACAGCTTCGCGAAACTTGCTGCTCGCCTCTGCGTACTTCTGGCCGTACATCAGCTCCTTGCCCTCATCGTTGAGCTTCAGAGCGATCTCTGCCTGACTCTGCGCGGATGCGATCGAACCAAGAGCAGTCACGGCGGCAAATGATGCCGCGATCGAAGTCAGCCTAGACATAGTGTTCCTCCCCAAACGACGAACGTGACGGCGAACGTCGCGCTTCATCCTACCACTGATTTCGGCTGGTCTTCGTGTGGAGCCTCTTGACCGAAATCACGGTGGGATCTTTTTCACGCCGGTTGGCAGTGGTTGCTCGATCGATCATCCGGCGGGCCGCTTCGTGGCCCCGCAGGTGCCAGTTCGCCGAATTTCCCAGCAGGACCGAGACGATGATCTCCGGCTTGGCGGCGGGCGCGAAGCCGACGAACCACGAGTGCTCCATGAAAAACGGCTCGGTCACGTTCAACGTGCCGGTCTTGCCGGCGACGCGCTGCGGTCGGCCCTTGCCGAACGACTTGGCGGCGCTGCCGTCATCGCAGGCCTGCACCATCATCCGCGCGACCGAACGCGCGACCGATGCATCGATCGCGCGGCGGCGTGGCGGTGCGGGCTGGGCGACGCCATCGATCGAGGCGATCAGTCGCGGGGTCGGCTGTTCGCCGTCATCGGCGAACGTTGCCGCGAGGACCGCGCCGCCGATCACCGAGAGCTTGGCCCCGCCGCCGTCACCGGTCGTGAACCCGGCCGCGGCCTTCGCGAAGTCGAGATCGTGCGCGGGCGGGATCGCGAGCTCGCCGGAGATGCCCTTGAGCCCGGGGAGTGGGTTCGTCCACCCGAGCAACTTCGCCTCGGCCTCGAGCGACTTCGGCTGGAGCTTCTGGAACGCGAGCTTGCCGAGGATCGCGTTGTTGGAGTGGGCAACGCCATACGCCAGGCTCTCGCAACGCGAATCGCGCTTGTCGTCGCGGAGGTTGCGCTCGGTCACCGAGCGGATGCCGCCGTGGTAGCAGACCTTGTCCTGGGGATCGACCCCGGCCGTCACCAGCGCGCTCGCAGTGACGAGCTTGAACACCGAAGCGGCAGGAGCCCAGACCTCGGTCGCGAGCCGCCAGTCGAACGTGCCCTCGCGCGCGCCCTTCGTGGCTTCGGTGCGGCGGCCTGCGAGCGCGAGGATGCGACCGTCGGGGGCCATCGCCACGATCGCGCCGCGCGGCGCACGGGACTGGTCGAGCAGCTGCTCGGCGAGGCGCTGGAGCTCGGGATCGAGCGTCAACACCGCCGTGCGGCCGTCGCCGAGGACCGCGATGTAGCGATCGCCATCCCGCGTGATCTTGTCGAGATCGAGCGTCGGCTCGACATGCGTCGCTGGGACGGCCGGCGTGGGCGTGGGCGTGGGCGTGCGCGTGGCCGGGGAGGGCAACGTCACGGCAGGCTGCTGCGCCAGGTTGGCGAACGCGGCGATCTCGTGGGCGGGCGGCTGTCCGAGCGGCAAGCCGACGATCCGTGCCTCGGCCGCTCGGTCCGAGCCACCACCTCCGCCGCCCATGAAGACGGCCGCACCCGCGACAGTTGCCAGGCCGGCGAGCAGGAGATGTGCGCGGCGCATCGCTCTCGGATGTAGCCGCATCTGCGCGCCAACACAACAATATTTCGGTCTTTCTCGGGGCGCGCGCCGAGGCCCGATCGTGTACGTTGTTGGCGGATCCTGAATCATGGCTTCCCGCTGGATCCCCTTGCTGGTGGTGGCCGTCGTGCCATGTGCGGGCGTGGCATGCCATCCGGGCAAGCACGTGTCGTCCCCACGTGTCCTGCCAACGCCATCGGTCCAGGTCGGTGCATGCGCCGAGCCGGGGCGAGATGGCGTGATGGGCAGCTCACCTCGTCCCGATCGAGCCGATCGCGATCTTGATGGCGACGGTCGGCCCGAGAGCATCGTCGTCGATCGCGCGATGTGCACCGAGGACGGGAACTGCTTCTGGAACGTGTTCGTTGCCCCCCGCGCCGGCTCGCAGGACTGCTCGCGCTACGCCGGGACCTTCTCCGGGACCGCGCTCGAGCCCCTCGCCTCGAAAGGCGATGACAACATGCGCGATGTCCGAGGCTACTGGAACCTACACGGCGGCAGGCTGCTCCTGCAATCGTACCGGTTTGCGCGCGGAGGCTACCGGATCCTCGACGTGCTGCTGTGCAAGCGGGCTTCGGACGACAAGCTCGAATGCACGGACGACCGAACCGAGTGATCGACAAGCGAGGGTCAGCGAGCGGGGCACGCCAGGTCGCCAGCGCGGATTTCTGTTAGGATCATGCCCGGGTGAGCGATACCGGCCGTAACAAGACCGTCGTCACTGCCATCTCGAAGATCAGTGATCGGCCGGTCGCCAAGGAGGCCTGCCTTGTCGTGATCTACGGTCTGGAGCTCGGCAAGAAGTTCAACCTCAACCGGCCCCAGATCATCATCGGTCGGTCGTCGAAGGCTGACATCCAGATCGATCAAGAAGCGGTGTCTCGCAACCACTGCAAGATCATCAACACCGGCAACGCGATCATGCTCCGCGACATGGGTTCGACCAACGGCACCTATGTCAACGACGAGATGATCGACGAGTACGTCCTGCGCGACGGCGACTTCATCAAGGTCGGCCGCTGCATCTTCAAGTTCCTTTCCGGCAACAACATCGAGAACGCGTATCACGAGGAGATCTACCGGCTGACGACGGTCGATGGTCTCACTCAGGTGTTCAACCGGCGGTACTTCGTGGAGACGCTGGAGCGCGAGATCGGGCGCGCGCTGCGCTATCGCCGAGATCTGTCGCTCATCATGTTCGATATCGACCGGTTCAAGGGTGTCAACGACAGCTTCGGACACCTCGCCGGCGATCACGTGCTCAAGCACCTGGCATCGGTGATCAAGACGCGGATCCGGCGTGAGGACGTGCTCGCACGCTACGGCGGCGAAGAGTTCGCGATCGTGCTGCCCGAGATCGATCACTACAACGCGATGCAGTTCGCCGAGAAGATCCGCAAGCTCGTCGAGACGGCCGAGTTCAAGTTCGAGGACGCCATCATCCCGGTGACGGTCTCGATCGGCGTGGCGAGCCTGCGCGGCGAGATCGAGGATGTGCTCGAGTTCGTCAAGCAGGCCGACACCCACCTGTTCGCCGCCAAAGAGGGTGGGCGGAACCGCGTGGCCGGATAACGATGACCATCCTTGCCAGCTCGGTGGCCTCCGAGCTCGATAGTGCGCGCGAGCTTCGCGACAAGAAGCGCGTGCTCGCGGCGCTCGTGGTCCACGATCTGCGCAGCCCGCTGTCCGCGATCCAGGGCTGCCTCGAGCTCCTGCGCGAGGAGCTCGACGACGGCGAGGATGCCGGCCGCACCCGCGCGCTGCAGTACATCGACGATGCGAACACCCTCCTGGGCAAGGCGCTTGGCCTGGTGTCGACCATCCTCGACGTCGACGAGCTCGAGGACGGCATCCTGCGGGTGCAACCATCGCCGGTTCGGCTGGCCGAGCTGATCGAACAGGCGCGCTCGGGAAACCGCGCGCACTTCGAGGTCCGCCAGCTTGCGTTCCACGTCGCCTGCGATCCGGACCTGGTCGTCCGGCTCGATCGCGATCTGTTCGCGCGGGTCATGGAGAACCTGCTCGATAACGCGACCCGCTACGCGCCGCGCGGGGGACGCTGTGCGGTCGCCGTCAAGCGCGACGCGCAGGGCGTCGAGATCGCCGTCGGCAACAATGGCCCCTCTGTCCCAACGAACGATCGAGACGCCATCTTCGGACGCTACTTCCAGGTCGAGGCGCGGCGGGCGGCTGCGCGGGCTAACCGCGGGCTCGGGCTCTACTTCTGCAAGCTGGCAGTGGAAGCGCACGGTGGCGTGATTCACGTCGAGGAGCGAGGCGACCTCGGCGCGGTGTTCGTGGTTAGAATCCCCGAGTGACCTGGGAGCCCCTGTGGCTGTCGTTTCAGATCGCGACCCTCGCGACGCTGTTGACGCTCGTCGTGGGGATCGGGCTCGCGCTGCTCCTGCAATGGCGGCGGCTCCCCGCGCGTGACTTCGTCGACGCCGTGATCTCGGCGCCGCTCGTCCTGCCACCGACGGTGCTCGGCTATTACCTGCTCGTCGCGCTCGGCAGCGAGGGCGCGATCGGCCGTGCCTGGGAGTCGCTGTTCGGGCGCACGATCGTGTTCAATTTCGAGGGTGCGGTGATCGCCGCGGCAGTCGGCTCGATCCCGCTCGTCGTGCGCTCGATCCGCCTCGGGCTCGAGTCGATCGATCCGACGCTGCTCAATGCCGCGCGCACGCTGGGTGCCGGGCCGGTCCGGATCTTGTTCACGATCGTGCTGCCGCTCGCCGCGCCGGGCATCGTGGCCGGTGCGATGATGGGGTTCGCGCGCGCGCTCGGCGATTACGGCGCGACCCAGATGGTCATCGGTTCGCGGATCAAGGGCATGCCGACCGCCTCGATCTACGTCATGGAACAGCTGCACGGAGGGAACGACGATCGCGTGTTCTGGATGGCCGTCGCGACGACGTTGCTCGGTGTGACCATGCTGTTCTTCGCCAACCGCATGACGCGGCGGCTGCATTACCATCGTGGCTGATCCATACCGCACACCGCCCGCCCCGGGAGCCTCGCCGACGCTCGTCGCCGAGCTTCGGCTCGCGCGCGGCGAGTTCGTGCTCGATGTCGAGCTTGCGTGCCCGGCCGGCATCACGTGTGTCATGGGCCCATCGGGGTCGGGGAAGAGCACGATCCTGTCGCTGCTCGCCGGCCTCGCGCTGCCTGATCGCGGTCGGGTCCAGCTCGGAGACGAGGTCTGGCTCGAGCACAAGACCGGGCAGGCGAGCATCAACGTCGCGACCCACGAGCGCCGGCTGGCATACGTGTTTCAGGGCCTCGCGCTGTTCCCGCATATGTCGGCGCTCGGCAACGTCGAGTACGGGATGGGCCACATCCAGCGGGTCGATCGCCAACCCAAGGCCCTCGCGCTACTCGAACGGCTCGGGGTGGCGCACCTCGCGCATCGACGGCCGCGCACGTTCTCGGGCGGCGAGGCGCAACGCGTGGCACTTGCCCGCGCGATCGCGCGGTCTCCTCAGCTGGTGTTGCTCGACGAGCCGTTCTCGGCGCTCGATCGCGATCTGCGCGCGCAGCTCACCGCGCTGGTCCGCGAGCTGGTCGCGGAGCTCGCCATCCCGATGGTCCACGTGACCCACTCGGTGGCAGAAGCGCGGCAGCTCGCCGATCAGGTGGTCCGGGTCGAGCGAGGCCACGTCGTGTCACGCGGCACTGCGACCGAGGTCCTGACCGGGATCACGTCGCTGGAGGAGTGACGGGCCCCCCAAGGGGAACCCTCGCCGTAGGGTGATCTCGATCCTTGCTTCGCTGCGGACCGAGATGGATCAGTTCGGCAAGGGTCCTGCATCGATGCAGCCCTGCACCCGCACGCGTTCGCTACGAGCCGGCAGGGCAGGACGCGTCACGCATTTCGAGGTGGTGCATCGTGCGAGCACGCGATCGTGGGGATAGTCGATATCGAACTCGGCGTCGAGCAGCGCGCTCGTGCCGAGGATCCCGTCGATCTCCTGCTGATCCGGGCGCAGCTCGGTGCGCAGCGCCTGCAGGGTGGGGTTGTCATCGGGGATGATCAGCATGTCGAGCCCGGCGGCTGGCGCGACTTCGACGATGGACGGGATCGCGCAGAACGTGCTGCCGTTCTCGCACGGGCAGTCCTCGCCAGCGAGGCAGTCGTGCTCGAGCAACAGATGATGCGCGTACACATGCCGACACGGAGCGCGGGGTGTGGCGCTCGAGAGCGCAACCATCGCCAGCCGATCGATCGTCGCATGGCGACCCTCGATGGATCCGGACGGGAGTGAGACCGCTTCGATCGGGAGATCGGCGAGCGCCGGCGCTGACGGGTGGACGAGCCGGTATCGCTCGTACGCCGCCTCGCCGAGCAGCGAGCGTCCAATGCCGGTGGAGATCAGCATCAGCGCATCCGTGCCGCGCTTGCTCTGGGTGATCGAGGGATCGGGATCGTCGCCCAGGCAGGTCTGCATGGTGACGCGACGGCCGGAGAACGACAGCTCGGTCCCCGCGAGCACGAGGGTTCCTCCCCCGCGGTACGGCGACGGGAACACCGCATCGCACGCGAGCGCGCGCTGTGGTTCCCCCCCTGCCACGTCGGCGAGCACGAACACCTGGTTGTCACCGAGTCGTAACCGCACGGCGTCTCCGGCGAGGGAGTCAGCGCCGATGATCGCGTCGAACGGGCGGGGGGCCGTGTCGGGTCCGACGAAGCACGTCGGGTCGGCCGCCGGATCGCTCGACGTCTTGCACGGATGCAGCGCGAGGACCCGGGCATTGGTGAACTGACCACGGGGCAGGTCGAGCACGCCGCCGCGCTCCCCCAGCACGATCAAGTCAGCCCGGGTCACCGTGGGAGCGACATCGACGCCGGGGTCAACGACGGTGAGTGGTGACAGCAGATCGAGCACGGCGACGCGATCGGGTGTGCCGAGCTCGCGCAGCCCAACGACCACCGCCCCGCTGTCGGTCTGGACCTGGATCGGATAAAGATCGCCGGAGAAGTCGTTGGTGACGAAGCTGTCGGTGATCAGGGTGCAGCCGCCGAGCCCGAGCCCGAGCGCGAGCCCGAGCCCGGTCCGCCCCACTCTCATGCTGGCGTCTCCGTCATCGGCAGCTCGTGAACGACCGCCCGGCGGCCCTCGATCTTGACCGTCCCCCCGGGCTCCCAGGTGGTCCGATGCAGGTAGCCGAGCGCGAGCGTGACCCCGTCGTTGGCGATCGACGAGGTCACTTTGCCCGCGTTGTCTTTGGTCGGATGCTCGATCACCGAGCCGCTGGCGATCGGTGCCGTCCCGTCGATCACGAGCCCCCGCAGCATCCGAGCCGAGTTGCCCTGGGCGTGGACGCGAAACACCGGCTCCTGGCCGACGTAGCAGCCCTTGCCGTAGTCGAGGAGCTTGGCGAGCGGGGTCTCGAACGGGAAGTGGTCCTCGTCGACGTCGACGCCGTAGCGCAGGAACCCGGCGCAGATCCGCAGTCGCTCGACCGCTCGATCGGACTCCTCCAGCATCCCGGCCGCGGCACCCTCGACGATCGGCGCGGTCCACACCCGCGCGAGGTCATCCCAGGTCTGGTGGGCGGGGCCGGTGATCGGCTCGAACACGACGTCGTCCATCACCGCGTAGCGTTCGAGGATCGCGTGGGTCTTCTCGGCGATGTCACCCTGGCACGCCAGCACGAACGCATCGCCGGTCCGCGCGAGATCGATGACCGACAGTACGCGACCCTTCGGGTTCAGGATCGCGCCCCATCCATGCGCACCGTCGGCGAGCTGTTCGACGTTGACGGTGGTGAGACCCTGGAGGAAACGCACGCGATCCCCGCCGCTGATCCGCAGTCGTCCCCAGCTCGAGCGATCCACGTTGACGGCCATCATGATGATCTTCCCGCGGCGCGTAGCCGCTCTGCGCGACGGTGCTCCGCTTCGGTGTGACGCCGGTGATCGGCCTCGGTCGCGAGGCCGAGCCTGTCGATCGCCCGGGGCTTGCCGTGATCATCGATCGCGACGAACGTCAGGTACGCCTTGGTAACGTAGCGTCGCGTCCGGTGCCGCATGTCCTCGGTCTCGACGCGGCAGCCGACCTCCATCGAGGTGCGGGACGTGTAGTTCACCTGGGCCTGCAGTACCACGATCTCGCCGACGTGCACCGGCGACAGAAAATCGAGCCGATCGATCGACGCGGTGAGCACGGTGCCGCCGGCGTGACGCATCGCCGCGACGCCGGCGCACACGTCGATCCATTGCATCATCACGCCACCGAACATCACGCCGGCCACCCCGTTGGTGTGCATCGGCATCACGATCTGCGTCATCACGCAGCGGGTTTCGTCGGGCGTCATGTGCTCGGAGTTACCTCCGGCGACAAGCTTACTTCTTCTTCGAAGGAGCGGCCGGCTTCTTGGCGGCCTTGGCCGCGGTGATCTTGCGCTTGATCCGGGCCTTGAGCTTGGCCTGGCTGCGCTTGCGCTTCATCTTCGGCGTCTGACGATTATCTCCGCGTCCCATGCTGAGTCTCCTTCGGTGGGGCGGCATCTTGCGGGCGACCGGGGCCGACGTCAACCCCGGCCGGCCATTGACCGACGAGAGTCGCGGAGCGCGGCGAGGACGTCGGCTGCAATCCGCTCAGAACTGCGCGCGCGCCGCGAAGCTGATGTGCCACCGGCCGAGCGGGTCATCCCCGAGCCGAGGGCGCAGCGGGATGGCACGCTCCAGGGCGAACGAGCCGAACGGGGTCACGACGCGCACGAGGGCCATCCCGACCGAGGGTCGGACGTCGTCGAGCGTGACCGTGCTCCACTGGTTCGTGATGAGGCCAGCGTCCGCAAACAGCCCGGCGGACAGCAGCCGGAAGATCCGCAGCTGCGCATCGACGCTGCCGAGCATGCGGATGTTCCCGCCGGCGGGCAGGATGCGGATCTGCGTGATGTTGTCGAGCGGGGGCACCGCGACCTGGACGATCTCGGTCGCCAGGCGATCGTCGTCGTAGCCGCGCACGGTCGAATCACCGCCGGCGAAGAACCGCTCGACCTCGGGCAGCAGCGAGTCGCCGCCGAGCGGAAAGCCCTGGTCGTAGCGGAGGTCTGCACGCAGCACGAGGTTGTCGCCGACCGGCCAGTACTTCGACCCGCCGGCCGAGAGCTTGATGAACGTGTCCTGGCCGAGGAAGAACGGCCCCGCGAACGAAGCCTGGGCCTCGAGCCGAAATCCTGCCTCGGGCGCGAGCGGGGACAGGTTGCCCCGACGATCGACCCGCTGCTCCCACTCGCCGGTGATGCCCACCGAGCCGGTCCGCGTCGTGATCGGGACCTGGGATTCGTCGTCGTCGGCACCGATCGG
>JAGSPR010000240.1 GCA_018262455.1 Deltaproteobacteria bacterium | reverse complement strand
GTGGTCGTCGGCGTGGTGTCGGCCTTGGGCGTGGTCGTCGGCGTGGTGTCGGCCTTGGGCGTGGTCGTCGGCGTGGTGTCGGCCTTGGGCGTGGTCGTCGGCGTGGTGTCGGCCTTGGGCGGGGTGGGCGTCACGGGCGCAGCCGCGCTGCCGTTCGGGATTGGCGACTCGCTCGGCGCGACCGCGGAACCGGCAGTGCCCGGCTGGTCAGGCGTCACCGTGGTCGGGGGGCTCATCGACGAGGACGAGGATCCTTGACCCGCGGAACCCGAGCCCGCCGAGCCCGAGCCCGCTTCCTTGGCCTTCTTGGCGGCCCTGAGCACCTCAGCCTTGGCCTTGTCTTTCTCCAGGGCGATCGAGGCTTCCTTCTTGCCGAAACTCTCGAGCGAGTCGGCCGAGTTTCGGCTCGACAGGAACGCGAGGACCATCGAGGTGACCATGAAGATCGAGCCGGCGATGGCGGTCAGCCGCTTGAGGAAGCCCGATGCGCCGGAGCCCCCGAAGACGGTGGCGGCGTTACCACCACCGAAGGCCGCGCCCATTCCGCCGCCCTTGCCACTTTGCAGGAGCACCGTGAGCATCAGAAACAGGCACACGATGACGTGCAGGACCGTGATCAGCGTGGACATGGACGGACCTAGCTTCTAGCCCAGCGGCGTGACGCGCGCAAGCGCTAGACGCCGCGGGCTGCCTTGACGATCGCAACGAAATCAGCGACTTCGAGCGATGCGCCGCCGACGAGGGCGCCGTCGATGTCTTTCTCGGCGATCAAGGCCTCCGCGTTGCCCGGCTTGACCGAGCCGCCGTACTGGATGCGGATGGTGTCCGCGACCGCCGCCCCGAGCCGCTCGGCGAGCCGACCGCGGATGTGCGCGTGGACTTCCTGCGCCTGACCGGGCGTGGCGGTGCGGCCGGTGCCGATCGCCCACACCGGCTCGTACGCGATGACGAGCCGGGCCGCGCTCGCGGCGTCGATGCCCGCGAGCCCTCCGGCCAGCTGTTCGTCGACCACCGCGAGCGTCCGCCCGCCATCGCGCTCGGCGAGCGACTCGCCGACGCACACGATCGCCCCGAGCCCGGCCGCGAGCACGGCGCGCGCCTTCTTGCCGACCGACT
The DNA here is from genome assembly GCA_018262455.1 of Deltaproteobacteria bacterium. The sequence goes on along the minus strand of JAGSPR010000240.1, from coordinate 8,979 downwards.
CCGGCGTGTCACCGAAGAACTGGCGGCGCTCGCTGTGTCCGACGATCGACCAGCTCGCCCCGGCATCGCCGAGCATCGGTGCCGACACCTCGCCGGTCCACGCGCCCGACGACTCCCAGAAGCAGTCCTGCGCGCAGGTCAGGATCGGCGAGCCTTCGAGGCGCTTGGCCACCGCGGCCAGCGACAGGAAGGTCGGAGCCACGCCGACGTGCACGCCCTTGATCGCAGCGAGCTGGTTCTTCAGCTCGGTGACGAGTGCGACCGACTCGCTGATCGTCTTGTGGAGCTTCCAATTGCCGACCACGAACGGGATGCGCATGGGCAGCGACATAACATTTTTCCGCAGCGCCGCGCGCGGAGTACGCCTGGACCGGCCTCCAGCTCAGGCGACCGGCGTCCAGGTCAGACGGTACTCGCAGTGGCTGGCGCCGTTGCACGCGCACGACGTGTGGGTCGCGCCGACCGCATGGGCGCCGGTGAGCTCGACGATCCGCTCGAGCTCGGCACCGACCATCGAGCAGACATCGATCGAACCAGGGTAGCCACGCAGCGCGATATCGGCCATGCCGGGATGCACGCTGACGTCGATGTCACCCCACTCGTGATAGCGCGCCCAGAAGCTGGGTAGCGCGCCGAGCACGGTCTCGGCGGCGACCTCGGTCGGTTCGGCGCCGAATAGCTGCGCAAACGTCGCGCTCATGGTGCCGCGGCCGACCTTGCGAGGTACGAGCTGGCTGGGGACGTTGACCCGTGCGCTCTCGAGCGCCGTGACGAGATCTGCGAGGTCGATCCAGGCCAGCGGGGCGAGGGAGCTGGCGAACATGTGCGCGAGCTGGGGCCGCTCGTTGATGAGCTTGGCCATCCCCGATTCTCCGAGGTGGTGCTGCATCAGCCGCGACAGCACGCGGAGGTGCGCCGCGCGAACCTGCCCGGTCACGACGCGCGAGTTCGGCCGGCTGCGCGGGTTCTCGACCTCGAGGCCCGAGGTCGGGGCGAACAGCGCCTCGGCCTGCTTCATCGGATCATCATCGCTGCCATGGCTGGTCACGGGACGGTTCACGGGCAAGCGCTCGAGCGCGCGGGCGAGCGCGAACGCGAACGTCGAAGCCGAGGCCCAGCGCTTCTTGGCCGAGGGCAACAGCGCCTTGGCGATCACCTCATCGACTGCCTCGGACAGCGTGGGGCGGACCGATGACGGCGGGACGAGCGGCTCGGAGAGCTGGCGGTGGACGACCTGAGGCGCCGGTCCCGAGCCGAACGGCGGGCGCCCGGTGAGCATGCAGTAGACCGTCGCAGCGAGCCCGTACACGTCGGTCATCGGCGAGTCGACGCTCTCGAGAAACGACTCCGGTGGGGCGAACCCCGGCGTGCCGGCGGCATCGCGCTGGTCCCCCGCCCTGACCGCGACCCCGACATCTACGAGCACCGCCCGGTCGCGTTCGCGGTCGAGCAGGATGTTGGCGGGCTTGACGTCGCGATGGATGACGCCGAGCGCGTGCATCGCATCGAGCGCGTCGCCGATCTCGAGAGCGACCTGCGCGATCGCGGCGACCGGGAGCCACTCCTTGGCCTCGATCGAGGCACGCAGCACTTCGGAGACAGGCTGACCCTCGACGAGCTCCATCACGAAGTAGACATCGCCTGCATGCTCGCCGAGCGAGAACACCTGGACGAGGTTCGGGTGGTGGAGCGAGGCGAGGATCGAGGCTTCGGCGCGGAATCGCACGACCAGGTCGCGATCCGACGCGAGGTCCGACCGCAACACCTTGATCGCGACCGGGCGTCCGAGCCCGAGGTCCTCCCCGCGATAGACGACGCCCATCGCGCCACGCGACAGCTCGTGCACCACGCGGTACGTGCCGCCCAGCACCGTCCCTGCGGACATCGATCGGGTGTCCTCACCTTGATCTGCATCGCCGGGCCGATCGCCATACGCGACGATGTGGATGTCTCCGATCGGGGCCGCCCGGAGCTCCGCGTAGCACCGCGCGAACGCAGCCTCTCCACTCCGCTCGCCCGGGGCGAGCTCGGTCGCGATGGCGCGGATCTGGATCGCGAGGTGGGTGCTGTCGTCGAGCTTGATCGGTTCGTTCTGGATCCGGGCGATCAGCTTGCGGGTGACGATCACCGCTTGCTCCTCGGGCGCGCCGACGAGCAGCACGGCCAGCTCGTCGCCACCGAGCCGACCGATCGGATCGTTGCCGCGCACGGTGGCGCGGATCCGGTTGGCGAGCTGCGCGAGCACCTCGTCGCCCGCCTTGTGGCCGTGCGACAGGTTGATCCGGCGCAGCCCGACGACATCGATCAAGGCGAGCGTGACCTTCTCGTTGCGGCGCGTCGCCGAGGCGACCTCGTGCGTGATCGTCTGCTCGAATGCACCCCGGGTCATCGCGCCGGTCAGCGGGTCGTGGAGGCTCGACGCGAGCAGGCGCTCGCCTTCGGCGACCAGCCGGCGATGGCTCGACAGCCACGACAGCTCGCGCGTCAGCCGCGCCGCGATGGCCTTGAGGTCGGTGCGCTCCGAGGCCGAGAACCTGCGCCCGGTGTCCGAGATCACCGCGACCAGGCCCGCGACCTCGGTCGGCGTCGAGCGCAGGGCCTCGGCGATCACCGAGCGCGAGCTCGGTCCACTCGTGATGACCGTGCCGGAGGCCGCGGCCGCGATCCGTGCGGCGCTCGCGATCTCGACGCGATAACTATCGGTGGGGGAGGGCCGCGCGGCGGTCGGGGCCATCTGGTTGCCATCGCGCCACCACACGATGCAATCGTTCGCGGTGAAGCCCTCGGCGACCGCCATCAGCGTCTGTGCGGCCGCACCCGCGAGATCGATGAGCGAGGTCGCGATCAGGCCGCGCGCCCTGGCGAGATCGAAGTCGGGGGAGATCGGCTCGTCATGTGAGATGGCCTCGAGCGCGACTTGCGAGATCGGCGCGAGCAGCACGCCCGCTGCGCCGGCCTGCGCCGCGGCTCCGGCCACTCGTGCGGCGTTGGCCCCATCGCCTACCACCCAGCGCGGAGGACCCTCCACGGGCACTGGCCCGAGCTCGCTGGCCACCGCGGGAGCGATCAAGATCGCGGCGCAGCGGGTGATCGGATCTTTGGGAGTGATCGGGACCAGCGTGACGCGCGCTCGTTGCGCCACCGTTGCCAGATCCGCGATCAGTCGACCCGATGGATCGAAGACCGCGAGTCGCTTCGAAGACACAGCCCATCATAAGCTAGATGGCCGCGAACCGCGCGCTCCCGGCTCCTGCTAGAACGCGCCCGAGACCCCGAACGAGGCGCCGCCGCGAAGCGCGGATGCGTTCGGCGACCAGCCCCGGGCAGGCCTGCGCTCGGGACGCGCGAGCAGCCAGGTATCGAGGGCCATCGCGGCGACCGCACCGAGAGCGAGCCCCTTGGCGAGGCCGTTGCCCGGGAAGCTGCCATCACAGAAGCTGTCGTTGCCCTGTACGTTCGGTGCACAGCTCGGGGGCGCGTCGAGGCTCGCGCCGACCAGGCCACCGATCAGCGGCAGCCCCACCCGGAGTGTGAGGCTGCCGAGCGCACGGCCGCCGTGGCCGTTGGCGGCATGGACGATCGGCGGGCCGAGGGCATAGGTGGCAAGCCCGAGCGTGCCCCAGTCATTGCCCCGGTTGCCGTCCCGCAAGGCGAGGGCGAGCGAGCCCACGGCGGCCGCGTCTGCCGCGACGAGCTGCCAGCGGTAGCTCGACGTTTCGGTCGGCGGGGCGGCCTCGGGCATCACGACCAGGATCGTCGGCGCGCCCTGGATGTCGCTGCCCTCCGGCACCGGGATCACCAGTCCCGGCGGCTCGGCACGAGTGACCGAGACATCCGCAACGATGAGACCGAGGACGGCAAGGATGGCTACGCGCATGGGGAGCGCAGTTTCAAGCCATGTGCCGCGAGGTAACCCGCGGGGATCATGCGGCCGACACCTCAGTCGCTGTGCGCGATCCACGCCACGGAGGTCACGCTGGCTCGAAAATCTGATCGCTCAGATTTTCGAGGAGACCCTGACATCGCCCCGTCGCGTCGAATCAGGGACGCAGCGCCGCGATGCCCGGCAGGTCGAGCCCCTGCACGAACTCGAGGCTCGCGCCGCCGCCGGTCGACACGTGGCTGACCTTGTCGGCGAGCCCGGCCTGCGCGATCGCCGCGGCCGAATCGCCGCCGCCGACCACGGTGAGCGCGAGCTTGTTGTCGGCGAGCGCGCGCGCGACCGCGACCGTCCCCGCCGCGAATCGCGGCTTCTCGAACACGCCCATCGGGCCGTTCCAGAACACCGTCCGCGCGGCACCGAGCACCCTGCGAAACAGCTCGACCGTCATCGGCCCGATATCGAGCGCCATCGACTCCGCGGGGATCGCATCGACCATGACCGCCTTCGATCCATCGTCGTCGAGCCCGGTCGCGACGATGACATCGGTCGGCAGGTGCACGGCGATGTTCTTCTCGACGGCCTTGCGGAGGAAGTTGCGGGCGTTCGCGAGCTTCTCGCGTTCGACCTTGCTCTTGCCGAGGTTCTTGCCCTGGGCCTCGAGGAACGTGTTGGCCATCGCGCCGCCGATCACGATCGCGTTGACTCGCTCGAGCAGCGCGTCGAGCACCTCGATCTTGTCGGACACCTTGGCGCCGCCGAGCACCGCGACGTAGGGCCGGTCGACCTCGCCGAGCAGACGCGACAGGAAGTCGATCTCCTTGGCCATGACGAAGCCGGCGCCCTTCTCGCCGACGAACTTCACCATCCCGGCGGTCGAAGCATGGGCGCGGTGGGCGGTGCCGAACGCGTCGTTGACGTAGATATCGCAGTACGACGCGAGGGTCCGCGCGAGCTGCTCGTCGTTGGCCTCCTCGCCCGGGTGGAACCGCAGGTTCTCGAGCATCGCGATCTGACCGTCGCGGAGGTCGCTGACGACCTTGCGCGCGCCATCGCCGACCGGCTCGTCCGCGAGCACGACATCGATGCCGAGCAGCTCGGCGAGCTTGACCGCGACCGGCTCGAGCGAGAGCTCGGGCTTGACCTGGCCGTCGGGCCGGCCGAGGTGCGAGCCGAGCACGATGCGGGCGCCACGCTCCATCAGGTGACGCAGGGTCGGCAACGTCGCGGTGATCCGCGCGTCGTCGGTGATCCGACGGGTTGCCTTGTCGAGCGGGACGTTGAAGTCGACCCGCACGAACACGCGCTTGCCCTCGACCGGCAGCTCCTGGACGTGCTTGATCCCGCCGGGCAGCGCCATTACAGGCGCTCCGAGACGAACTTCGCGAGGTCGAACAGGCGCTGCGAGTAGCCCATCTCGTTGTCGTACCAGGCGCTGACCTTCACCATGTCGCCGAGCGCGGTGGTGAGGGCGGTGTCGACGATCGAGCTATGGCGATCGCCGTTGAAGTCGCACGACACCAGCGGCTCGTCGGACATGACGAGGATGCCCTTGAGCGGGCCCTCGGCGGCGGCCCGCAGCGCCGCGTTGACGGTCTTGGCATCGGCTGGCTTCTCGAGCCGCACCGTGAGATCGACGAGCGAGACGTTGGGGGTCGGCACGCGGATCGCCATGCCGTCGAGCTTGCCGGCCATCGCGGGCAGCACTTCCTTGAGCGCCTTCGCCGCACCGGTGGTGGTCGGGATCATGGAGAGCGCCGCGGCGCGGGCGCGTCGCAGATCCTTGTGGGGCAGATCGAGGATCTGCTGATCGTTCGTGTACGAGTGGATCGTGGTCATCAGCCCGGTCACGATCCCGAACGTCTCGTGCAGCACCTTCGCGACAGGCGCGAGGCAGTTCGTCGTGCACGACGCGTTCGAGATGATGTGGTGCTCGGCCGGCTTGTACATGGCGAGGTTGATCCCCATGCACAGCGTGACGTCCGGGTCCTTGGCGGGCGCCGAGATCAGCACCTTCTTGGCGCCGCCGGTCAGGTGCTTGCTCGCGCCGGCCTTGTCGACGAACTTGCCCGTGCACTCGAGGACGATGTCGACGCCGGCGTCCTTCCACTTGATCGCCGCGGGATCCTTCTCGGCGGTGATCTTCACGCTGTCACCGTTGATCACGAGCGAGCCGTCCTGGATCTCGACCGTGCCGGGAAACTTGCCGTGGATCGAGTCGTGTTTGAGCAGGTGACCGAGCGTCTTCACGTCGGTGAGATCGTTGATCACCACGAGGTCGAAGACGTCGAGCTGATCCGCCATGCAGCGGACCACGCCACGCCCAATACGACCAAAGCCATTGATTCCGAGTCGGACCTTCGCCATGGCGCGCACCCTAGATCGGATCGCGCAGCAGAGCTAGCCGCAGCGCAGGCGCAGAATCACGAGTGCAGATCGACTGCCGCAGCGCGACGCAACGTGATGGCGCACTTACGCGAGCTGGAGTTTCTCGGTCGTGCGCGACATCTTGCTGGTGACCTCGCTGATGAGCTCGGTCGCGAGCGAGACGATCTGTTTCTCGTCAAATCCCTGCGATTCGAGGTCCCGGTAGATCGACTTCGCGAGGATCTTCACCGCACGGGACTTTGCTTCGCGATCGGTCATAGGTGCGAGTGGTCTCCTGAGCACTCGCTGTGCCAGGTGCTGGACGCGGACAAGTGCACGAAATCGCGGCCGGTGAGCCGCCCGCTGACGCTCGGGTCTAGTCACTCACGCCCATCTGGGTGTGTAAGAGCTCGCCAGGTGCATAACGAGCTACGCACACGGTCGGACCACGGAGGTGTCTCCAGGGCTAGTGGGCGTCGTTGATTCCGAAGAAGCCTCGGATCCGACCGAGCAGATCCTGCTTCGCCGTCTCGGTCCGGTTGCGCTTGAGATCATCGCGCTCGTCGCGGACGGCCGAGAGCGCGGTCCGTCGCGTCACCAGGACATCCGCGATCTGGTCGGCGATCGATGGGGTCTCGCGCAGGATGTGCTGGAAGGCAGGTTTGTCGACCCGGTAGCACACCACGTCCGTCATCGCGACGACGCTGGCGGTCCGGGCCTCGCCGGTCATCAGCGACATCTCGCCGAAGAACTGGCCGGGGATCAGGGAGGCAACCTCCCGGGCATCGTCGCCGGCCCCGATGCGCACCACGGCCTCACCCTTGACGAGCATGTAGAGCCCATCGTCGCGATCCCCCTCGCGCGTCACCGCTTCACCGGCGGCGAACGGCATGTAGACCAGCTGGTCGGCGAGATCCTTGCGCAGGTTCTCGGGTAAGCCGCGAAACAGATCGACGGAGCCGAGTGCATTCATCCGCTGGGCGAGCTCCTGTTCCGCCTTGCGGGACTCGCGCTCCGGGGTCTCGTGGGTCAGGAACACCGTGCTCGCCGGGATCGACATCGGGATGCCCGCGCGCCGGAGCGCGAACCACACCCGGGTCCGGACCGCGCTGTCGGGCGGGTCGTCGGTCGCGAGATCGGTCAGCCAGTAGCGAACCACGTAGTTGGCATAACTGTCGCGAACGCCCAGGAACAGCACGTGGGGTGCGGGCTCGCGCGCCATCTTGGCGACCGGATCCTTGCGGATCGCCTCCTCGACGGCCGTGATCACCTCGGTCGGGGGCGTGCGGAAGTCGACGAAGAAGTCGATCGTGCGGCGGGTCTGGATCGGCTCGCCGGTGCGCCGGCCGAGGATCGTGATCTGGCTCTTCACCAGCGTGCCGTTCGGGACGATCACGGTGTCCCAGTTGCGCGTCTCGATCGCGGTGTAGCGCCACCGGATCTCGGTGACCTTCCCGGTCGGCAGGTTGGGGCCGAGCGCCACCCAGTCTCCCACCTTGATCGACTTGTCGAGCTGGACCGAGAGGCCACCCATCACGTTGCCGAGCGTGTCCTGCAACGAGAAGCCGATCACGGCCGTCAGCACCGCGCTGGTCGTGATGAGGCCGGCGACCGAGAACCCCGCACGCTTGCCCACGACGATGAAGATGACCAGCACGCCGACGAACGTCAGCAGGTCGATCATGATCCGTGGCAGCGTGAAGCCGATCCGCGGGAGCAGTGCCCGGAAGGCGACGGTCATGCCGAGCGACAGGAACGCGAGCAGCTGGAACGCGAGTGCCGAGACTTCCGCGATCGTGTCGTCGTAGCCGCCCTCGGCCTGACCGGCGCCGATCGCGACGGCCACCAGGTGTCCGACGATCAGCGTGCCCGCTGCACGCATGTGATAGCGCTCGAGCTCGGTCTTCGGGATCCGCCGCACGAGCGCGACGGTCACGAAGTACGCGACGATCAGGAACGGGGTTCGCGCGAACCACAGGTACGACACAATCGTGGCCCAGAAACCCACCGGGCGATCCTATCGAAAGCCGAGGCCCGGCGTGGTCACCGGGCCCCTGTTCCGCACGTCGGACCTGCTGATCTTCCGCGCCGCGCGCCGCGCGCCGAGCCCGTCAGTTCTCGACGAATGCCTTGAGGCGCTTGCTGCGCGACGGGTGCCGCAGCTTGCGGAGCGCCTTCGCCTCGATCTGGCGGATGCGCTCGCGGGTGACCTCGAAGTCCTGGCCGACCTCTTCGAGCGTGTGATCGCTCTTCTCGCCGATGCCGAACCGCATGCGGAGGACCTTCTCCTCGCGCGGCGTCAGCGTGGCCAGCACCTTGCGGGTCTGGTCGGCGAGGTTCACCGAGATCACGCTCTCGCTCGGGGAGATGATCGACTTGTCCTCGATGAAGTCACCGAGGTGGCTGTCCTCCTCCTCACCGATCGGCGTCTCGAGCGAGATCGGCTCCTTGGCGATCTTCAGGACCTTGCGGACCTTGTCGAGCGGCAGCTCCATGCGCTCGGCGATCTCCTCGGGAGTCGGCTCGCGGCCGAGCTCCTGAACGAGGTAGCGCGTCGTGCGGACGAGCTTGTTGATCGTCTCGATCATGTGGACCGGGATGCGAATCGTGCGGGCCTGGTCGGCGATCGCGCGGGTGATCGCCTGGCGGATCCACCACGTCGCGTACGTCGAGAACTTGTAGCCGCGCTTGTACTCGAACTTGTCGACGGCCTTCATGAGGCCGATGTTGCC
>JAGSPR010000239.1 GCA_018262455.1 Deltaproteobacteria bacterium | reverse complement strand
GCTGGACAATCCGAAGTACCCGCAGACGGTGCTGTTCCAGCTGACCGGCGATCGCTGCGCGCAGCTCGACCGCCTCCAGGTCGGCGACGAGGTCCGCATCGACTTCAGCCTGCGTGGCCGCGAGTGGAAGAGCCCGTCCGGCGAGGTCAAGTACTTCAACAGCCTCGACGTCTGGAAGGTCGAGCCGATGCGCGCGAGCGCGTCGAACGGACGCCGCAACTCGCGTGACGGTGGGGACGGCTTCGACCGCGAGGCGGCGCCGCCCCGCGAGTACGACGCGCGCCCCAGCGACGAGAGCCGGAACCTCGACGACATTCCGTTCTGATCGATTGCGACTCGCCCAGACCGGCTCCGTCCGGACTGTGGTGCGGATCGCAGCCATGCTGGTTGTCGCGGCGTGTGGCCACCCGGCCGTCCGCGCGCCGGCCGTCGCCGCTTGTCACGCGGAACCGTCAACCAGCCCCGATGCAGCGGGAGTGGAAGCTGCTGGCGGTCTGACGTCGATCGAAGGGCGGCCGATCCGCGCCGTCGAGATCGTCGGCGCGCCAGCGCTCGCGCAGGGCGAGATCGCCCGGGCGCTTGGTTCGCGCCTCGGCGAGCCCTTGGCGGTCGACGCGGTCCGGCGCGATCTCGCGCTGCTGGTCACGCTCGGCTTTGCCACCGCGGCGGTGCGGGCAGGCGTGGAACAGGACGGCGTCGCGCTCGCGTTTGTACTCACGCCGCTCGCCGTCGTCAGCCGGGTCACGATGCCGCACCGTGACGATCCGGCGCTCGGCGAGCTGGCCGCGCTGACCGGCTCGCTTGCCGATCCGATCCGCATCGAGCGCGTGCGCCGTCATGCGCTCGAGAGATGGCGGAGCACGGGCTATCTCGATGCCGCGATCGAGGTTCGACGTTCGGGCGGCGAGCTGTGCGTGATGGCGGATCCCGGACGCCGCTACGTGATCGAGCAGATCGAGGTCGTTGGCGGCGACGCGCTGCCCCGCGCCGAGGTCGTCCGCCGGCTCGGCCGCCGCGGTGGCACCGTGAACGCGATCGGCGCGCGCTACGACGCCGAGCTGTTCAAGGCGAACCTCGACGCGCTCGCGCTCGCGTACATGGACCTCGGCTATAGCGCGGAGATCCACGCGCCCGTCGTGCAGCTCGACCGCCGGCGCGCTCGCGTCGCGATCCGCGTCAGTATCGACCAGGGGACCGCCTATCGTTACGGCGTGGTGGAGATCCCGTGGCCCGCGGGTCGAGCTGTCGCCGCATCGCTCGGGATCTCGACCGGCCGCCGCTATTCGGCGATCGCGGTGGACCGAGCCCGCGAGCGCCTGCGGCTGTGGGGCGAGGACCACGGGATCGACGTCAGGATGGACGGTGCGACCCGAGCCACCCACGAGGTCGACCTCAAGTTCTCCGACGCGGTCGGGTATGCGCACTAGCGTCGCGCTCGTCGGGGTGGCGCTGGCCGCCTGCGGCCGGCCCACGTTTCTCGGCGCGCGGGTCGGGGCGCACTGCACCGACTATCAGGCGTGCCGGGTGTGGGCTCGCGATCAAGTGACCCGCACCTCGCCGCTGCTGGTCTACGACGACCCGGCGGTGCACGACTACGTCGCGGCGGTCCTCGCCCGGCTGATCCGCGCCAACCGGTTGACGGTCGCGCCGGTGGTGAGGATGACCGCGACGGGCACGGCATGGGCCGCGCCCAGCGACGCGATCCACATCAACCACGACCTGCTCGCCGCGCTCGACTCGGAAGCGGCGCTCGCGGCGGTGCTCGCTCACGAGCTCGCACATGTCGAGGCGCGGACAGGGAGGTGGCTCGAGGGGCGCGGCGACGCCGAGCAGCTGAGCTGGCGGCGTGCCCTCGAGTCGATCGCCGACGAGCGCGCGGTCGGTTACGTGATCGCGGCCGGCTACGAGCCGGGAGCGATGCTCGACATGCTCCGCGCGGTCGCCCGCTTCAATCCGCGCGGTGACGATGAGCATCCGACGTTGCTGCAGCGGCTGTCGCGGGTCGCCCTCGTGATCGCAGGGCGGTCCGGCGGCGAGCTTGCCCGCGATCGCTACCGCCAGCACCTCGACGGGATCGTGATCGGCGGCGACCCGCGAGTCGCCGCGGTGATCGACGACAACGCCGTCTCGCTGGCGATCGGCGTCACGATCGACGGCCAGGGCAAGGCGTACAAGGCCACGATCGAAGGCTCGCCACGCGGCGATCTCCTGATCGGCTCGTTGCGGGACCGGCGAGATCACCAGGTCGCGGGCCACCTCGTCGTGACCGGGATCGCTCGCGACCCGATCGAGCGGGTCGACCCGAGCGTCGTGCCGGCCACCCGCGAAGCACTCGACGAGGAGCTCGCCTTCGCGACGCGGCAGCCGACGCCCGGTGCGCACGTGGTGGTCGTGCGCGGTCCGCGCGCCGACATCTGGCTCGAGATCACCGGCCAGGGGGCCGCCCGGCGCGCGGCCACGCTCGTCGCGGGGATCCGCACGCCGACCCAGGCCGAGCGTGCGCGCGTGCACGTGAAGCGGCTGCGATTTCGGCCCGCGAAGATCGCCGGCGAGGCCGCGGCGGTCGTGCAGCAGACGTGCCCGGCGCCGAGCGCAGCGACCCTCGATGACCCGCGGCGCACGGTCGGCGTCGGCGAGCTCGTCAAGTGCGTCGAGCCAGTGCCGTGATCACGGCGCGAGCGTCGCGTGCCCGGGCCGCGATCATCGTTGATCGTAGTACGCGAGGTCTTCCTTCACGGTCGCGGTCGCGTTCGCCGGAGCGAGGATCAACGCGAGCTCGCGGCTCATCCTGCCAAGCTTGTCCTCGAGCGCAGGCCTGGCCTTCGCCTCGAGCGCTGGATCTCCGAGCAGGCGCGCGAGGCGCAGCGTGTTGATCCCCGGACGCGTCGGATTCGCCCGGGCGTGGCTCGCGATCTCGGCCCACTGGCTGGAAGCCTTGATCGGGACGACGAGCGGTGACCCGTCGGAAGCCAGCTTCGTCAGGGCCGCAGCCGTGGTGCGTTCTCGGCGCAGGGCAAGCCACGACTTCGCGTCTCCACCGAATGCGGCTTCGTCGATCAGGGCGTCGATGATGACGTCGTTGCCATCGAGCGCGGGCCACAACTTCATGGCCTGCTGCGCGCTCGTCCGCGCGCGTCGAAGTAGCGCGACGTCTGCCTTGAGCAGCCCTTGAAGCTCCAGCGAGCGCGCGGCCAGGAAGGAAACGGCTGCGCGCGTCTTCGGATCGAGCTTCGGGTTCGCCGCCACGGCCTCGAGGCGGGCGAGGTAGCTTGCATGAACCTCGAGGTACTTGGCATCGGATGCCCCGCTCAGCCACTTCTCGCGGGAGAGCGTGTCCTCGCTGACGTCCAGCGCTTTGGCCTTGCGCGTGCGATCGAGCACGGCTGCAGCGGCAACCTCGTCGCGCCGCTCCATCGCCTGGTCGAACCGATGCTTGTAGGGGGCCGGGCTGCTCGACGCGAGTACCTCGTACTCCGCGAACACCTGATCGCCACGGCGGATCCCGCGATCCGCGGCAAGGTCGGCCAGAATTGCATCGTGCTCGGGGCTGTCCAGCAACTGATCGATCAGCTCTTCGACGTCGGACTCGGTCGGCTGGAACGCTCGGAGGTCGATCCGCTTACCGATGACGCGCATGCGACCGTTCGTCTCGAGGTCGCGAGCGAAGTTCCCGACGATGATCGGGCTCTCCCGGCTGGCGCGATATGCCTTCTCGAACGCTGCCTCGGCTTCTGCAAGCGCGCCGAGGTCTCCGCTGCACGCGAACCTGCCACGGTGGGCGACCGCGGCATTGTTGTAGCCCGCGATGCTCGCCGCACTCGCCGTCGCGAGGTGAGCCTTTGCCGCCTCGGCGAACTTGGCGGCACACTCCGCTCGCTTGTTCTGCCGTAGCAGGCGCGAGGCTTCGAGCTCGAGCAGCGACGTGCGCACGAACGGGTCGGTCTGATCGGCCTTGTGGAACCAGCTCTCGCCTTCCTCGTCGTCGCTCATCAGCGCGAGCAGCACGGCGGCGTGGCTCTTCTGCCCGGCATCCGCATTGCCGTCCGCGAAGACCTGGTTGGCGACCTGCTTGGCGCGCTCGGTACTTCCGATGCTGCGGTAGATCTGCGCGACTTGCAGGCTGAGCAACGGGGCACCCGTCGCGAGGACGGCGGCGAACTCGGCCTCGGACTCCTTCACCTTGCCGAGCCGGGCGTAGATCTCGCCGAGCCCGAGCCGGAACGCGGGTTGTCCCTCGGCGTCGCTGCGGATCGCGAGGTACGTGCGCTCGGCTTCGACGAGCAGCACACTGCGCGCCGGGCCGTCGGGCATCGCCTGCGCGCGGCGCAACTTGACGGTGCCGACCGCGAGCGAGACCGGCACGATGTCCGAAAGCGCGTCGTGCGCCTCGCGGGCCGCGTTCACCGCGCCATCCGCGCCGATCATCTCGCCGGCCCAGGTCTTGATCAGCTCCGCGCGTTCCTCCTCGCCGGCCAGCGCCTCGTACTTGCGGCGCAGGTCATCGGGGATCGAGCCGGTGTCGAGCTGCTGCTTGATCCGCGCTTGCACCGCGGTGAGCGCCTGATCGAGCTTGGCGCCGGCCGCGAGGTAGCGCTGGAGCCGCGAGCCGAGCAGGCTCGACAGCAACGCGTCCGCCTGGTCGAGCTTGCCGTTCGCGCTCGCGAGCTGTCCGAGCAGCATGCGCGCGTCGCGGATCATCATGCCCGGCTTGCCGATCCCGGCGAGGCGCGCGGCAGCCGCGTCGAGCTGGTTGGCGCTCGCCTCGTCGCGTGCGAGACGCAGGATGACGAGCTGATCCCACGGGCGTTGCTTCGCCATCGCCGCGAGCTGCGCGGTCGTCAGCGTTTCGGGCTCGAGCTCGGGTTGGGCGTGGGTCGCGAGGGCGCGCTGCGTCTCGACGCGCGCGCGCAGCTCGGCAACGGTCGTCGCGCCGAGCCAGCTGTCGAGGTCGTGGCCGGCGTCGACGAGCAGCGATGGCGAATCGACCAGCCGCGCGATGATCTGATCGGCTCGCCCGATCGCCTCGGCGCTGGGCTCCTCCATGAGGATCGCGAGGGACTCGACGGGCCACTCGGCTTCGTTCGCGCTCGCGACCGCGATCCGCGCGGCGGTGATCCGTGATGCGATCTTCGGCGCCCGCGCCGGGTCGGCGACCTCGGCCTCGTGGCGCAGCAACACGAGCCGCGCCTCGGCAGTGTCTGCGCCGTCACCGAGCTGCTGGATCCAGCCGTCGAGGCTCGCGAGCACGGCGTCCCGGGCGACGCCCCCCTTCGCGAGATCGGGTAGCGCCTGATAGCGCCCCACGACCCTGCTCGCCTGATCGAGGCTGTCGCGCGTGAACGGCCTGGCCACGTACCCGGCGGTGAGCGTCACCACGGCGGCGCCCGCGCGCTCGGTGCGCTCGGTCCCGATCCGGAACACCTGATCGCTCGCGAGCTCGGCATCGATGCCGCGCAGCCCGGCCTCCGGATCGCCTGACGACGCGGCCTCGAGGGTCTCGTCGAAGTGAATGCGGGCGAGCCGAACGGGATCGTTGTAGTGGTGATGCAATGCGAAGCCGGTGATCGCGAGGACGACCGACGCGGCGATCGCGAGCCGCGCGATCCTCGCGAACAACGAGAGTCGCTCGCGCGCCATCACCATGTACGAATCACCCTCGCGGCGGACGCGATAGGCACCGATCGGAATCAGCGGAATGAACAGGGCCGTCACGCAGTGGGTCGTGACGTACGAGTGGTCGGGCGAGTGATCGCGACTGCCGTAGAACCCGAGGCCGAAGCCGTTGTAGGAGCCCAGCCCAGGCAGCTCGCCATTCCGCAGCGGGCGCGGTGCATCGAGCTCCTGGCGAGCCGATCGCGCGATCGTGTCGGTCGTGGAAGTCTTCGCGAGCTCGGTCCAGAGCTTGCGCGCGGCGCGGTGCTGGCCGTGCGCCATGAGGTTGCGGCCGTGCACGAGCATGCGATAGCGCTCGAGGTTGCTGCGCGCCGCGGTGAGCTCGTCCCTGAGCTCGACCTCGACCGCAAGCTGCTCCGCGAGGCCGAGCCAGCGGTGTGCGGTCCTGTCATCACCGGCGGCGATCGCGACCGCGGCACACCGGGCGTACACGAACGCGAGCAGGCGGCTCGTGGCATCGTGCTCGTCGTCGTTGGGCGCGGCCGCGAGTCCGGCCTCCGTCAGGTCCAGGACCTCGTCGAGCGCGACGCGCAGCGTCTCGACCTCCGCCGGCGTGACCTGGCCGGCGGCTGGTGCGATCGCCGCCGCCATCGCGTACGCACGCTTCGCGGCCTCGACGAGCTCCGCTTCCTCCTGTGCCAACCCGCCGTCCTCGTCCTGCTGCATCGTCATGAGCGGAGCGGTAACATGATCGAAGTCGGTTGAGTCGAGGTTCGCGTGCGAAGCCGGTTCGCTACGAGCAGCCGGCTGTGGATCTGGTCGTGCTCCTTACGTCGGTTGCGGGGAGGAAGCTCGGTCGTGGTCGCGTCCCGGACGGGACGATAGTTGCTCCTCGGGCCGCCGGGTCGTGTAGGGTCCGGCCCGGAGGTCCTGCGTGAAACCATCGCCCATCGCGTCGATCCTGCTGTTCATCGGAGCGGCCCTGCTGCTGTTTGCCGCGGTGTCCGGCTCGTGGGTCTCGATGCGTGGCGGTGATTACTCGTTCTCGTTCGGCCTGATCCGAGGCGAGAGCTGCTTCGAGGGGACCTGCCGATCGGAGTCGATCTTCAGCGGAGGGGGAGGCGCCTTCAACCTGATCAGCCTGCTGGAGTTCGTGCTGGTGCTTGGCAGCGCCGTGCTGGGCGTGATCACCGCGATCAAGCTGTTCCGGCCGTTCCGCAGCGTGCTGGCGGTCGTCACGATGAGCATCGTCGCGGCGGCGTTGCTGTTTGGCCTGTTCTTCCTGTTCCGCACCGGGGGCTCATCGCTCGCGTACGGCGCGGGGGTGTTCTTCGCGGGCGGGGCGGCCACCCTGGCCGGCAGCATCATGGGGATGACGCGGCCACGGCCGCCGCAGGCGATGCGTCCGATGATGATGCGGCCGCCGATGGGCATGTACCCGCCGCAGCAAGGCTACCCGCCGCCGGGCTACGCGCCGCCGGGCTACGCGCCGCAGGGCTACGCGCCGCAGGGCTACGCGCCGCCGCCGCAGGGCTACGCGCCGCAAGGCTACGCGCCGCAGGGCTACGCACCGCAGCCGTCTCAGCCGCCACAGCAGCAGATGTATCAGCCGCCGCAGCAACCGCAGCAAGGCGCACCCTGTCCGACGTGCGCGACCCCGTCGACCTGGGTGGCTCAGTACGGCCGGATGTTCTGCGCGCCCTGCAACAAGTACCTCTGACCCCAGAGCTCGGCGGCAGTGCCGTAAGCGCAGGCGTTGCTCGCGCTCAGTCGGCGCACAACGCTTCGAGCCACGCCTCGGCCGGCGGGCGTCGCACGATGCCTCCGAGATCGAACAGCGAGAGCTCGTCGATCCCGGCGCGGCGGGCGATCGCGATGTCGCGCGCGAGCTCGCCCACGTCGCGGTAGCACGGCTCGTCGCCGAACGCCCCGGTGCCGACGGTGCCGAGCGAGAGCGCCGCACGCGGGCCGAACCGGAGTCGGGTGAGGTGGGCGCAGCCGACGAGCAGGGCCTCGGCGCGCCGGCGGTTGACGACGCCACGGGACCAGCCCTCGAAGAGCGAGCTATAGGCCATGACGCTGTGGCGATCGACCGCGAGCGCGGAGGCGGGCGTCCCGAGCAGGCGCTGGAGCCATTCGCCGCCGAGCTCGAACGGGAGCAGCGGCATCACCGCGGTGGTGATCCGGTGGCTCGTCCGCCAGCGCGCGACCGCGGAGCCATAGGAAGTGCGGGCGGCGCGATAGGTGGGCGGGGACGGCGTCTGACGCCAGGTCGGGCGGCCATCCTTCCAGCGGGTAAGCTGCGGGAGTGGCGGCTCGAAATCGAGCACGAGCTCGTCGGCGAACGGGACGCACGCGAGCAGCTCGTCGGCGAACGGGATGAACCTGCGGTGGGAGCTGGCGCTGGCCCACCGGCCGTCGGCATCGGCGAGCATGGGCCACAGGGCGACGAACACCCCCGCGCCCTGGAGCCGGCGCACGACCTCTGGCACCTCGGCGAGCTGCCAGGGGCGGACGGCGAGCAGCAGATCGATCTGATGACGCGCGAGCAGGGCGGCGAGGGGCGGGCGCGCGAGCTCGTCGAACGGCAGCGTTTCGCACCACACGCGACGTCTCACGCTCGCTAGTATCGCGCGCGATGAGGATTCTGTACGGCGTGACCGGCGAAGGAATGGGCCATGCGATGCGATCGCGGGTGGTGCTCGAGCACCTCATCGCGGGTGGGCACGAGGTCGAGATCATGGCGTCGGGGCGCGCGGCCGAGTTTCTGGCCAAGCGCTTCGAGGGCGTCAACAAGATCCACGGGCTCCACATGATCCTCGAGGAGAACCGCGTCCGCCGCGGCAAGACGCTGTGGAGCAACGTGCTGGGCGGCGTGCTCGGGCTGCCGCGCAACATCGCGGCGTACTTCGAGCTGATCACCGCGTTCGAGCCCGAGGTCGTGATCAGCGACTTCGAGTCGTGGTCCTACTTCTATGGCAAGACCCATCGCCTGCCGATCCTGTCGATCGACAACATGCAGGTGATCCATCGCTGCACGCTCCCCGCAGACATCATCGAGGACAACAAGGTCGCGTTCCAGCTGACCAAGGCCTTCATCAAGACCAAGCTGCCGGGCTGCGACGCCTACTTCATCACCTCGTTTTTTCGGCCACCGCCGCGCAAGCCGGACACCTACCTGTTTCCGCCGATCCTGCGGCCCGAGATCCTGAGCGCGACGGCGCGCCCGGGCGAGCACCTGCTGGTCTATCAGTCGGGCGCGAACGAAGCGTTACAGAGCGCGCTCGCCCAGACCGGCATCGAGTGTCGGATCTATGGCATGCGACCGGGGCTGACCGAGGAGCTTTGCGAGGGCAAGCTCCGGTTCCTGCCGTTCAGCGAGGCCGGCTTCATCGAAGACCTCGCGACCTGCCGTGGCGTGATCGCCGGCGGCGGGTTCACCCTGATGGGCGAGGCGGTGTTCCTCGGCAAGCCGATGCTCGCGATCCCGCTCGCCGGCCAGTTCGAGCAGATGCTCAACGCGCGCTACCTCGAGCGCGAGGGCTACGGCATGTGGGCGGCGGAGCCGGGCGAGCCCGGCGTGGTGCCGCGCTTCCTCGCGACCATCCCCGCGTGCACGCGCGCCCTGGCGGCCTATCACCAGGACGGCAACCGCGAGTTGCTCGCCGCGGTCGACGGCTGGCTGGCGCGCGCGGCGGGCTGACCGAGCCACGGCAACGTGGACGCTGGTTCCGCCGGGCAACCGCTCAGCTCGACCAGGACCGGAACGGCGAGCTCACGAGGTTGGCGTTGTAGTAGCGCGGATCGTGCGAGACCTCCTCGATGGCCCAGGGTGGGACCGCGAACGGCTCGGACTCGGACAGAAGCTCGATCTCGGCGATCACCAGGCCAAGGTTGTCGCCGTGGAAGACGTCGATCTCCCACGTCTTGCCCTCGTAGGTCTCGACGTGACGGCGCTTCTCGATCAGCGGGCGCTCGCACAGGTCGCGCAACATCACGGCGGCGTCCTCGACGGGGATCCCGTACTCGAACTCGACGCGCGTGACCCCGGTCGTGAGGCCCTTGATCGTGAGCTTGCCGACGGTACCCTCGATGCGGACCCGGACGGTGCGCTCCTTGTGGGAGCTCAGGTAGCCCTGCTGGAACAGGGTCCCCTCGTCGCTCGGCTTCCAGCGCGCGCCGTCCACGCGGTACTTGCGCTCGATCTCTGCGGCCATGCGCCACCGTACAGGATCATCGGACCGGGCCGGATCGACCTGGCTCTCGAGTCGCGGTACGGTCGGGCCACGATGGTGTCCCGGCCGGTGATCGAGCAGCTTCGTGGCATCGTGGAACGACACTGCGTTCCGGCCGTGAGCGCCTGGCTGGGCGACGCGATCGAGCACGCCGCCGATCGCGCGCGGTTCGACGCCGCGTTCGCGGGCGCGGGGCGGCGGCTCGGCACCGCGCCGGTCGGTCGCGACGACGCCGCGGGCGTGACGGCG
>JAGSPR010000238.1 GCA_018262455.1 Deltaproteobacteria bacterium | reverse complement strand
ATCGAAGTACAGCTTGCGACCGAGCTCGATCCTCGCCGCGGTCGGCTGGTTATCCTTCGGGATCATGGCCTGCCACACCACCGGATCGACTCCGGCCGGTGGGGCGATCAGATCGATCCCGTGCTGCAGTTTCGCCAGGCGCTCGAGCTGGACCGCGAACGGGGCGGCTCCATGGGTGGCGACCTTGGCCGGATCGGGACCGGCCGCGGCCGTCGTGCAACCAGCGGCAAGCGCGGCGCACCACGCGACGCGAACGCTCGTGGATCCACCGGCTGCGCAGTTCGACGACATGGACGGGCTCCCAGTTGCGTTCACCGTGAGCCGAGCAAGGACTGCGCCACCGCGTGCCCGTCCCCACGCGCAGCTGCATCGATGTCGCAAGGCCGTGGCTGTCCGCGCGGCGCTCGGTGGGCTGCGGATTGCGCGCCCGGGCACGCAGGCTGCTGAGAAACGCGGAGCGGTTCGAGGTCAACCTGCTAGCGCGCCGACTTGGCGAGCGAGCCGAGCGCGGCGAGCCCACCGGCGCCGCGGCTCTTCGCACCCGCGAGGGCACCCCCGATGCCCGCCACGATCGTCTCGAGGAACACGATCACCGCGACGAAGATGCCGAACGTCTTGCCCATCGCTGCGCCGGCAGCGACGCCCTGGGTGTGCGCCGCGCCACCTGACACCGCGTCCGACATCGTGGTCGTCGCCTGCCGGAACACCGCGTCGACCAGGAAGAAGTACGCCACCGCGGCGACGGCGGCGGCGGTCAGGAACGCGAGCACCGCATGGCCCGTGCGCGCGCGCGTCGCGTAGGTCGAAGCGAAGCCTCCGATCGCGACGATCGCGAAATAGACACCGGCCGTGACCTTCTGGCCGAAGCCGGACAGCGCGTACGAGCTGGCGATGCCGGCGACGATCGATCCGAACGCGAAGAGCCAGGTGGTGTGGGGCGAGAGCTTGGAGGAGGTCTGGGTGGTCATGGCCCCGGCAACAGCAGCGACCATGCCAGCGCAAGTGCGCGATTCGAATGCACCCCTCGGTGCCACGAACGGCAGCGCTGCCGCGGATGGCAGGACGTTCGCGCGACGCCGGCGATCGCGCTCAGGACTCGTCGCCCGAGCGCAGGTGGGCCTCGAGCATGGCCGCGAGGCCGCGGAGGACCTCGGTGTCGAGCTCTGCCGACGCGGTGCGGCCGAGCGCGGCGACGAACGCGTGCTTGCCGATCGCGTAGCCGTACGCCGCGGAGACCGCGGTCAGCAGCGCGATCTCGACCTTGGCGATCAGCGCGCGGCCGGGGTCGGGGTGCATCGCGGACGCGACCTGATGCGCGATGATCTGCAAGCCATGATCGCGGAGCGCGAACGCGTGGACTGCGGACGGTCGCTCGCTCGCAAGCAGCCAGCGGGTGAGCCGGAGGTGGACCGGATCGTCGAGCGCGCTGAACAGCACGGCGAGCAGCTCGGTGGGCCGTGACAGCGCGCCTGCCTGCCGGAGTCGCAGCAGCGCCGACTCGCGGATGGCCCGCA
Organism: Deltaproteobacteria bacterium; assembly: GCA_018262455.1. Next base: position 16,953 of record JAGSPR010000238.1, on the reverse strand, counting down.
GGCGACGCTCGAGTGCGGCCTCGATCAACCCGGCGTAGGTCCCGAAGTAGTGAGTGATCAGCGCATGGCTGACCCCGGCCTCGCGTGCGACCTCCTTGAGCCCGACCTGATCTGGCTGGAACTCGATGAACACGCGCTCGGCGGCATCGAGGATCTCCTGACGCGCGAGCTCCGGGGCGCGCCGGCGCCGTGGCGAGGGAACCGGAACTGGGCGGGCTGGCCGGGCTGGCCGAGCTGGCCGGGCCGGCCGGGCCGGCTGAGATGTCCGCGGTCGCAGCGATCGCACGCGGTTCGGCAACACTCTGCGGGCCATTGGCAAGCTGATGATATCGGAGGCTTGCGTGGCGTGCCGTGGATCTCGAGCGCATCGTCAGGGGGGGCCGAGCCCCCGGGTGCGCGGCGTTATTTTCACGTTGACAGTACCAAGCTGCGACTTATTATCATCGTGACAACAACGAGAGCAAGATGACCCCCCAGCCCACCGTAGCTCCCTCGACGACTCCCCCCACCGATATCTCGCGACTCCCGGCGCACGAGCGCTGGCGGAGGGCCCTCGCGGCGCTCGCCCGCGTGCTGGTCGATCCCGAGCAGACCGAGCAGGTCCTGGTGTTCAGCCTGTACGCGAACGCGGGCTCGATGCCGGGCAAGCTGCACCACTTCTTCGATGATCCGCAGGGCCAGCGGCTGTACGCCGAGCACCGGCTGATCGACACGAAGTCAGTCGATCTCGACGCGCTCGCGGCGCTCCCCGCCGGGACGCTCGGTCGCGCGTATGCCGAGTTCCTGCGCACGCACGGGCTGTCGCCTGATGTGTTCGAAGCGGCCCCGACCGAGGTCACGGACCCGCGCGCGGCCTACGCCATCCAGCGGCTGCGCCAGACCCACGACCTCTGGCACGTGGTGACCGGATACGAGACCGATCCTGCGAGCGAGGTAGCGCTGCAGGCGTTCACCTTCGCGCAGCTGCGCGCACCCAGCGCGCTGATCCTTGCGGCGCTCGGGATTCTCCGCGGCACGCGCGCGAAGCCACGGATCGTGCTCGACGTGATGTCCGCCGCCAGGACCGGTCACCGCGCCGAGCGCCTCGCGGTGTTCCCGTGGGAGGACCACTGGTCCACCCCGCTCGTCACCGTGCGCTCCCTGCTGGGGCTGCCGGTCGAGCCCCGCGCCGCGGCGTGAGGTCCTGCCACATCGCGCCGGGTCGTGATCGAGGCGTCGCACGGCGAGGTCTGGCACTCACCGTCACGGCATGCGACAAGAGGACCATGCGAACACCTCCTTCGCCCATGACCTCTCTTCGGACGGGCCTGCTGCGACGCCGGTTGATCGTGCCCGTGGCGCTCGTCGTGACGGCGGTTGGTTCAGTGGCGGCGCTGGCGATTGGCACCGGGTGCGGCGATTCCGAGCCACAGCTCGATGCCAGCGTTGTCCACGACGCTGGCATCGACGCGCCGATCGACAGCCCGATCATTTGATGATCCGTGGGTGACTCGGTCGAGTCACGAGCCTGAGAGTCACGCTTCGTCGCCGCGCGGCGTTGCGGCGCATTCCGGAGGCTCAGCGCGTGCAGACCTTGTGCGCGGCTGGGTTGCTGCGGAAGTCCGGCGAGTCTGCGGCCGTGCAGTTCTGACGGATCAGGATGCGGAGCGCGTCGAGCTCGGACCAGGTGAGGGCCATCGACGGGAACAGCAGCGGGATCTGCGGGTCATTGGAGACCTGGGCGTCGAGCTTCGCGAGCAGGCCTTCGGCGCGGCCGAGCTCCCACATCGACACGAAGTTCTGCTCGAACTGGCCGATCAGCGGCGCGAACTGCGGGCCGCTGAGGTGCAGGGCGTTCTCGAACGTGCCTTGTTCGGAGTTCATCGACAGGTTGTAGCTGCCCGAGAACAGCTCCTGGCCGTCGATGATCAGGTACTTCGAGTGCATCTGGAGCGCGTAGCTCGCATCCCAGCGGTACGCGTAGCTCTTGAACCGAACCTCGATGCCCGCATCGACGAGGGCCTTGCTGAACAGGAAGTCGTTGAGCCGGCACTTGGCCTCGGCGACCGAGGTCGTGGCGCGGGCCACACAGTCGGCCACTTCGGCGCGCTGCTTGGCGTCGCCCGACGCGGAGATCCACTCCTGCTGATCGAGGTGGACCCGGATGTCGAGCGCGGGATCGGCCTGCTTGCGCGCGATCAACGCCTCGGCGACCGGGCGGAGCCGGATGTGCGCCGAGCCGATGTGGATCGACGTCTTCGCCCGCCCGATCGCGGCGACGAGCTCGTCGGAGACCCTGAGCTTGGCGGGGTCGACCCGCCAGGTCGCGCCGTCGGTGCCCGAGGCGACGAAGTTGTCCCGGGTGAACAGCACGGACAGGCCTGCCTCGTCGGCCACCTGCGCAGGCGTGATGGCGAGTGAGGACTGTCCCTGGGACGGTGCGGGGCCCGTGAAGTCACGCGAGCCGCGCCACAGCGCGTCGAACTCCTGCTGGTAGGCCGCGCCGAGCTCGGCGCTGTTCTCGATGAACATCGTGTTCTCGTCGAACACCGTGGCGCCCGTGTTCGACCAGTTCGCGCTGCCCATCACGATCCGCGCGCTCGAGGCGCGCGCGACCTCGTCGCGTGGCCCATCGATGATCGCGAACTTGTGGTGGAGGATCTTGTTCACGTAGCGGACATCGACGCCGACCGCTTCGAGCTTGCCGGATCGCGAGGCCGCGCGCGCCGCGGGATCGGTGAGGCTCTTGTCCTCACCCGCGGTCTCGAACAGGAAGCGCACCTTGACGCCGCGCGCGGTCGCGTCGGCGAGGGCCGCCGCGATCCCGGCGTCCGAGTAGCTGTACATCGCGATGTCGACGCTCTGCTGCGCGTCGTGGACAAGCTTCGCGATGCGCGCGTTATGGGATTGCGCCGCTGGCTGGGGAGAGAAGATGACCTCGATCTTCGCGCCGGTCTGGACCAGGCCTCGGTCGCGCGCATGGTCGAGCAGCGCGGCGAGCGTAGCCGGCCCCACGAACGGGATCGCGTCGAGCTCGGCGAGCGAGTCGAACCTGTCGTCGTCGGCCGTGCCGGCGAGGCCGTCCGCCCCGTCGCGGTGCTTGACGATCCCGGTCGCGACGCGCGAGGTGACATGGGCCCCGCTCTTCAGCGCGCCGGCGGTCGAGCCAGCATCGTTGACCAGCGCGAGCACCCCGAGCGCTTCGGGTGATCCCTCTGCCATCCCGCCGTCCGCCTTGCCATCCCCGAACGAGTCGGTCTCCCCGTCCTCCACATCGGCCTCGACGCAGGCTGCCAGGGCGAACAGTGTTGGGACGATGCCAATAACCGCGGACAGGCGACGCATCCCGGCGGTTCGAGCAAGTGTTGCGCCGCGTCACGATCGTGCAATTCAGACAACTTACGGGTTGCCGGCCGATCGGCTCGCCACTGTCCGGTGGCCGGCCAGGTAGCCGGCCAGGTAGCCGGACAACCGTCGCCAACGGCATCGACCGGGCGGGTAAGCTGCGGGCCCGATGCGTGTCGCCCTGACCGGAGCCAGCGGCTTGCTTGGCGGAAACCTCGCCGCGGCGCTCGTCGCCCTGGGCCACACAGTCGTCGCGACCCGGCGGGCTGGAACGAAGATCCACCACCTCGATGACCTCGCGATCGAGTGGGCCTCTGCGGAGCTCGGATCGCCCGAGGCGCTGCGCCGCGCGTTCACCGGCTGCGCGGCCGTGTTTCACTGTGCCGCACAGGTCAGCGTCAAGCGCGAGGTGACGGCCGAGATGACGGCCGCCAACGTCACCGGCACCGCGAACGTGATCGAGGCCGCGATCTCCGCCGGCGTGCCGCGGCTGGTCCACACGTCCTCGGTCGTCGCCGTGGGACTCTCGACGGATGGCCGGCCGTGCGACGAGACCGCGACCTGGAACTTCGACGTCGAGGGGCTGGTCGATGCCTACGCGACCACCAAGCACCAGGCAGAGCAGGTCGTGCAGGCCGCCGGTGCGCGGATCGATGCGGTGATCGTGAACCCGACCTACATGTTCGGGCCCCGCGATGCCAAGCCGAGCTCCGGCAAGCTGATCATCGACGCCGTGCGTGGGCGCGTGCCAGGCTGGACGCCGGGCTGGAACAACTTCGTCGACGTCCGAGATGTGGCGCGCGGGATGATCGCGGCATGGCAGCGCGGCCGGCGTGGCGAGCGCTACATCCTCGCGGGCCACGACCTGACGTACGGCGACGTGATGCGTGCGATCGCGCGGGTCGCAGGCACCCGACCGCCCCGCCTCCGCGTCCCACGCGTGGTCGCCTCGCTGGTCGGGCGCTGGGGCGATCTCGTCGAGGCCCGCGGCGGCGAGCCGCTCCTCAACTCCACGCAGGTCCGCTACGCGTACACCGATCGCTTCCGGTTCCGCAGCGACAAGGCGGCACGCGAGCTCGGTTATGTCGCGAGCCCACTCGAGCCGGCACTGCGAGACGCGATCGCCTGGTTCCGCGCGAACGGGATGTTGTAGCTCACCGGCGCTCGCGCTCCTGCAGGTAGGCATGGCCGCGCCCCATGAGCCCGCGAAACCCATCGAGGTCGTTCGCGCGCACCACCGAGCGCAGTCGCTCGACGGCGTAGAGCAGCGCGGCGAGCGATTCGGTGCCGTAGTCGTTGAGCGTCTGGATCTCGAAGTAGAGATCCGGGTTCTCCGCGGCGACCTTCGCGGCGACGCCGAGCTGGGCGTCGAACGTGGTGGAAGACAGCGTCGCGAGGCGCGGCGCGGCCTCGCCGCTCTCGGCGAGCGCGGTGAAGAACGCGATGTTGAGCGCGTGCGACAGGCCGAGCACGTACGCGATCAGCCGATCGTGGCTCTCGAGGTCCATCTCGACGAGGGTGGCCATCGTCGGCTCGAACAGCGCGCGCGCGGCCGCGGTGGCCTGGGGCGCGCCGACGTCGACGAAGATCACGTGGCGGCCGCTGAGCAGCTCGGTATCGGGGCCGAACATCGGATGCACCGAGGTGACGTTGCCGCCCGCCGCTCGCAGGGCGTGGAGCGACTTGCGCAGCGGGCTCTTCAGCGACCCGATGTCGAACACCACGCCTCTGGGCGGTGACGCCGCCATCTGCTCGAGGATCTCGGCGGACGCTCGCATCGGCGCGGCCACCACCACGAGCTCGTGGTCGAGCTCGACGGTGCGCCAGTCCCGGTGGTGGACGACGCCCGGCGGGCTGTCACCCGCGGGATCGGCGATCTCGACCGTGAAGCCCTGGGCCCCGAGGTAGCGCACGAACCACCGGCCCATGTGACCCGAGCCACCGATGACGAGCACCCGCTGGCCGCTGCCCTCGCCCGCCGCGGCGACCGTGTCGCGCTCCTGCACCGTGAGCGAGCCGCGGATCAGGGCGAGGATCAGCTCCTCGCCGAGCACCGGAGACAGCCCGTGCGCGACGGCGGCGGCACGCGCCCGCTCGACGACGTCGCGCTCCTGACGGTAGTCGCGCGTCGGGATCCCGGCATCGCGCTTGACCTGCCCGATCCGCTGCGCGAGCGCCTGCCGGCGGGCGACGAGCCCGAGGATGTCGCGATCGATCTGCCCGAGCTCGGTGCGGAGGCCGTCGAGCGCGAGGCGCGGGTCGCGTGCATCATCGTCGGACATGATGCCGGCGAACGTACGCTAAACAGCCGCGGTGCGCAGCGCCCCTACCGCCGGCGCGCCGAGACGACCTTGGCGAGCAGATGCGGCTCGACCGATTCGACCGCGAACCCGGCCTCCTCGAGGATCGTGGCGAGGTCGTCCCGCAGGTAGTCCGCGTAGAACGGCTCGTGGAAGTCGCGCGGGAACTCCCGCAGGGCCGTGGCGATCTCGGCGCCGTCGACGAGCTGGGCGGAGTCCTCGATCACGACCAGCCCACCCGGACGCACCACGCGATGCAGCTCGGCCATCACGTTGCGACGCGCGTTGCGCGGCAGCTCGTGGAACAGATACACGCTGGTCGCGACATCGAACGCGGCGTCGGCGAACGGCAAGGCCTCGGCATTCTCGACCGCGATCGCGAGCTCATCGACGGCCGCGAGCCGCTTGCGCGCCGCCCGCACGTAGTCCGGCGAGAGATCCACCCCCCACAGCCCCATCGTCGGATGGGTCCGCCAGATCTGGTGCAGCGTGCGGCCAGTCCCGCACCCGACATCGAGCAGCCGAAGCCGCCTGGTGTTGCCCTGCGCACGGACGAACCGGGTGATCGGCGGGATCACCTGGCGGCGCATCACGTCCGCGGTGCCCCGGAACAGCAGCTCGACCCCGAGCTCGTACACCTCGGCCGAATGCGCGCTGAGGTAGCCGTCGGTCTGCCAGTGGAAGTTGCGTCGGTAGTAGGCGGGATAACGCTGCTTGTCGACCGCCGGGATGTCCTGGTAATCCCCCGACCGCATGCGCTTGACCACCCGCGGGGTGTCGGCCACCAGGCGTGGCAGCGAGCGTAAGAACTGGCGGACCGGGAGGTCGAACAGCAGCTCGCGTGGGTACAGCCCGGCATCGACGTTCGCGAGATCCCGAGCATGCAGCTCGCGCATCCGCCGGGTCAGTGCCCGGATCTCCTCGCGGGCGATCTTGGGACGTGGCGTCCGGGTCACGAAGCGGGCGGCCTCCTGCATCACGGTCGCGTTGAACATGAAGGACAGGTGCTGGCCGCGGTACGCGAGTCGATCGATGAAAGACAGCATGTCGGGCGCCTCGATTGGGTCCGGGCCCTCGCGGGCCGATGGAAGCGACAGGATACCAATCAGCGGGGCGTTGGCCCACCCAGACCTTCAAGATGGAGGTTGTCTCCCGAACCAGCTCGGTCTAACGATCGGCCCATGAATCCTCCAATCCCGATGGGGCCCCACGGCTATCCCGTCCCGAAGCCCGCTGCCCCGCGCACCCTGGGCACGCTCTCGATCATCTTCGGCTCGATCGTCGGCGCGATGTCGCTGTTCAGCCTCATCATCGGCAAGCAAGTCGGCGCGATGATGCAGACCAACGGGAGCCAGAAGGCAGCGTTCGAGGACTACATGGCCGAGATCCACACGGTCTCGATGGTCCAGAGCGGCGCGATGCTCGTGATGTCGGCCGCGCTGGTCTACCTCGGGGTCGGGCAGCGCCGGTACCTGCGGTCAGCGGCCAGTGCCTCGGTGAAGTGGGGCCTCGTGGCGCTCGTCTACCTGGTGGCGATCTTGATCGTGCAGTGCGTGGTCGTGTTGCCCGCGCTCGACCGGTTCATGGAAGCGATCTCGCACGGCATGAATGCCCAGCTGCCGATGGGCGGGATCATGAAGATCTCGGTGTTCTTCGGCCTGGCCTTCTACGCACCATTCCCGATCATCCTGATGGTCACGTTCCGCAAGCCCCACATCCTCGCCGCGATGGATCAGCCGCAGCTCCCCGTCGCGACCGTCCATCGCTCGTGACGTTGGTCGTCGACGCTCAGCGGCGGCGGCGGAGCAGGACGAAGCCCAGGGCCGTGCCGATCACGAGCACGCCGGGGATGCCGTCGCTGCCGGTCTGACAGCAGCCCTTCGGCGGCGTGGGCACGATCGGCGGGGTCGTGTCCGCGCCGACCATGCAGGTGCGGTTCGGATCACAGCCGAGCTGCGTGCACAGGCCGCACCACAGCTGGCTGTCACACTTGTCCTTCTGGGGCGATCCAGCCGAGCACGACACCGGCTCCACGATGTCCTGGTACTTGAGCACGCCGTTCCAGGTGACGAGATCGGTGGTCTTCATCAGCCCGAAGCCATCGCTCGGGACGGTCTGCGAGCCGTAGTTCTGGGTGCACGCCCAGACCTCGCCGGCCGCGTTCTCGGCCAGGCAGTTGATGTGCGGCGCGCTGGGGAGCGGCGTCCAGTCTGTGCCGTTGTTGACGGACTTGAACGTGCCGTGGCCCTGGGTCGCGGCGACCAGCTCTCCGTTGCCGCGGACCACGAACGTGATCGTCCCGATCTTCGGCCCCGACGCATCCACCCCCACCGTGAGCGGCACATCGCCGAGGATCCGGGTCCAGGTCGCGCCGCCGTCGGTGCTGCGATACAGCGCGTCGCTGATCGAGTTGTCCTCGAGCGTGACGCGTGCATAGACGAGCTGGGGGTTCGTCTTCGAGATGCCAGCGATCTCGATCGTCGAGTTCGGCATCGTCACGAGGTCGGTGGTCGGCAGCGGCGTGTAGCTCGTGCCGCCGTCGTCACTGCGGAGCAGCAGGAACTGCTTCGCAGCCCCCGCGGGCAGCCGGTATCCCGCCAGGTAGAGGATGTTTGCGTTCGACGGCGCGACCTCGATGCTCTGCCACCAGTCGTTGAGCTGGCCCGGCATCGGCTGGATCGGGAACGTCTCGCCGTCGTCGACGCTCTTGTAGATCTTGCCGTCGGTGGGATCGGCGGCCGCCGCGTAGATCGCGTTGTCGGGCCCGACCGCCACCGCCGAGAAGAACTTCACCGTCGGCGGCGTGGGCGACAGCGTCGAGGACGCGAAGGGAGCTCGTGAACCCGTAGTCGGGATCGTACATGCCGCCGTAGCCGACCGCGTCCTCGCACATCCAGTGCCACGTGACCCCGTTGTCGTCCGACCGGACGAGCCCGAACGTCATGCCCGCCAGGATGTGCGACTCCATCCCTCGCTGGAAGTTGATGGTCGAGCTGCCGGGGGCGCGGCCGTTCGCGAGCGCCGTCGCCGAAACGGCACCGACGCACAAGCTACCGAGGACGAGGTTCCGCCACATGACGACAAGGTATCCCGTCGCTCCCCCGCGCGGCGAGCGAAACGGCGCGCCCCTCCTCACGCTCGCTGACCACCCGTGGCTACATCGATGCGCCAGCTCGCTCGCGGTTCAACCGAGCCCGATCTCGCGCAGCCGCTGGGCCAGGAAGTCTCCTGCGGAGATCCGGGGATAACGCGCCGCACCACCGGTGCGCGCGACACAAGACGGCAACGGTGAGAGGTCGACGTCGCCGCGCGCGTGCACGAAGCACGGGATCGAGAACCGCTCGCTCGACGCATCTCGCGGATTGACCACGCGGTGGGTGGTGCTCTTGTAGAGCCCGTTGGTCAGGTTCTGCAGCATGTCCCCCGCATCGACGACGATGGTGTCGAACCCGGTGTGCACCGGCTTCCACGTGCCATCACGCTGCAACAGCTCGAGGCCCTCGGACGTCGCGCCGGAGAGCAGCGTGATGAGGTTGATGTCCTCGTGGGCCGCGGACCGCACCGCGCCGGGCGGGACGTCGGGCGTCACCGGCGGGTAGTAGAGGACCCGGACGATCGTGTCGCTTCCGACCGCGAGCTCGCGGAACCGGTGGGCCGGCTCGTCGAGGTACACGGCGCATGCCTCGAGGATGAGGCCGCCCAGCCGATCGAGGTGGCGATACAGCTCGACCAGCGTCGGCGCGAGCGCGGGCACCTCGGACGGCCAGACGTTGGGGCCGAACAGCCGATGGACGGGATGGTCATCGGGGACGTCGGGGCGGCCGACCTGCCAGAACTCCTTGAGGTCGGGTGCCCGGGAGTCGCGCGCGTGCTCGGTGCCGAACCCGGTGAACCCGCGCTGCCCCTTCTTCGCGGGGTCGTGATAGCGAGCCTTCGCCGCGGCCGGGAGATGGAAGAACCCGCGCGCCGCGTCGTACGCGCGCTGCGTGAGCTCGTCCGGAACGCCATGGTGCGAGACCGCGAAGAAGCCGATGTCGGACAGCGACTCGCCCACGCGCTGGATGAACTGCTGCCGCGCCGCACCACCCGCCACCCAGTCGCGCAGATCGACCACGGGGATGTTCTGGGCTGCCCTGTGAACCGTCTCTTGTACTGCCATCTCGCTCCCAGTATCGCCGACATCGCGGGGCTGCGGGGCGGCCGGGCACGGACCGCGACGTGGCGCAGGAATGCGATTTCGGCGCGCGGTCGCGATACCCTCGGTCCCGGTGGACAACCCGGACGACCGCAGTGAGACGCTGCCGGATTCCAGGCCCGTCGCCGTCGCGTCGCGCGATTCGTCTCCGCGGTTCGACGACGAGCGCTACAAGGTGGGCTCGCTGCTGGGGAAGGGAGGCATGGGGGAGGTCCGGCTCGCGCGCGACACGCGGATCGATCGCGAGGTCGCGGTGAAGCTGATGCGCGGCCTGCGCGACCCCGAGCTGGTCGCGCGGTTCTTCCGCGAGGCGCGGGTGCAGGGGGCGCTCGAGCATCCGGCGATCGTCCCGGTCCACGACCTCGGGATCGATGGAGCCGGTGTGCCGTACTTCGTCATGAAGCGGCTCGCCGGGACGACGCTGGCGGAGGTCTTCGACGCGCAGACCGCCGACGCGCGCCAGCGCTGGCCACGTCGTCTGCTACTCGGCCGCTTCGTCGATATCTGCCTCGCGATCGAGTTCGCGCACGCGCGCGGGGTGATCCATCGCGACATCAAGCCAGCGAACCTCATGCTCGGCGACTTCGGCGAGGCCTACGTGCTCGACTGGGGGCTCGCCCGGATCGCCGGAGACGCCTCGCCGATCTCGAAGGTGAGCTCGTCGTCCGGATCGGACCACGAGGCCTTCACCGACGCCCAGACCGACGCCCAGACCGTGCCCGGCCAGATGCTCGGCACGCCAGGCTACATGCCGCCGGAGCAGGCACGCGGCGAGTCGATCGATAGCCGCAGCGATGTGTTCGGGCTCGGCTGCGTGCTCTACGAGATCCTCGCCGGCGTGCCCGCCCTGCCCCGCGGGCTGGCGGCGCTGGAGCCAACGCTCGTGGCGGCGGAGCACCGCCCGAGCTCGCGCGCCACCGAGCTCGAGGTGCCGCCCGAGCTCGACGATCTGTGTGCGCGCGCCACGGCGGCGAACCCGCTCGATCGCCCCTCGGCGCGCCAGCTCGCCGAGACGATCCAGGCCTACCTCGATGGCGATCGCGACCTCGAGCGCCGGCGCGAGCTCGCGATCGACCACGCGCGACGAGCGGCGGCCGCGCTCGACGTACCTGGCGATGACGCTCGATCCACCGCCATGCGCGAAGCAGGACGCGCGTTCGTGCTCGATCCCGGCAACGCGACCGCCAAGGACGTGCTCACCACGCTGATGCTCGGCGCGCCCGCAACGATCCCCAGCGAGGCGCTGGCCGCCGCCGACGAGGCGCGCGCGCGGTCGCGGCGGGACGTGATCCGGTTCGGCGTTCGTGCGTATGCCGCGATGGCGGTCCTCTCGTGCCTCGTGTTCCTCATGCCGCTGCACCACGTGTGGCCGGTGGTGCTCGCCGGCGTGCTCTCGACCGCGACGGCGTTGTTGATGCACCTGTCGTCGCGGCGGCCGCACCCGATCCGTGACCCCTGGTACCCGTGGGTGCTGATCCTCAACTGTGTGCTGATCACCATGCCGGGCCTGACCTTCGGCCTGCTCCTCGTGATGCCGATGGTCCTCGGGGGCTCGGTCGCCGTGTGGATGTCCCAGCCATCGCAGTTCCGGGCGTGGATGGTGATCGCGATCCACTTGATTCCGATCGGGATCCTGCTCGGGCTCGAGCTCGTGGGCGTGCTGCCGTCGACGTTCCGGATCGACGGCAACTCGCTCGTCCTGAGCTCGTGGGTGGTCGAGCTGTCGCCGACGTTGATCGTGATCATCCTCGTGATCGCGACCATCTCCCATATCATCACCACCAGCGTGGCCGCGGTGACCAGCAGGCGTGCACAGGAGGTCGCACAGAACGCCGTCCACGCCCAGCGCTGGCACTTGCAGCAGGTGCTGCCGCAACCACCGGTCGCGAACGCGGAGCCATTCGACGATCACGCGCCGTCGCGTCCGCGCTAGATCCGGCGCGCGATCGCCGCGATCCGCGCAGGCGCGGCGACGAGCGCCTGCTTCTCGACCCGGGTCAGCTGCTTGATCGCGTACTCGAGCCGCAGCGCCTTGCCCTTGTCGCGACAGCGCCGCACCACGAGCACGGCGAGCGGCCCGCGGCCTCGCGTGTAGCGCGCGCCCTTGCCAGCATCGTGCAGCGCGATCCGGGCGGCGACGTCGCGGGCGATGCCGCAGTACAGGCTGCCATCAGCGCAGCGGGCGACGTAGACGTACCAGATCACGCCCGGCGACGATCCAGGAGCAGGCGAGCAAGTCCGGTGACCGCGACGGCGACGCACGCGACGATCGCGCTCCAGCCCATGATGTGGTGAACCCGCGGCACCCCGGCGATGCCCTGCGAACGGGTCGTGAGGCTGAACAGCTCGCGCAGCGGCGGCAGGTCGATCAGCCCGAACACGATCGGAGCCACGATCAGGCTGACCGCCAGGTCGATCATCCGATCGGTCGCGGTGACGCGGCTGCGCTGGATCCCGCTCACGCCCCAGGCGAGCGTCGTGATGAACAGCGCGGACAGCCCGTACGCCCAGGTCGTCGACGAGTCGAACTTGACGACCAGCGAGCTGATCGCATAGGCACCGATCCCACCGATGACCGACACCAGGAGGATGAGCGGGAGCGAATAGGTCACGCGATGACGCTCGGGCGCCGGGGCGTCTGCGCCCCGCCCGGCCTTCGGGAGCCGGGATGATTCTGCGAGCTCTCGGTCGAGCTGCTCCTCGGCCTTGCGGTTGAGCTCGGTCATCCGGCCTTGTGCTCGATCTCGGGAGGGGACGCGAAGAACCGGTTGCGCTTCGGATCGTTGAACCGCTGGTAGTCGATCGACCACGGCGTGACCTGGGCAGTCCCGTTCTGGAGCCGGATCGTCGCGGCCATCGGGGTCACGCTGCGGTAGCTCGAGTCCTCGGGCAGATCCGCGTTGTCGGCACCACCGGCGGAGAACAGCGAGATCAGCGAGGTCTGGTCGGTGTACACCGACTTGAAGCCCGCATCGACCTTCTCGTGACCGCGCACCATCATCGAGCAGCCGAGCTTCTGCATGAACGCATCGAACTGTCGCTTGCCGAACGGGAACCGCGCGTTCTGCGCCTGCAGATCGTCAGGTATGTAGTCCGCGGTCGAGGGATCGCTCCACAGCATCTGGAACCGGATGTCGGGATCGTTGAGCCCGGACAGATCGCCGAGCTTCGCCTTGATGTCGACGTCGCGCGGGATGCCGGCGTGGACGAACATCAGATCGTCGAAGAACAACATGTTCGGGAGCCCCTCGAACATGTGCATGTACTCGGTGAAGATCTCGCTCGGCATGTGGCCAACGAGGGTGTTGATCGCTTCGGCCGGCTTCACGCCGCCGTAGATCCGGCCCTGATACTCGATGTAGTACTCGTGGTTGCCGCGGAGCGGGAACACGTGATCGGGCGCGGCGAGGAACAGCTGCATGACGGCGCGCAGCACGCCGTTGTAGCTGAACCGCCCGCGATCGATGTAGTCACCGAGCAGCACGAGCTTGGGCTCGGGCTGCTTGTGGTCGAGCTTCCAGGCCTCGAGCTTGGCGAAGAAGTCTGCCTGGAGCAGGGCGCCCTTCAGGCAGCTGTAGCAACCGTGCAGATCGCCGAGCACGGTGAGCTCGTAGACCTTGTCGGGCTCGGCGGGATGAATGTAGACGTGCCCGTCGAGGAACGGCGCCATCCCGGCGAACTCGGCCACCACCTTCTTCCCCGCGAGCTTGCCGGCGCCCGCCTTGCGCTGGTCCTCGAGCTTGGCGAGGAATCGCCGCATCAGATCGAGATCCGCCGAGGCCTGCTGGCGGATGCGCTGCGGATCGGAGGAGTAGTGCTGCTCGAAGCTCGCAAAGAACGGGTGATTCTCGTGGCGGGTCGCCACCACCGCCGAGCGTTCGATCGCGACGCGGCTCTGGTCGCGCAGGATCTCGATATCCAGGTGTGACAGGGTCGAGGTCGAGTCGAGCAGCTGCTCGAGCTCCGCGCGGAACTTCTGCTCCGCCGGGTGAGCGCTGCCGTCGGCGTAGATCAGCTCGTCGATCGTCTTGAGCAGCTCGTGCTGGTTCTCGTGCTCGAAGCTCTGGAAGATCTCGTAGCTCCGCAGCTTGAGCTTCGCGTAGACGAACTTCTCCACGTCCTCCCCGTCCGCGACCGCCTCGTCGAACAGGTCCTTGACGCTGTGGTCGATCTGCTCGAACACCTCGTGAAAGTGCGCGACGAACTTGGTGACGACCTCGTCTCGCACCTTGGGATCGGCATCCGGCATCGCGGACTTCGCCCGCGCGGTGACGAGCTGTCGGATGTAGACCCGGACGAACGTCTTCTCGGTGAAGTCAAACTCGCCATCGATGTACCCGAACGCGGTGAGATAGAAGATGATCGCGTTCATCTGCTGCTCGGCGACATCGGGATTCGTGCTGAAGGTGAGCATCGGCCCGACGAGCTTGTCCCCTTTGTGAACGTGGACGCAAGCGGTGTATGATTGTGGTTGTGCGTGGAGGGATGCTCGTCGCCATGGCGTCGATCGCGGCGATCGTGCCATCGCCGCTGCGCGCCGAGCCCCGCCTCGAGGGCAGCGGCTTCGTCGGCGTGGGCTACTTCTCCCATGACACCGAGCTCGGGAACTCGTGGGCTCCGGAGCAGGTCCCGAACAGCGCGCCCGTGGTCGGCGCCCGCCTCGGCTACCTGATCGCCCCTGCCTTGGCGCATATCGGTGCGCGCGACCTCCAGCTCGCCGTCGAGGGCGAGCTCGCGCTGGCGACGGCCTTCACCGGCACCGAGAGCCACCGGCGGTCCTACTTCGCGCCGGTGTTCGGCTGGCGCGCCCATGGCTTGCTCCAGCTCGCGGGCGGGCAGCTCCGCCCGCACCTCGTCGTCGGAGCAGGTGGAGAGACCGTCACGTCCAGTTCCCCATTCATGGCGAAGGAGACCGATCCGGTCGTGTACTGGGGGCTCGGTGGCGCGCTCCAGCTCTCGGGTCGCTGGCAGCTGCGGGGCGACATCCGCCACGGCCTGATGCCTGCCCGCGCATCCGGGGTGAGCTCGACGCTGGAGCTCCAGCTCGGGCTCGCCACCACGTTCGGTCCCAAGGCCCGGCGTCACCGGGCGGATCCGTCGATGAGCACCGTGGCGACGAACACGGGGGCGGCGGTCGACAACCACGGGTCCCCGCCCGCCGAACCGACCGGTGACGCCGGCCCTCGCCCGGACCCCGACGGTGACGGCATCGTCGGCGCCGCCGATGCGTGCCCCGAGACCGCCGAGGACGCCGACGGGTTCGAGGACACCGACGGCTGCCCCGAGCTGGACAACGATCACGACGGCGTCCTGGACGCGCGCGACGGCTGCCCGCTCCAGCCCGAGACCGTCAACGGGATCGCGGACGAGGATGGCTGTCCCGACGGGATCCCCGACGACGTCACTCAGGCGCTCGTTGCCGCCACCGCGGTCCGGTTCGAGCCGGGTCGGGCGCGCGTCACGCTCGCCGCGAGGGTCGTGCTCCGCTCGCTGCTCGCGATGCTCGGCAATCATCCGGAGATCCGGATCGCGATCGCGGGTCGGCCCGACAAGGCCGGCGCCGACGAGCTCGCCCGGCGCCGCGTCGAGGCCGTGAAGTGGTACCTCGTCGATCAAGGCATCATCGCAGACCGGATCACGACGAAGCTCGGCACCGCCGGCAGCCCCGTCCTCGAGCTGACCCTCGAGGTAACGCCGCGCTGACCTGCGCCTTGTCGCCTGGCTTTCGGATCATGGGACCTCTGGTGCGCAGGATCTGAACGTCTCCCGACAGCACCACCATCACAGCGCGAATCAGCCATTCTGCCATCGCCAAGTCGCGGCCTCTCGCATCACTCGTAGCGTCGTCGGATGGGATGTCAAAGGCCACGACGTCGATGACGCTGCCGTCCGCGCGCAGTGCGCGCACCCGCTCGATGAACCCGAGCATCGCATCGCTGCTACGACCATCGTGCCAGCGCCAAAACGCACCGTCGAGCAGCGCCGCGCGCGCGGTTACGCCGCCGTCGCTGGCAAAATAGCGATCCAGCTGGGGCTGGACGTCGCGAGGAATTTCCAGCCCAAGCTGCACGCTCCATGTGTGTGCCGTGTGTTGCACGACATCACCGACGAATCGGGGAGACTGTTCGGTACCGTGCATTTCGCCGAACCAAACAATCGCCCCAGGCGTCAGGCGCGCGTCGAGTGCAGGCCATTTCGGCATTTGCCGTGACACGAGCACGGCCGAGCCTATCGCGGAAGAAGTCTGTCGAAGTGGCCGCGCAGCGAGCGTTCGAATTTCTCGACGCTTTTGTGACTTGCTTATCAAATACGTCAGTGATGAGAGCGAGCATCCTGGGGTGGCTCGCACCAGCGCGGGGTCAACAAGCACCTCGTCGCGCATGCGACGCATCTGGTACAAGTCGCGGTCGATCATGCAGCCCGCGTCGAAATTCAGGCACAGGGGCAGTCGAACACGCTACGCGGGTGGGCGCAGGTACGGCGCGAGGAAGTGGAAGAACCTCGACCATCTGGCGCGGACCACGAGCCACCGGTGCGCCGTATAGGCGGCGTTGGTCGCCGCCGACACCCCTGGTGCGGTCTCTAGCTCGGGGCGATCGGGGACCGACTCGGGGTCCATCGTCCACTCGGGCAGGCGGGAGACGCCCATCCGCTCGCGGATGCCATCGAGCGTCGCCCGCACGGCTGCGCGTTCGGTGGCGCCCGTCGCGACCAGCGGCCAGGTCGGATCGGCGCCGTCACGGCGCGCGTGCGCCGAGAGATCGCTCAGCGCATCGAGCTCCTCGGGGGGCGCCGGCAGCGCTTCGCGGACCTGGTGCCAGAACAAGGTCCAGACATCACCACCACACTCGGCGTCCACCCAGTCCCAAATTCCATGGACCTCCGCTGCGATGCGCCAGTCCTCTGCAATGAGCGCGCAGCTCTCGCTTGGCGGTGACAGCGCGATCTCGGACGTGGTGAGCTTGTGCGACGCGAGCGTTTCCTTCACGGTCTCGAGGATCTGCTGCCGGAGCGGGTGCTCGTCCCCGATGCCAGCCCATCCGAGCTGCCAGAGCAGGTGCTCGCACCATGTGGCGACGACGATCTGCTCGGTGCGCGCCACTTCGTCCGCAAGCACGATCCCGAGCTGCTGCC
>JAGSPR010000556.1 GCA_018262455.1 Deltaproteobacteria bacterium | reverse complement strand
CTCAAGCTGTTCGGCTTCTACAACATGCGGCCGTTCCGCCACGTGATGATCCTGTGCGGCAACGCGGTCGGCGGCGGTTCGATCACCTACGCGAACACGATGCTCGTCCCGCCCGACGGCGTGTGGCGCGACGGCTCGTGGAAGGGACTGGCAGACTGGGAGCACGAGATGCCGGCGCACTTCGCGTCGGCGCGCCGGATGCTCGGCGTCACCGAGAACAAGATCCTCGGCGAGGCCGATCACATGCTCAAGCGGATGGCCGACGAGCAGGGCCACGGGGACACGTTCTATCGCACCGATGTCGCGGTGTACTTCGGCGAGGCGCCCGGACAGCCCAGCGCCGATCCCTACTTCGACGGCGAGGGACCACCCCGCTCGAGCTGCATCGGTTGCGGCGGCTGCATGGTCGGCTGTCGGTTCAACGCGAAGAACACGCTCGACAAGAACTACCTCTACTTCGCGGAGAAGCGCGGCGCGAAGGTCCACGCCGAGACCCGCGTCGTCGAGGTCAGGCCGCGCGGCGCGGGCGACGGCTCGGACGGCTACGACGTCGTGACCGAGCGCTCGACGGCGTGGTTCGCCAAGCAGCGCAAGACGATCACGGCGCGCCACGTCGTGCTCGCCGCGTCCGCGCTCGGGACGATGGACCTGCTCATGCGCATGAAGCAGCGCGGCGTGTTGCCAGCGGTGTCCGACCGGCTCGGGCATGACGTGCGGACGAACTCCGAGTCGATCCTCGGCGTGCGGTTCCCTGGCAAGCGGTTCGACATGTCCAAAGGCATCGCGATCGGCTCGGGCATCCACATCGATCAGTTCACCCACATCGAGGCGACTCGTTACTCGCGCGGCTCCGACGTCCTCGGGCTGATCGCGACGATGCTCGTCAGTGGCCGGGGCTGGCGGCGGATCTTCGCGTGGTTGTGGAGCGCGATCCGCCACCCGATCCGGTTCTTCCGCGCCGGCTGGCCGTTCGGGTTCGCGCGCCAGACCTTGATCTTGCTCGTGATGCAGACGATCGACGCGACGCTGCGGTTCCGGCTGCGCCGGCGCTGGTACTGGCCGTTCAAGCGGCTGCTCACCACCGAGGGCAAGCGCATCCCCACCAACATCCCGGTCGCCAACGCGTTCGCCGAGCGAGCCGCCCGTGCATTCGACGGGATCCCGATCACCTCGACCTCGGAGATCCTGTTCGATCTCCCGATGACCGCGCACTGCATCGGCGGATGTGTGATGGGGGCCACTCCCAGCGACGGGGTGATCGATGCCCAGCACCGGGTGCATGGCTATCGCAACCTGTTCGTCGTCGACGGCTCCGCGGTCGGGGCGAACCTGGGCGTCAACCCGAGCCTCACGATCACCGCCCTCGCCGAGCGCGCGATGACCTTCATTCCTCCGAAGGCCTAGGCTTCCTCCGAAGGCCCGGCCTCAGAAATCCGAGGCAGCCAGCGGCCGGGGGGAGGGTGGTAGGATGCGATATGCGTTCGGGGAACACCCTCGGCTCCGGCCCGTTGCCCGGGCAGGACCTGCCCGTCGGGACGATGGTCGGCGAGTACCAGATCCAGGGGTTGCTCGGCGAGGGCGGGATGGGCCGGGTGTGGAAGGCCGTGCATCCGGTGATCGCGAAGCAGGCCGCGGTGAAGGTGCTGCATCCGGAGCTGTCGGTGAACCGCCAGGCAGTCGAGCGCTTCGTGCAGGAGGCCCGGGCGGTCAACCAGATCGGGCACCCGAACATCGTCGACATCTTCGCGTTCGGCACGCTGCCCGATGGTCGCTGCTACTTCGTCATGGAGCAGCTGCGCGGCGAGAGCTTGCGCGAGCGGATCGCGCGCCAGTTGCCCTCGATCGGCGAGGCCCTCGGGATCCTCGATACGATCGCGATGGCCCTCGAAGCCGCGCACGAGACCAGCATCATCCACCGCGATCTCAAGCCCGATAACGTGTTCCTCGTCGAGACGCGCGGCGAGCGCCCGACGGTGAAGCTGCTCGATTTCGGGATCGCGAAGCTGCTCGGCAACGACGAGGGACGCGCGGAACGCACGCAGACCGGGAACGTGCTCGGCACGCCCGCGTACATCTCGCCCGAGCAGGCCCGCGGGATCGGGGTCGATCATCGGACCGACATCTATGCCCTCGGTGCGCTCGCGTTCGAGCTGTTGACCGCGCGGCTGCCGTTCCCGGCGACCAACGCGGCGGACATGATCGCGCAGCACCTGTACCAGCCCCCGCCGTCGCCGCGCGCGGTCAACCCGTACATCCCGGTGGAGCTCGACGCCCTGGTGATGTGCATGCTCGCCAAGGACGCGAACCACCGACCGACGCTGGCGATCGTGCGCGAGCAGCTGCGCGCGTGTCGGGCCCTCGTCACCGGCCAGGGGATCGAAGCCTCGTTCTCGCAGCTCCGCGCCTCCGCGGTCGGCCAGGGCATGGTGGCGACGATCGCCGTCGACTCGGCACCCGTCCCGGCGATCCACACGGCCGTCCCGCCGCGGCGGTCGAGCATGCGGCTCGCCGCGGTGCTCGGTGGGCTGGTGATCGCGGGTGGCGTGGCGGCGGCGGTCGTCGGGTTCTCGAGCGCCAGCGGCACGTCCAAGGTGGCGCCTGCACCCGCTCCAGCGGCGACGCCGACGCCGACGCCCGCGGTCACCCCTCCACCGACCGCTCCCGAACCCGCGCAGGTGGCCACCCCGCCGGTCTCTCCGGCCGACGTCGTGGCCCCCGCGGAGCCCGTGACGGTCGAGGCCAAACCCGAGGTGGTCAAGCCCAAGAAGCCGCGCCCGCGACCCTCGGTGAAACCGAACAAGCCGCGCCCGGATGACGATGATGCCCCGATGTGATCTACCTTGAGCCCCCGTGACCAGACGCTCGTTCGATAGGCTGCCCGCTGCGCTGGCGACGATCGCGCTCGCGATCCTGCTCGCCGGCCACGCGGCGTGGGGGCAGCCTGCCTCCGACGTGGCCTACGAGGAAGGTCGCCGGCTCTACGATCTGCGCGAGTGGGACCAGGCGATCGCGAAGTTCAAGGAGGCGTATCGCATCCGCCCCGATGCGAAGTCGCTGTTCAACATCGCGCAGGCGCTGCGGCTCAAGGGCGATTGCGTCGAGGCCGTCAACTTCTACCGCACGTACAAGCGCAACTTTCCGAAGGAGAAGAACCTCGCCAAGGTCGACAAGTTCCTCGCCGACCTCGAGCCATGCCCCAAGCCCACGGCGGTCACCCCCGAGCCCGTGAAGCCGGAGCCCGCGAAGCCCGAGCCGGTGAAGCGCCGCGAGCCGGTCAAGCTGCCGGAGCCCGTCAAGCCGCGCGAGCCGGTCAAGCCGGGCACGGCGTCCGCCCCGGTGAGTCCCGCACCGGACCCCGATCCGGTCAGCGTCACCGAACCAAGCCGTTCGATCGGGACGACCCAGCGTACCAGCGGCATCGGGATCGCGGCGATCGGGACGCTGCTCGCGGCCGGCGGCGTGTACTACGGATTTCAGGCCAGCTCGCTCGCACGCGATGCCCAGGACGGCGGCGGGGTCTGGGATCCAGGCCTCGAGGACCGTGGCAAGGGCGCCGCGCGGAACGCACGGCTGCTGCTCGGCGCCGGTGGCGCGGCGATCGTCGGTGGCGCGATCATCTACCTGATCGCCCCGCGCGCGGAGCTGCGGGTGAATGTCGGCGTGGCGCCTCGGACCGACGGCGCGATGGTCGTCTGGGCAGGCACGCTGTGAAGCCCTGGTCGATCTGGCTGGCGCTCGCGCTCGGGGTCGCCCTTGCCAGCTCCGTCGTCACGCAGAGCAGCTGCTATGCGCCCGCGATCGAGGACTGCCAGTACTCGTGCAACATCACGAGCTGCCCTGCGGGGCTGACCTGTAACGCCGAGCAGCGGTGCACGCGC
>JAGSPR010000050.1 GCA_018262455.1 Deltaproteobacteria bacterium | reverse complement strand
GCGGTACTTCTCCTCGGTGAGCGCGCGAAGCGGCGTCGTGTAGATCGCGCGATGGCCGCGCGCGATCGCCGCGTGCAGCGCCGCCTTGGCCATCAGCGTCTTGCCGGTCCCCGTGGGCACCGTGACGAGCACGCTCTGCCCCGCGATGATCTTCGTGATCGCCAGCTCCTGGACCGGGTACGGCTCGAGGCCGCGCCCCCACAGAAACTTCTCGTAGAACGAGAGCTCGAGCTCTCCATCGCTGGGCACGCGGTGACCCTACCAGGTCAGCGCGCGCCAAGGTCACCGCGCCCTACTCGTCGTCCCAGCTGGGCTGCGGGTTCTGCGCCTGCTTCGCCCGCTCGATCAGGTTCTTCGCCTGGTAGCCGATGCCCTGCCACCGATCGTGCCACTTGCGGCCCGCGATGTCGGTGAGGATGGCGTCGCCCTCGGCGGTGCGGCCGACCGCGATCAGCGCCTGGGCCTCGCGCAGCCGCGGCGTCGGGTTGGTCTGATCGATGATCGTCGCCTGGTGCCAGTAAGCGATCGCCTCGGCCACGCGGCCCTGGGACTCGAACGCGGCCGCCACCGTCTGGTAGCCATCGCCTGACATCGGGTCGCGCTCGATGACCGACGACAGCTGGCGCCACGCCTCGGCCTGGTCACCGACCGCGAGCATGAGCTCGCCGAGCTGCTGATCGATCTGGGCATTGCCCGGGTCGATCGCACGCCACCGCGCACCCCACACCAGCGCGCGCTGCACCGCCTGCTGGCGCGCCGCCCCGGTCGACTGGAGGGCGAGCTGCCGGGCGATCGTGAGGATCTGACCGAGCTCGGCACGCACGGTCGACAGCTCGACCGCCTCGTCGCCAGAGGCATCCTGGGCCGCCTCGAAGTGGGCGAGTGCCTCGGCGGGCTTGCCCGCGCCGAGCGCGATCTGACCGGCCAGCTGGTGGAGCTCTCGCGTCGGATGCAGCTTGACCAGCGGCTCCACCAGCGACGCGCCGAACGCTGCCTGACCCTGGCTGATCGCGATCCGCGCGACCGAGACCTGCCGATCGACATCGTCTCCGGCGAGCTTCGCCGCCCTCGCGAGGATCGCTGGACTGTCGAGCGGGTGCTGGCTCGCGAGCGGGACGAGCGAGAGCACGTGCTCGTAGCTCGTGCCGGCGAGCACGCGATCGCGCCACGTCGCCCACACGAGCTGCCAGCCTGCCTGGCCGCGACGTGACTGCTGGAACTGGTACTGCATCGAGGCCAGGTTCGGCGGCATCGCGTCGAGATCGAGCTCGGCGACCAGCTTGGCCACGAGCTCCGCGGCCGCGTCATACCGGCCGCGACCCGCGAGCACCTGGGCGGCCTGGGCCCGCGCCACGTTCTTGTAGTCCCCGGTCGCCACGCTCTCCCATGCGCGGATGACGTCCGCGGGCTCCATGCGGTAGCGGCTCGACGTCGCGCTCGCGCCGATCAGCCGGAGCTGGAACGCGCGGTCCCCGAGCGAGAGCAGGCGATCGACTGCCTGCGGGTTCTTGTCGGCGACGAGCAGCGCCGTCACCTCACGCAGCGTCCACAGCGCACCGAGGAACCCGGTCGTGACCTGCGCCTTCATCCGCTCGGACCTCGGGCTCTGGCCGTAGAGCCGGCCCGCGCGCAGGTACGCCGCGATCGGCGCCTGCTGCAGCGCGGGCGCGGCCAGCGCGGTGGCGAGCTGGGCATCGGTCGTCGCGGTCGCGATGCCGCCGCTCGCCAGCGTGAGGTCGCCGAGCTCGACGCCACCGTGCGTGCGCAGCGCGTCGTAGGTCGCATAGAGGTTCGGCCGATCGCTTATCGCCGCGAGGCTCGCCAGCTTCTGGCGCTGGGTGTGGCGCCACTCGGCGCTCCCCGCAGGCAACGCCTGCAGCTTGCCGTCCCAGTACGCCGGCAGGCGCGCAGGCAACGTCACGACCACCCCGGCAGGCGCAGTGCCGTGCGCCCACGCGGTGGCATCGGCGACGGGTTGCGCGGTGAAGCCGAGCTTGACGTCGCTCCCGGCCACGCGCGCGCCGGTCGGGCCCGTGCTGCCCCACGTGATCCGCACCAGCTCGTTACCCTTGGCGTCGCGCAACGCGACGAGGTGATGGTGGTCGTCGAGCTCGAGCACGTACGCGAGCTCCGACGTGGACTTGCCACCCGGTCCCTTCGGGATCGTCCGGGACAGCGTGATCTCGCGCGTGCCCTTCGCGTGGACCTCGAACCAGCGCGCGTAGTGCGCGGGCTCGGCGATCCAGATCGGCAGGTAGCCCAGCGCGAGCGCGAGGTCGTCCTCGGCGAGCACGCGGGTCACGTCGACGCCGAGCTCGGCGTAGCGACGGGTCCAGGTCGTGCCGTCGAACGACGCGGTCTCGGCGAGGTCGGCGTCGGTGGTCCGGCGCCAGCCGATGCGACGGGCATCGTCGACCGCGATCTCGAGATCGTCCCAGCGATAGACGCCCGAAGGCAGCGCGCGGCGCGCGGACTCGAGCAGCGCGCGCGCCGCATCATCGATCGGATGCGAGGTCGCGCCACCGGCCGCGGCGGTCAGCTCCGCGCGCCACAGGTCGCTGCCGTCCGGCAGCAGCGCCGGAATGAAGCTGGTGAGATCGTCGTACGCGGTGTCGGTCGGACTACCGAACCGCTGCGGACTGCCGAGGTTCGGCTGCCGCCACCGTGACGCCTTGTCGGTATCCTTCAAGCTCATGTTGCCCATCTTGCCGACGCCGATGAAGCCGCCCCCGCCCCGGCCGCCACCGATTCCGTAGCCATGGCCGGTCCCCGGTCCGGCAGCGCCGCCGAGCTCGTCGGCGAACACCACGCTGCGCTCGGCCTCGCCAGTCGCCTCGTCGAATCCGCTCGAGCTGTCCCCGTCGGTCTGGCCGGTCACGACCGTGTCGATCGCCTTGAACCGGAGACTCCCATCCGCCTTGCTCTCCTCACTCGGCGTCGGACCGCGTCGCAGGCCGAGCCGCCCGCGTGTGGTGACGAAGCCGCGCTCACGCTCCCCGTGCAGCCGGAAGTCTCCACCGCTCCACATCTCGGTCTCCTCGTTCCGGAGCAGCCCCTGATCGCGGTAGCCGCCCGCGTCGTAGAACACCTGCAGCGGGCGCCGCACGAGCTCCGCGTCGCTCGCGATCGTCGATGGCGCGAGGTGGGTCGTTGCCGGTGCGGCGGGGAGCTTCGCGGGCAGCGCGTAGGGGGACCACGTGTCGCCGGCCCCCTTGGCGACGTCGTACTTCTTGTACATCTCGTCGTTCTCGAGCACGAGCAGCGAGGTGTGGCGCGACAGCAGGAAGTACTGCTTGCCGAGCCCGACGACTTCCTTGCGGATCGCCTCGTCACGCTCCTCGCGGAGCTCGAGCTCGGTCTTGCACGCGGCCGCGGGCACCTCGGCGCGACGGCCGCGCTGCGGAGCTCCGGCCTGCGGCGCGCTGCACGGTGGCACGACGACGGGCTCGTGCTTCGCGAGCAGCCGGGCCGCGATGTGACGCTGGGCCCACAGCCGCGGCAGGTAGCCAGCCGCGTGCGCCTCGCCAGCGAGCGCGACGCGCTGGCGCCACGGCGCACCGTCGAGGGTGCCGGTGATCTCGACCGCGGTCGCGGTCGTCGTGCTCGCGAGCTTGGCCACGAGCTCGAGCTCCTCGCCATCGGCGAGCTGCGGGGACTTCAGGTAGACAGTCGCCGGCACGGGCCCTCCGCCCGCGTCGACGAGCCGGGCGGCGAGCCCGGTGACGCGCGGGGTGTGCAGCGCGGCGACCAGGTCGAACGCGCGCCAGCCGACGTCATCGGCGAGATCGATCGTCGTGGCGTAGCCGCCGGTGGCGGCGGCGAGCGCCTCCAGCGTCTGGGTGTCGGGACCGTCGCCGACCCCGACGCCGATGAAGTGCGCCTTGCCGGCGAGCCGCGTGCGCAGCGCGTCGAGCTGACGCCCGCCGCTCGTGATCACGCCATCGCCGAGATACACGATCATCGCGTCCTGGGGCGCCACGCCCGCGAGCAGCGCGGTCGCCGCGTCGATCGCCACACCGAAGTCCGTCGCACCGACCCCGCCCTCGCTGGTCAGCGCGGCGCGCACGGCCTTGCGATCGACATCGATCACCCGGGTCAGCCCGAGCTTCTGGCGAGCCGCGACGTCGAACGCGATCACGCCGACGCGATCGTCCTCATCGAGCTCGCGCAGGAAGCCATCGACGAGATCGGCCTGCGCACGCCGCGCCATCTCGTCGCGCGAGGCACTGACGTCATCGAGAATGACCCAGGTCCGCGACCGGTACGCGTGCGCGGCCCTGACGAGCTCGGGCCGGGCGCGCACGAGGACGAACTGATCGGTCCTGTCCTGCTGGGTGGCCACGGTCGCCCGGCGGCGGCTGTCGCGGACGTGGAGCACGAGCGAGTCCCCGATCCGCGCGCCTCGCTGCTGGTAGGCGACCACGGCGTCCTCACCGACACGCTTGACCACCACGGGGTGGCTCGGCGACGTGACCTCGCAGTTCGCGCAACCCTTGATCCGCACGTCGAACCCGAGCTCACCCACCGGAAGATCCACCTCGGGCAACGGCACGGTCAGGGTCCAGTCCTCGTACAGCTTCGGGAGGCTCTGCGTGTACGCGAGCACGAGCCGCTTGTCCTGTTCCGCGGGCAGCGGATAGACCTTGAGCGCGAGCCGGCCGGTGCCCGCCCATTCGAGCAGCGCGGGATCGAGCCGGCGATACACCACGTCCTCGTAGATCCGCCGCGCCTGCATGCGCTCGACGACCGCCGACTCGGTCAGCGTCCCGTTGATGTACATCGCGAGCCGCTGCAGCGATGCGTCGGGCGGGATCGCGAACCGATACATGCCCTCCATCACGCGCGGGTTGGGATTGTGGAACGTCTGATCGATCGCGACGCGCGCGACCTGATCCTCGACGACGATATCGACCCCGAGCTTCGCGATCGGGAGCGGCGACTCGGGGACCCACGGGTTATTGGGCTCGCGCGCGAACAGCGTGCCGTTGCGCAGCGGCCGCACCGCGTGCTCGTCCTTCTTGCGCGCCTGCGCCGCCCACGACACCAGGTGCGAGAGCCGCGGCGCCGGGCCGCGCGTCGGTGGCCTGCCGAGCTCGACCACGCCCTGCTCGCCGGCATGGAGCAGCACGTTACCCTCGCTCGAGACCAGCTTGACCTGGCCGCGGACCACGGCGGCGGTCGTGCGATCGTCGGCCGCGTCGACCAGGAACCGGGTCCCGATGACCTCGATCGTGCCGCGCTTGGTCTCGACGGTGAACACGCCCTTGCCGGGCGCGACGTCGAGCAGCACCGCGCCCTCGACGCGCACGCGACGTGGGCCGAGCTGCGTCACCTTGGCGCCTGCGTCGGTGATCCACGTCGTGCCATCGACGCCGTCGGCGACCGGCTCGTCGCTGCTACCAGGTCCGGTCATGCGCGTGACGATCAGCGCGCCCGCCGCGGTGGCCGCGAGCCCGAACCCAACGGCGAGCAGCGGCGAACGCTTCCGCGCCGCACCCTGCGCGATCGGCTTGGCGGCCTGGTCGACCAGCTGGCTACGGATCCGCGCGCGCGCCGTGTCGGCGAGCCGCGGGGCTTCGCCGCCGTGCTCGAGCAGCGTGGTCACGTTGCGCTCGAGTACGGCGTCGGCCGCGCCCGGCTGGGCATCCTTGTCGGGCTTGGTGCTGGGCTTCACGAGGACACCTCCGAGAGGTTGATCGACAGGGTGGAGAACGTCTCGCGGAACGCGCGTCGGGCGCGGGCGAGGAGAGACTTGGTGGCGCCGACCGAGATCCCGAGCTCGCCTGCGAGGGTCTCGAGGCTCTCGCCGTCGACATACTTGCGGGTGAGGGCGTTGCGATACTGCTCGGGGAGATTGGCGACGGCCATGTGCACGAGGTCGCGCGTCTCCGCGCGTTCGAGCACCTCTCCGGGCAGCGGCCGCTCCGCCATCGCCGCGAACGTCTGAGCCAGCGTGGCGTCGATCCGATCCCAGGTCGTGGCGAGCTCATCACTTCGCTTGTGCGCCCGCAGATGATCCCGGATCACGTTGCGAGAAAGCACCGTCAGCCAGCTGCCCACCGAGCCTCGAGCTGGGTCGAAGTCGGCCTGCTTCGACAGCGCCAGCGTGAACGTCTCCTGGACGACGTCCTCGGCCAACGCCGTGTCGCGTCCGACCCGGTAGTAGACAAACGTATACAGGCCGTCGACGTGGGCATCGTAGAACCGCACGATCGCCTCGCGGTCGCCCCTGCGTGCGGCGCGTAGCTCGCCACCGGGTCCAGACCGAAACAACCGCGCGAGCAGACTGACGATCATCGGAGCCTCGGTGGAGTCATACGTGCACCTGTGTCATCGGAGCCCGGGAAGGTGTCGCAGCGTTCGTCGGATAACCACCCGATGACTTGGCAACGGTTTCGCAAGGATAACGGGCAGGACCGTGGCGAAGCTTCCCCCAGCAGTTGCGATCTCGATGGCGGCACACGCCGCCGTGATCGCGCTGGCAGTCGCCTACGAGCCCGAGGAACCAGCCGAGCACGCCGAGCACGCCGAGCGCGACAACCGCGAGCCCCAGACCTCCTCGACCGCGATCGAGATCGTCCACGAGCACGCCAGCGAGCCGCTCGAGGTCGTCCTGCTGGAGGAGCGGCCCGCCGCCTCCGCGATGGTGGCACCTCCCGACGCCTCGTCGTTGGCCATGCCCGTCGGCCGGATACCGGGGCGGCGGACGAGAAGCCTCGTCCTGCCCCCCGGGACCGAGCAACCGAGCACCACACTCGAGCCGGGCACCATCGCCCCGCCGGGCACGATCCCGCCAACCCGCAACACGCTGCTCGACATGCGCGGCAACGAGCAGCCAGATCTGCGGCTGCGGTCGGACCTTCACGATGATCTCGTCCACGTCCCCGATGGCACCAGGGCCGTGCCCGAGGTCGAGAGCAGCGGTCAGCTCCGGCCGCAGCGCGACGGCACCTACCGCTCGGACCAGGGCGTGTTCACGGCGCGCGTCGACAAGGACGGCTCGGTCAAGCTGAAGGACGCGAGGAACTTTCGGTTCGGCGTGCCGGACCCGCGCAGGATCCCCAAGATGATCGGGCAAGGCGTCGGGCGCTGGTACGAGCGGAACGACAAGACGCCTGGCGACCCCAACAGCGAACCGATCAACAGCAACCGTGCCGCCGGCGGCGACACGCGGCCCGATCATGGCGAGACGGTGCCGCTCATCGGCGGCAGCTTCGACCTCGGCGATGCGTTCATGCGAAGCCATGGCCAGGACCCCTACGCGAGCCAGAAGCTCAAGTACCTCGACTCGACGCGCGACGAGCGGGTCCAGATCGGCACGAAGTACAGGAAGCAGCAACTCGAGCAGTCCAGCCGGCTCATGCAGCGCAACATCGATGCCCTGTGGTCCCGCACCGCCGATCCCGCCGCGCGCAAGCAGGGGCTGTTCGAGCTGTGGGATGACTGCGCCGAGACCGGGGATCCAGCGCTCGTCGACGGCGGGCAGGCGGCGCGCCGGATGGTGGTCGGCGTGATCCGCGCGCGATTTCCGCCAGGCAGCAAGCACGCGTTCACCGCGGAGGAGCTCGCCGGGCTCAACCGCAAGCGGGTCTCGACGGCGACCTTCGCACCCTACTAGGGCTCGACGATGCGGAGCTGCTCGGCGATCGTGATCGGCACGTTGATGTACTTGCCCTGCACGAGGTGGGGCGTGCCTTCGGCCTCGACCGTCTTGCCGGTGAACCGCGCGGGGTTGCCGCCGAGCTCCTGCCACACCGCGCGTGGGATGAGCACGGACACCATCTTGTAGCGCTTCATCGTGCGCTCGCCGATCTGCAAGAACGCGGTCTCGCTGTCCATCATCCCCCCGTGGACGACCTTGCCGCGCACCATGCTCGGCACGTTGAGCGCATGGATGACCGCCGCCTCGTCGTGGGCGTCGACCCGGGTCAGCGTCACCGTCGTGAAGCTCCACGTCCAGCGGCCTTGCTTGCCCTTCCACGTCGCCTCGACCTGGACCTCGTAGCGGCGCTGCGGCTCGAGCGGCCGCTTGGGGATCAAGCACACCACGCCGTACTGGCCGAACGAGGTGGCCGGGTGCTCGGGATCCGACAGGAAGAACGCGACCGGCTTGCCCTTGGCATCGGTGAGCCGCGCCTTGACACCGGTGACCTTGTCGAACGCCGGGAACTGGATCGTCAGCGGATAGCCCGCGCGCGCGCCGCCCGGCACCGGGTTGGGGATCTCGTTACCGAACTCGAGCGGGATCGCGGTCTGATTGTCCGAGGGGTAGGAAACCGGCCAGCGCCCGGCCGCGCTCGGATCGTCGCCGTCGACGAACATCAGCGCCGCCATCAGCGAGCCGTCGTCGAGCTTCGCGTAGCCCACGGCGATTCGCGCGAGGCTCGGCGTCAGGATCGGCCGGCGGTGATACAGGCCCGACATCCAGGCATCGACCGCGGCCTCGAGATCCGAGACCCCGGGAAACAGATCGGCCGCCTTGCCGCAGGCCGCTCCCGCCGCCGTCGCCCCCGGCAAGTCCGGGCGCTGCTGGTGCGCGTTGAGCCCGACCATGGCCTCGGTGCCGCGGTTGCGCCGCATGTACTCCGCGTGCTCCATGCAGCCCTGGCGGAGCTTGGCGTCGAGCACCACTGGCGGCAGGCCGGTCGCCTGGCGGTAGCGATTGACCAGCTGCAGCACCTTCTGCTCGGGCGTGTTCGCGGCAGGCTTGGGCTCGGGCGCCACCGGATCGTAGGGATCGACCGGCTGTCCGCCGGGCTTCGGCCTGGGCTGTGCCGACCTCGCGAACACGCAGGACGCGAGCAATGCCAGGCCGAGCCAGCGGGCGATCTGCGATGCCATATCCGATGATAGACGACCCCGGGCACGCGATGTTCAGCTCGTCGGGAGGATGCTATCAACGCGCGGTGCCCAGTCCGTTCGATGGCCCGGTGATCGGGGCCCGCTACCGGCTCGGGCCGAGGCTCGGCAAGGGATCGCAGGGCGAGATCTTTCTGGCGCGCGACGAGAAGGCCAAGGGCGCCGACGACCGCGAGGTGATCGTCAAGCGGCTGCGGCCCCGCGGGACGTGGAAGTCGTTCGAGCTGTTCGAGCGCGAGGCCAAGGTGCTCTCGCAGCTGCGCCACGCCGGCGTGCCGCGTCACCTGGCCACCCTCGAGGAGCCGTCAGGCACGTTCAATCTCGTCATGCAGCGAGTGCCGGGCGACAACCTGCGCGAGCTCGTCGCGCGACGCAGGCTGTCCCAGCTCGAGCTGCGAGACGTGCTGATCCGTGCCCTCGAGATCCTCGACTACCTCCACACGCGCACGCCCGCGGTGGTCCATCGCGATCTCAAGCCCTCGAACATCGTCCGGGCTCCCGACGGGCGGCTCGCGCTGGTCGACTTCGGCGGCGTGCTCGAGGCCGCGCGTGACAAGGGCGGCTCGACGATCGTCGGCACGTTCGGCTACATGGCCCCGGAGCAGCTGCACGGCCAGGCTACCCCGGCGACCGACATCTACGCGCTCGGTGCCACGATCGCCGCGCTCGCCGGCGGCGTCGAGCCCGAGGACATCCCTCGCAAGGGCCTGCGGATGGATCTCGATCGCCACCTGCCGTCGCTCGATCGCAGCTTCCGCGCGGTGCTGACGGCGATGACCGATCCTGATCCCGACAAGCGACCCCAGCGCGCGCGCGACGTGGTCGCCCTGCTCGCTCGATCGCGGCCGCCGCCGGTCGAGTCCGGGCCGCAGCTCGCGATCGAACCCACGCGCAGCGGGCTGCCCGCGCGCCGGATGTTCTCCGAGATCGGCGAGCCGCTCGGGACCCTGCTGCGATTCGGGGTGCTCGGCTTCGGCGCGGGCGGATGGATCGGCATGACGGGCATCCGGATCTCGCTCGCGATCACGATCTACCTGACGGCCGCGCTCGCATTCCCCGCCCGCCGCAAGGTGGTCAGCGTCGGGCGCGAGCTCGATGCGATGCTCGCAGAAGGCCAGAGCGGGTTCACGGACATGATGCGCGGGGCGATGGCGCGCCGGCGTTAGGGGGGCCGAGCGCTACGCCGCGCGCAGCGTCAGCACCGCGACCTCGGCATGCGTGCCCTCGCCCGAGCGGTGCGTGAGCCCCGAGAAGCCGACGCCCGGGGTGACGTAGAGCTTCGAGGATCCGAGCTCGTACATCCCGCGCCGAAAGTTCAGCCCCACCCGCTTCATGATCCGGTCGGTGATGCCCTTGATGAAGATCTGGCCACCGTGGGTGTGCCCCGAGAGCACGAGATCGGCGCCGCGCTCGACGACCGCGGGCGCGCGATCGGGTGCGTGGCACAACACGAGCCGGGTCAGGCCGGGCGTGGCGCCCGCGAACGCGGCATCGAGATCGTCGTGGCGCGTCACGGGATCATCGATCCCGACCACCGCCAAGGGCGCGCCACGCACGTTGGCGATCGTGGTCTGGTTTCGCAACACCTCGTAACCATGCCGCTCGAGCGCGCCACGGACGCCCGCGCCCCACACGAAGTAGTCGTGATTGCCGAGCACGGCGAGCACGCGTGGCCCCCGCAGCCCGGCGAGCTGATCGCGGGCCAGCTCGACCTCCTGACGACGCCAGCACACGTAGTCCCCGGTCAGCACGATGAGATCCGGAGCCGCCGCGTTCGCCGCCTCGATCGCAGCCCGGACGTGGGACGCCGGCGTCAGGTTACCGACGTGAATGTCCGAGAGCTGGACGATGCGCACGCCATCATGACGTGGGTCGAGCCCCTCGACGCGGACCTCGTACTCCGAGACCCGCGGTGGAACGGGAGCTGCCATCCGACCACTGTGTGGGGCAGGCCTGCGATTGGCAATGCCCCCGAGGCGGCAGAGGCCGTCCCGCCCAGACGGGCGCGAGAGGGTTCAAACAGCGCTTTGCATCCCAGGTCGTAGCCTGGCAGCATGTTGCCACATGGCTGCAGCGGCTCGTCCCAACCCGGCTGATGCACGGATCCCGTGTCCGATGTGCGGCGGCCTCATCCACCCGATCGCCGGGCGCTGCAAGCACTGCAAGGCCGATCTCAGCGCGATCCGCGCCGCCCGCCCCGCCGCGGTCGCATCGCTGCCAGCCCTCCACGCGAACGGCAACGTCGCGATCAATCCCTACTCGAACCGCCTGCCCAACGGACACGTGCATGCGCCGGTTCCGCCGCCCGCTCCTCGCGGTCCCATGCCCTACGCCCCGGCGCCCCCGAGCTCGGCGCACGCCGCGATCCCGATGCCGATGCCGGTGCACGACGGCTCGCAGCCAGTCCTGCCGCCTCGGCCGACCGGGCGGATGTACGCGTCGGCCGCGCCACGGAGTGCCTGGTGGAGGAGCTGGCCGTTGATCGTGATCATCCTCGCGGTCCTTGCGATCGTCACGGCCGTGGTCCTGATGCTGTGGCCGGCCGGCACTGCCGTTGCCGACAAGGGCGTCAAGGGCGGCGCCGGCGCTCCACCGCCC
Source organism: Deltaproteobacteria bacterium (assembly GCA_018262455.1). The sequence continues at coordinate 11,140 of JAGSPR010000050.1, read as the reverse complement.
GCTCCCGATCGGATGGATACCAACCCGCTGCCACCTGACCAGCCGGCGGTCCGCTCGGGTGATCCATGGAACACCGGCCCGACGCCCAGCAAGCAGAACAACGGTTACCCTCCGTCGGGGATCGACATCCCCGATGATCCCGACCAGAAGGATGATGATCCCGGCCCGTCCACGCTGGGCACCAACGTGATGATGTCGATCATGAGCCGGGCCTGCAAGCGCGCGAGCACGTGCGGCGTGCTCGACTCCTCGCTGAAGGACTACTGTGACATGGCGGCGAAGATCCCGTCGACGCCACCCACCTGCGCGGCAGCCAAGCGCTGCTTCGATCGGATCGACGAGATCAGCTGCAGCGCCAGCTTCGATGATCTGACCGCGCTCCAGTCCGTGACCTACAAGCTCCAGGACTGCGTCGAAGCGCTCAGCGGCTGCTAGCGTTTGCGTTTACCGACGCGTTTTCGTCTAGTACGCAGGTGAACATCCCGTTCGAGATCTACCGGGCACCGGCCACGATGCGCGCCCGCGTCGAGGACCTCCGCCGCGATGGCAGGCGCATCGCGGTCGTGCCGACCATGGGGGCGCTGCACGAGGGTCACCTCGTGTTGCTGCGTGCCGCGCGGGCGCAGGCCGATGTCGTGATCCTGACGATCTTCGTCAACCCGACGCAGTTCGGGCCGAACGAGGATCTCTCGCGCTATCCGCGCGACGAAGCCGGCGATCTCGCGAAGGCGCGCGGCTGCGCGATCGATCTCGCGTTCTGTCCCGACGCGGCCGCGATGTATCCAGCCGGCGCGCAGACGTTCGTCGAGGTCCGTGAGCTCCAGCAACCGCTGTGCGGCGCGAGCCGACCCGGGCACTTCGCGGGCGTCGCCACCGTGGTGACCAAGCTGTTCCACGCGACGCTGCCCCACCTCGCCGTGTTCGGCGAGAAGGACTACCAGCAGCTCGCGATCATCCGGCGGATGGTTCGCGATCTCGACTTCGCGATCGAGATCGTCGGCATCCCGATCGTGCGCGAGGTGGACGGCGTGGCGCTGTCCTCGCGCAACGCGTACCTCTCGCCGGATCACCGCGCCGCGGCGCGCTCGCTATCGACCGGGCTCGCGATCGCCGAGGCCGCTTTCAAGGCCGGCGAGCGCTCCGCGGCGGCGCTGCTCGCGGCGGCGCGCGCACCGATCGAGGCCGAGCCGCTGGCGCGGATCGACTACGTCGAGCTCCGCGATGCCGACGAGCTGACCCCGATCGTTCGGGTCGATCGCCGCGCGGTGCTCGCGATGGCCGTGTTGTTCGGCACGACCCGGCTGATCGACAACCGCGTCCTCGGCTGATCCACCCGACCGGTGCGCAACCCGTGCCAGGTGAGGTGTGTCATAGGAGTACATTCGATGAAGCGTAGAACCACGATCGTGGCCGGGCTGTGCGTGCTGGTCATCGCGTTGCTCGTCTGGTGGTCCCGCGGCGACGACAGCGCCTCCTCCACCACTGGCAGCGGAGCCAGCCGGCCTGCCGCTGACGAAGCGGCGAGCGGCAAAGCCCAGGTGGCCTCGCAACGCCGCACCGATCCCACGGCACTGGTGCGCAGCTCGCTCGCCGGTACGATCACCGATGAAGCGAAGCAGCCCGTCGCCAAGGCGCGCGTGTGTGCAGATGGCGAGTCCAACGAGCTCGCCGACGAGCTGCTGCGCGAGCCGAGCTGCGTGCTCTCGGATGATCAGGGACGCTTCAAGCTCGAGAATCTGCTTCCCGCGCAATACGCCGTGAGCGCGTCCGCCAGGCCGTTCCGGCCGGCGTTCCATCATCCCGGCGGTGATCTCAAGAGGTCCAAGCTTTCGCTCGCGGCAGGCGAACACAAGACCGGGATCGACATCGCGCTGCGTCGCGGTGGCGTCGAGATCACCGGCGTCGTCGCCGACCTCACGGGCGGGCCGATCGCGAAGGCGCGGGTGTGGTCGGGCGCTGGCTGGCGCGATCGCAACGCGGCCATGGCGACCACCGAGACCGACGACCAGGGCAAGTTCTCGCTGTGGGTCAAGCAGGGCCAGGTCACCGTGCACGCCGCGGCCGACGGCTACGCCGATGACGCGGAGTCCACCTCGGCTCCCGGGAAGCTCGAGATCCTGCTGACGCCGGAGTCCTCGCTCGCGGGGCTCGTGGTCGACGCGGCGACGAACCAACCTGTCGAGGGCGCCCGCGTGACGGTCGGCACCTCGGAGTTTGGCTGGGACGACGGCGAGACCGTGTTCAGCAACGCGCAGGGAGCGTTCCGGGTCGCCCGGCTCACGCCCGGCCGCTATGTCGCGGTGTCGCGCACCGATCGCGGGTTCGGCCGGGCCGAGGGCTCGACGCTCGTCGGGCTCGGCCAGCATGTCGATGGCGTGATCGTGAAGCTGTTCCCCGCGCGCCGGATCGAGGGCAAGGTCGTGATCTCGACGACCAAGACGACCTGCGAGCGCAGCTCGCTCGGGCTGCGCGACGCTGGCAAGAACAGGTGGATCGAGACGCGGCGCAACCCGGACGGCACGCTCTACGCCGACGGCGTGCTGCCCGGCACGTACCGCGTCGAGGTGTCCTGCGAGGGCCATCAGTCGCGCGACAATTACGATCCGATCGTGATCGCCGATCACGATGCCACCGGGCTGGTCTGGGAGGTCGATCCAGGTGCGACCGTGCGCGGCCGCGTCGTCACCAAGACCGGCGATCTGATCGAGGATGCGAACGTCTGGGCGCGCACGATCGGGGGCGGGGCGAGAGACAAGGAGGGCTGGGGAAATGCCTCGTCGACGCACGACGGCAAGTACGAGCTCGTCGGCCTGAGGCCCGGCAGCTACAAGCTGGAGGTCAGCACCGATCGAGGCATCGGTCCGCGCGACGGCTACAAGATCGAGGTCGCCGCCGGCGCGGTCGTCGACCGCGACCTGGTGGTCGACGATGGTGGCACCATCAAGGGCACCGTCGTCGATGCCGAGGGCAAGCCGGTGGTGGGGATCGAGATCAGCGCAGTTGCGGTCACCGATGCCTGGAGCTTTGGTAGCGAGCACAAGTCCGACGAGGCCGGCGAGTTCACGCTGCAGCCCCTGCGCGCGGGCGATTATCGCGTCACCGCGCGGCGCAGCTGGAGCGATCAGCTCCGCAAGCCCGGGACCAACGATGACGCGAAGCAGGGCGAGAAGGTCTCGGTCAAGCCGAACGTGACGTCCACCGTGCGGCTCGTCGTCGAATCGCAGACCGGCGTCATCAAGGGCACCGTCGTCGACGCGCAGGGCAAGCCGGTCGCCGACGCGTTCGTCTCGGCAGCCCGTGAGTCCGACGCGGCAGGCGCGCAGAAGTCGAGCGTCCAGGAGACGCGCTGGTCATGGGACGAACGCCCCGTGCTCACCTCCACCGACGGGTTGTTCAGCGTCGGCAAGCTCTCGCCGGGCAGCTACACCGTTCGCGCGTACCGCAAGGGAGGTGGCGAGGCCGTGGCCGAGCACGTGGCGGTGGGCACCACCGCCCAGCTCCAGCTCAAGTCCACCGGCTCGCTCGACGGGACGGCCCGGCGCACCGGCGGGATGCCAGACGAGATGACGATCACCGTCCGTGATCTGACCTCCGGGTTCTGGCGAACCGAGCAGTTCTTCAAGACCGCCGGTCACTTCACGATCAAGGACGTCCCGAAAGGTCACTTTCAGGTCAGCGTCGCGGCCGAGGGCGGCACCAAGCAGATCGAGCTCGACCTCGCCGAGGGCGAATCGAAGACCGGCATCGAGCTCGAGCTCGAGTCACTGGTCACCATCACCGGCCGCGTCGTCGAGAACGGCACGGCCAAGCCGGTGCCCGGGCTGCGGATGTACGCCCAGCTCGCGCAGGGGGCCGGCGACTTCTCGTTCGACGACGATCGCGACAACATCACCGACGATGGTGGCCACTTCACGGTCAAGAACGTGCCGCGCGGCAAGCTCTCGATCAACGGTTGGCCAAAGGACTGGAACGAGAGCGACTACGCGAGCCTCAGGGTCATCCGGTTGGTCGAAGGCACGGGCACGGTCGATCTCGGCGATCTGACGATCCTCAGGAAGCGCCTGAAGCCGGGCGAGCCGGTCGGCGAGCTCGGCATTCACTTCGCGCAGCAGCCACCCACCACGCCGCCCGACAAGCGCGAGCTCAAGGTCAGCTTCATCGATCCCCAGGGAGCCGCGGCGAAGACGGACCTCAAGGTCGGTGACGTCATCACCACGATCGACGGGGTGAGCGTCACCGGCGAGAGCGCGGGCCAGGCCAGGGTCTTGATGCGCGCCCCGCCCGGGACGAAGCTCGCGCTCGGCCTCGCCCGTGGCACCACGGTCACGGTCGTGCTGGCGGCGGCGTAGCGCTACCATGCAGCCATGAGGCGGAGCGTGCCGGTCGTCGTCGGGGTCGCGGTGCTCGCGATCACCGCGGTGATCTGGCGGTGCGGCGGCTCGCGGGACGAGCCGGCCGGGCTCGGTTCGGGCTCGGGATCGTCCGGATCGGTCACGCCAGGCTCGAGCGTCCGTCGCGTCGACCCACGCACCCTGCCCCGCGCCTCGATCGCCGGCACGATCCGCGATGACCACGGCGCCCCGATCGCGAACGCCCGCGCGTGCGCGACGCTCGACTCACCTGCGCTCCCGGCGCTGCTCACCCGGGACCCGATCTGCGTCGCCGCCGATGCCAGCGGCGGATACCGGATCGCGAACCTGCTCGCGGCGAGCTACGCGGTCGAGGCGATGGCCCCGCACCACGCGCCCGCGGCGTATCTCGTCAACGGCGAGCGCGGCGAGAGCTGGTTTCCGCTCGCCGCCGGCGAGGCGAAGGCCGGTGTCGACGTCGTGCTCGCCAGCGGCGCGGTCGAGGTCACCGGCACCGTGTCCGACATCAGCGGCGGGCCGATCGCGCAGGCCCGGGTGTGGGGCCATTCGGTCGACACCCACGATTACGCGACGGAGACCGATGGCCAGGGACGGTTCAGCCTGTGGCTGCGTCCCGGCGAGGCCAGGATCTCAGCGGTCGCGGATGGCTATGCCGCGAGCGACGACGACACGGTCGCGCCCGGCACGATCGATCTCCAGCTGACACCGGAGTCGTCGCTCTCGGGAACCGTGGTCGATGCGAAGACCGGCGAACCTCGCGGCGGCGTCCACGTCGAGGCGACCACGGTGGAGATGGGCGAGCGTCACGGAGACGAGCACAGCGACCTGACGGACGCGACGGGCCACTTCCGGATCACCCGGATCACGCCGTCACGCTACACGCTGGTCGCGAAGGACCCGAGCGGCTATGGCCGATCCGAGGGCAGCACGCTGGTGGGGCTCGGCGAACAGGTCGACGGCGTGGTGATCAAGCTCCACCGTGCGTACCAGATCTCGGGAACGATCCGGATCGCCGGCACGCACGAGGCCTGCAAGGACGCGTGGGTGACGATCGGCCGCAACCTCGAGGCGGACATCGACGCGAGCTCGTACCGCGAAGGTGCGCTGGTGGTCGTGGACGGGGTGCTACCGGGCACCTACGTGCTGCGGATCCGCTGCGCGGGTCACCACTTCGTTGGTGAGCCGCCGCGCGTGACGATCCGGGACGCCGACGTCACGGGGCTCACGTGGGAGGTATCTCCCGGTGGCAAGATCCACGGCCACGTCCGGACGACCGCAGGCGCGCCGGTCATCGCCAGCCTCAACGCACGCGCGATCGGTCCGCTGGAGCCAGGTGCGAGCGGCGGCCTTGGCGCGACGAGCGACCAGACCGGTGAGTTCACGATCACCGGCCTGCACCCCGGACACTTCAGCCTGTTCGTCGAAACCGATATGTTCGCGACACCTGCACCGATCGAGCTCGCCATCAGCGGTCACGAGACGATCGAGCACGACGTCGTCCTGGACCCAGGAGGCACGGTGCACGGCATCGTGATCGACGGCCGCGGCAAGCCCGTCCCGAACATGCGGGTGATCGCCGAGTCGATCGATCAGCCTGCAACCGATCCCAGGGACTCGATCACCCGCAACGACGGCACGTTCGAGCTCACAGGCATCGTCGCAGGCAACCACCACGTCTACGCGGCGAATCGTGGTGGGCAGCGTGCCCGTAGGCCGGGCACCACGGACCACGACCCTCAAGGCGAGCAGATCCACGTCGACGCGAACCAGCGCGCGACCGTGAGGCTCGTCGTCGAGCCAGAGGACGGCCGGATCCGCGGCAGCGTGTTCGACGCGGACGGCAAGCCGGTGAGCGATGCCTTCGTGGTGGCGGCGCGCGACGTCAACGGCGAAGCGGACGTGTTCGGCACGTACTGGGATTTCGGAACCTCGTCGCGGCCGGTGCTCACCCAACCGGATGGCACGTTCGTGATCGACAAGCTCTCCGCCAGCACGTACACCGTGCGCGCGTTCCGCAATGGCGGCGGCGATGCCCTTGCGCGCCATGTCGCGGTCGGCTCGGTGGCGACGCTGCAGATCAAGCCCACCGCGTCGATCGAGGGCATGGTCAAGCTGCGCACGGGATCATCACCTGATCGCTTCACGGTGAAGCTGATCGAGCCGACGACCATGTTGATCCGGACCGAGCACATGTTCCGGACCGACGGCCGCTATGCGGTGCGCGAGTTGCCAGCGGGGGACTACAAGGTGGTCATCGATTGCAGCATCGGATCCAGCTCGCAACGGGTCACGCTCGCGAGCGGTGAGCACAAGACCTCCGTCGACTTCGCGCTCGATCCGCTGGTCGTGCTCACCGGCACGCTGGTCGACGCTGTCACGCGCGCCCCGATTCCCGACGTCCGCATGGTCGCGCAGCCGCAGCAGGGCCGCGCGGCTTCGAGCTGGTTCGGTAGCGAGTGGACGCCCAACGTCACCGATGCGGCCGGTCGGTTCACCATCGAGAGTGCCCCGGTCGGAGCGATCGTGCTGATCGGGACGCCACGCGACCCGGAATCGGCCTGGTCTGCCCGCATCCGCCGGACGGTCCCGATCCCTTCGGGAGACGCGCTCGAGCTCGGCGAGCTCGCGGTGGTCCGCCCCCGTGTCCCAGATCGCGAGGCCGGCCAGCTCGGCGTCCGGTTCAAGCAAGGCGCGGACGAAACGCTCGACGAGCGCCACGAGGTCGCGTGGATCGATCCAAGAGGCCCGGCGGCCAAGACCGAGCTCCGCGTCGGAGATGTCGTGACCTCCGTCAATGGCACCGATGTCACCGGGGACGACACAGGGAACTTCGACCCGCTGATCCAGGCGGCGCCAGGCACCCGGATGATCCTCGGGCTCGCTCGCGGGGCGACCGTCACGATCGTCCTTGGCCCTCGGTAACCCGCGGCGGATCGCGATCCAGGGCACGCCGAAGCGCATCGCGAGCGTGATCGACCAGGTCCAGCGCGAGCCTTCGGCGGCTCTGCTAGAGTCCGCGCGCCGGAGGGCTCATGAAGATCTCGCGCCTGTCACTGTGTCTCTCGCTCGTCGTCGGTGTGGCTGCCTGCAAGAAGGACTCGGTGGGCAGCGATCAGCCCCTGCCGACCGAGTTCAAGCCCAAGCCCGCTGACGTCGACACGTCGAAGCTCAAAGCGCCGACGCTGTTCGCGTCGATCCCATCGGACACGCCGTATGTCGTCGCCGCGTTCGAGGCGGTGCCGCTCGACTACTACGCGAAGATGAAGGCCGCGCTCGGACCGACGTTCCAGAAATCGTTCACCCAGATCCGCGCGATGGAGGCCGACGGGTTATCCACGAAGCCGGGCATGCTCGAAGCCGTGATGACCGAGCTCGACGGCAAGTGGAACCAGGCCGGCCTCGAGTCGCTCGGGTTCTCGGCGACGCCGCGGTTCGCGTTGTACGGCCTCGGGATCGTGCCGGCGGTGTTCCGCCTCGAGGTCAAGGACGACAAGGCCGTGCTCGCCACGATCGAGCGGATCGCGAAGAAGGCCGACCAGACGCTCCCCGCGCTGGAGACCCGCGACGGCCGAAGCTTCTGGCGGTTCGCGCAGCGCAAGGCCGACCTGGTCGTCGCGTTCGCGGACAACCAGCTGATCGTGGCGATCGGTCCAGCGGCCTCGATCGACGCGAAGCTGCCGCTCATCCTCGGCATCGAGAAGCCCGCGCAGAACATGGCCGACGGCAAGGCGCTCGGCGAGGTGATGAAGAAGCACGGCTTCGGCCCGCACCTCATCGGGTACGCCGACAGCAGGCTGCTCGCCACCCAGGCGATGACGTTCGCGGGCATGCAGCCGTCGGCCGCATGCACCTCGGAGCTCGACCGCGTCACGGCCATGGCCCCGCGCCTCGTGGTCGGCTACTCCGAGCTCAGTGTGAAGCGCGCCACCGGCGGCATGGTGCTCGAGCTCGCCCCTGATCTGCTCAAGATGGTCGAGGCGCTCAGGACCGACGTACCCGGGCTCGGCGTCGCGATGTCCGACGAGCCGCTCGCAGCGTTTGGCGGCGGCGTGGATCTCGCCGGCGGTCAGAAGCTGGGCCTGATGATCGCGACCACCGTCGGCAAGCTCGGCGATGCCTGCCAGTGGAGTCACGTGCAGCAGTCCGCCGAGGAGATGCGGGCATCGCTCGGCAAGCCGCTGCCGGCGGAGATCACCTCGGTGCGCGGCGGGATCCTCGCGATCCAGTCGGTCTCGTTCGGCGGCCGCGCGCGGAACAACCCGATCCCGGATGCGATGGAGGCGTTCGCGGTCGTGTCGTCGGGAGACGCGAAAGGGCTCGTCGCGGCGCTGATGAAGCTCGCGCCGCCGCTCCAGCAGCTCGGCCTCGAGACCGACGGCAAGCTCCACAAGCTCGGCGGCGGCATGCTCCCGATCCCGTTCGACGTCTACGCCGGCGTCGGCGACAAGGCCGTCGTGGTCGGCGTCGGCAACAAGGGCCAGAAGCTGGCCGAGAAGATGATCGACGCCCCGAGCGGTGGCAAGTCGCCGTTCCTGGTCATGAGCTACGACTACGGCAAGTTCGTCGAGCTGCGCGCGCAGATGTTGCCCGACTTCGGCGACGCCGAGGATGGCGGGCTCGACAAGCAGGCATCCGACGATCTGTCCAAGCTCTTCGGCCGCGCGACGGTCAGCATCGATGTCAACGACAAGGGCCTCGTGATGTGGGGCTCGATGGAGATGAAGTAGCCAACCCCGGGGTCAAGCCGCGCGATTGCACGCGATCGTGCCGAGCTTGCCGGGCAGCCCGAGGCGGTAGAACCGGCGGAGCTCGCCCAGCATCTCGGGGATCCTGCGGCGTGCGACGAAGGTCTGTTCGAGGTAGGCCGAGTAGCGCAGGGCGTTGTCGTTTGCGGCCCGATAGCGCGCATGCTCCTCGTGATCGAGGTCCGGCTCGTACGTGCAATCGCCGAACAACCGTTGGCGCAGCGCGCTCGACACGCCCTCGTCGGGCTCGGTGACGAGCAGACACGTGACGTACTTGTCGACCTCGGCCTGGAGCTCGAGCTCGAGCTGGGTGACCGGACGATCGCTACGCGCGCAGCAGATCGCATAGATGAAGTGGCTGACACCTTCGACCGCGAGCAGGAAGTCGCCGAGGTTGTGGTCGCCGAGCCTGCGTCCCGGATCATGCGTCTCGAGGTTCGCGAGCACGGACGGATCGATGAACAGCGCGAGCGACATCTCGCCACCGGCCTCCGACACCAGGAGCTGCTCGCGCCCGCGGCGCGCGCGTGGCGCCAGCTCGTCGCGCTGGTCGTGGTCGATCACGAAGTCCGAGACCGCCACTCCGGTGTCGACCCGGTACATCGCCTCGAGCCCGCGCTGGACGCGAGCCAGGGTATCTCCGCTCACTACTGGATCGCCTTGGGACCCGGATCGACGATCAGGCCCGCCGCCTTCAGCTTCTTCTCGACCCACTCGTCCCGGGTGCGGAGCCAGATCTCGTACAGCCGGCCGACGTCGGTGGTCGCGTTGAGCTCGGCGATCGAGACGGTCCTGCGGACCGCCCCGAGCACATCGACGAACCGCGGGAACTCCGCCGCCAGCTCCTCGTAGACCTCGGAGATCGACTTGCCACTCCCGAGCTGACGCGCCAGCTGCGAGTATGCAGTCTGACCAAGCCCGACGTAGTAGTCGACGTCCACCAGGGATCGGGTCAGCGACTCCGCAAAGAACCCTGCCACATAGAGAGAGGTATCGCCGACCTGCTTGAGCGTGCGTACCCGCTCGCCAGGCTCGGCCCCTGTGGATTGCGCGAGCTTGAGGCCGAGCGGTTCGTCCGTCAGGCGTCCGCGCGTGAACTCCCCGAGCAGGCTGACGAGGTACCAGCTGGCCGGTTCGGAAGCGGCGAGATCGACCGCGGTGAGCGCGTCGGTCACGACTTCGTGAAAGTACTCATCGACCGAAGTTGCCAACGTGACGTCCATGATTCGATCTTCGGCCAGTTCGGCTGCAATGCAAGATTGCTATTTGATCGCTAGTGGTTAGACCGGCTCCGGAACGGGCTTCAACGTTCGGGGGGGATGTCGGATACCGCCGTAGGGCACGGGTGAAGTAGTCCCGAGCAAATTCGGACGCCTGGCCCCTTGCGCGGGGCTCGCGGTCGCCTTACCAAGACGGCCGTTAGCAGTCGCCTGCGGCGAGTGCTAACAAAGTTCGCTCCAGACCCTTCCAGAGGAGAAGCCCGTATGAACGTCCGTCCCCTTCAGGACCGCATCCTGATCCGCCGCGTCGAAGAAGTCGAGAAGACCCGCGGTGGCATCATCATCCCCGACTCCGCCAAGGAGCGCCCGCTCGAGGGCAACGTCATCGCCGTTGGAACTGGCAAGCGCCTCGAGGACGGCACCCTGGTCAAGCTCGACGTCAAGGCGGGCGACCGGATCCTGTTCGGCAAGTACGCCGGCACCGAGATCAAGGTGGACGGTCTGGACCACGTCATTCTGCGCGAGGACGAAGTCCTTGGCGTGATCGAGAAGTAAGGAGACCACCATGGCAGCCAAGGACATTATTTTCGACGAGAAGGCCCGGACGCGCGTGATGGCGGGCGTCGACACGCTCGCCAACGCGGTGAAGGTCACCCTCGGCCCGCGTGGCCGGAACGTCGTGATCGAGAAGTCGTGGGGCGCTCCGACGGTCACCAAGGACGGCGTCACCGTCGCCAAGGAGATCGAGCTCGAGAACAAGTTCGAGAACATGGGCGCGCAGATGGTCAAGGAGGTCGCGTCCAAG
>JAGSPR010000237.1 GCA_018262455.1 Deltaproteobacteria bacterium | reverse complement strand
AGCATCGAGCCGAGGATCATCCCCGACGCGATCGACATCATCGGCGACGAGTAGCCGTAGTACGAGCCGTAGCCCATGGTCTGGTACTGCCCCTGACCCTCGGCCGTCAGATCGCGCTTGATCGTGAAAATCTTCTCGCCCTCGTCCACCGAGCCGGACTGGTTCTTGTCGAAGAACCCGGTGACGACCTGGGTCTTCGCGTCCTCGTCCTTCACGGCGACGCTGATGACCTCGTCGCCCTCGTAGATCTCGTTGATCCGGCGCTCGAGATCCTCGGGACCCTCCGCGCTCTTGTAGGCGTCGTTGACCTTGTCCCAGTCGATCTTGACGTTGGTGTTCTCGGTGGTCGCCCAGCGGTCGTCGCCAGACTCCGATTTGCAGCCGGCTCCCAGGATCATCGTCGTGGTGAGGATGGCGGCCAACACCTTGGATTTCGCGAACATGGGCGCACCGTAGTATCTGGATCCGGGTACGTCAAGGTACGCCCGGAGCGGCCCCACGGTGGCGGCGGCTCAGGCCCCCGCGGTGGCCCAGGTCCCCAGGTGCCGCCCGCTCAGGCGACGAGCGTGTCGTCGAGGTCGCGCACGCTGGCGTCGAGCACCGCCCAGATCACCGCCGCGAGCACCGTCGCGACGGCATCTTGCTCGTGCTTGGCCAGCACGATCGGAAGTTCCTCGATCTGATCGCGCAGCGAACGGACCATCGCCCGGTCGCAGTGACCGCTGCGGACCGCCGCCATCCCCGACGACAGCGAGTTGTGCCCCAGCCGCAGCTCGCCCAGCGGCGTGTGGTCCCCGAGCACGCGACAGGCCAGCTCCAGCCCGGCCGCGAACGCATCGCCATCCGGGGCAGCAAGCTCGCGCTCGAGCAGGCGCATGACCGCGGGTTGTCGAATCGCGAGCCAGCTGACGTCGTGCTCGGCCACTGCCTGGTTGTGGAGGATCATGGCCGAACCTAGTCACCGTTGGATGGGCGGGCCAGTTTTCGGGGTTGTTCCGGCCGCTCGCGCAGCCTCGGCTTGCTAAGTTCCCTCGATGTCACGCGCTGCCTTCCTGATCGATGGGATCCGGTCTCCGTTTGGCCGTTATGCCGGAGGACTCGCGTCCGTCCGCGCCGACGACCTCGGAGCCCAGGTCATCGCGGCGCTCGTCGCCCGTACGAAGATCCCGGTCGACCGCATCGACGACGTGATCTTCGGATGCGCGAACCAGGCCGGCGAGGACAACCGGAACGTCGCGCGGATGTCCGCGCTGCTCGCCGGGTTGCCCGTGACCGTCCCCGGGGTCACGGTCAATCGCTTGTGCGGCTCGGGGATGCAGGCGGTCGCCGATGCGGCGCGGCTGATCGCGAACGGCGAGGCCGACCTCGTGATCGCCGGCGGCGTCGAGCAGATGACCCGCGCGCCGCTCGTGATGGGCAAGCCGAGCGAGGCGTTCCAGCGCGGTAACCCGACCGTCTACGACACCACGCTCGGCTGGCGGTTCGTCAACCCGAGGATGGAGGCCGCTCATGGCACGCTGCCGATGGGCGAGACCGCCGAGCAGGTCGCCGAGCGCTGCAACGTGTCGCGCGAGGCGCAGGATCGCTTCGCGGTGACCTCGCAGCAACGCGCCGGCCGCGCGATCTCGTCGGGCCGGATCGCGCGTGAGCTCACGCCGATCGTCACCGGGGTCGACAAGAAGACCGGCGCCGAGATCCGCGTCACCGCGGACGAGCACCCGCGTCCGGAGACCACGCTCGAGCAGCTCGCCAAGCTCCGTCCCGCGTTCGTGCCCAAGGGCACCGCAGGCAGCGTGACCGCGGGCAATGCCTCGGGGCTCAACGACGGTGCCGCCGCGATCCTGGTCGCCAGCGAGCGGGCGATCTCCGAGCTGGGGCTCGTCCCGCGGGTACGCTACGTCGGCGGAGCGGCGGCAGGCGTGGCCCCGAGCTACATGGGACTTGGCCCTGTCCCTGCATCGAACAAGGCGCTGGCCCACGCCAATCTGACCGCGCAACGCGTCGATCTTGCAGAGCTAAACGAGGCCTTCGCGGCGCAGGCGATCCCGTGCATCGAACAACTCGGACTCGATCCAGAGCGGGTTAACATCAATGGTGGAGCGATCGCGTTCGGGCATCCGCTCGGAGCCTCGGGAGCGCGCCTCCTGCTGTCCCTCATGATCGACCTCGAACTCACGTCCTCGCGGATCGGGCTGGCCTCGATGTGCATCGGTGTGGGGCAGGGCATCGCGGTGATCCTCGAGAGAGCCTAGCTATCGATGACGGTTCTGGACCCCCATCGCACGCGCTGTATGAGACAACCGTTCCTGCGCATGAGGGGTGGAGGGATGGGGTGATGGACGTGCAGGAGCAGGTCAGCAAGTCGTTGAAACTGGTCGGCCGCGTGCTCGGCGACAAGTTCAAGCTGACCGCCTGCATCGGCATTGGCGGGAGTGGCGCGGTCTTCAAGGCCGACCAGATGGCGCTCGGCCGCACCGTGGCCGTCAAGATCCTCAACGAGGACCTGTCCGCCGACACGAGGATGATCAAGCGGTTCCGCGACGAGGCGATGTCGGCATCGCGGCTGAACCACCCGAATTGCGTGTCGATCATCGACTACGGCCAGTCGAGCGATGGGCTGCTGTATCTCGCGATGGAGTTCGTCAAGGGTCCGACCTTGACGCAGCTGCTCGTCGCCGAGAACCCGCTCGCGGTGCACCGGGTGATCGACATCATCATGCAAGCGCTGGCCGGCATCGAGGAAGCGCACCTCGCGGGCGTGGTCCACGCCGACCTCAAGGCCGACAACATCATCCTCGACCAACGGCGCGCCGGCGTCGACACGGTGAAGATCGTCGACTTCGGCATCGCCCGGCTCGTGACCGGGGGGCGCGACGCCGAGGACCGCTCGATCAGTGGCACCCCGGAGTACATGGCGCCCGAGGTGATCGGCGGCGCGCCGCCGTCCTTTGCGTCGGACATCTACGCCGTCGGCATCATTCTCTACGAGCTGCTCGCGTACAAGACGCCGTTCTTCGCCGGCTCCACGACCGAGATCCTCGCCAACCACCTGAAGGCGATGATCCCGTCACTCGCCTCGCGGCGCGAGCAAGTGCCGCCGGAGCTCGACGCGATCGTTGCCAAGGCGCTCGCGAAGCATCCGGCGAATCGATTCGCCTCGGCGTCCGAGATGCGCGACACGCTGGCCAAGCTCCAGCCCCGCGCGCGTCCGGCTTCGACGACCGACAAGTGCTTCGCGTGCGGGGCGTCATGCACCCCGAGCTTCAAGTTCTGTCCGGAGTGCGGCGCACCGCGCCAGCGCGTCTCGAAGCCGTTCGAGATCCAGCAGCCGCCGATCACCAGCGAGCTGCTGCCGCTCGCGTTCATCGGGCGCCAGCACGAGCTCGCCGCGTTGCTCCAGCACATGCGCTCGTTGCCGAACGGCGGCACCGGCCGAGCCCCCGCGCCGGTCGGGTTGCTGGTCATGGGGCTCGAGGGCTCCGGGCGCAGCGCGCTCCTCCGGCATGCCTATGACCACGTCGGTCAGGAGGCGCGCACGATCTACCAGATCGGTCCCGATCCCAGCGGGTTGGCAGCGCCGTTCTATCCGATCCGCTCGCTGCTCGCCGCCGTGCTGCAGCTCCCGCCGGTGTCGAGCGAGCTCGAGCTGCGGGACGCGGTCCTCTCGGTCGGGCTCAACGAGCGCGACATCCCGGGCATCGCGCAGCTGTTCGGCCACCCCACCTCGCTGCTCGAGCTCGAGCCGCCGGTCCGGCGCCGAGAGATGGTGTGGTCGACGTTGCGCGCGCTCGAGCGCGCCGCCGCGCAGGGCCCGATGGCGGTCGTGTGCGAGGACATCGATCGCTTCGATCACCCGAGCCTCGAGATCCTGCGCCGCGCCACCGAGGTCACCGAGCTCGCGCTCCCGCCGATCATCATGACCTCGACCACCGTGTTCGGCTCGCAATGGCCCGCGACGGTGCCACGGCTCGAGGTCGGCCCGCTCGAGGCCCGTGATCTGACGTCGATGGTCAGCCGCCTGCAGGACGGAGGCGTGCGCGGCGTGCCACCGCCGCAGCTGCTGTTCGAGGTCACGCGCGCGTATCCCGGTCACATCGAGCACGTGGTGCGCTACCTGCTCGAGGGTGGCAGGGCCGAGGACACCAACGTCTCGCTCCCCGACTTGATCGCCGCCCGGCTGTCGATGCTCAAGCAATCGACGCGCGACGTGCTCCAGGCCGCGGCGGTCCTGGGCGTCGAGCCGCAGCTCGATCTGCTGCGCCAGATGCTGCCCGGCGACTCGCTCGAGACCGCGCTGACCGACGCCGAGCGCTCGGGCCTGCTCGGCCACGATCCATCGGGTGAGCTGACGTTCACGAGCCGGCTCGTCCGCGACATCGTCTACGACGCCACACCCGCGGATGTCCGCCGCTCGCTCCACGCGAGTGCCGCCTCGGCGGTCGAGGCGCTGTCGCCCGATGTCGCGCTGCTCGGCCACCACCACGACCTCGCCGGGCACGCGAAGGACGCGATCCCATTACTGCGCCGCGCCGGCGACCACGCCGCCGAGCAACTCGACGATGTCGGCGCCGGCCAGTTCTACTATCGCGCGCTCGTCGCGGTCCGCCAGGCCGTCCAGTCGGGCGAGGACGATACGGCCGAGGGCCAGTTCGTCCAGCTCAGCGTCCGGCTCGCCGACGTGCTGCGAACGCGCGGCGAGACGGCTCTCGCCCGCGGCGTGCTGGCCGAGGCGCGCGACTGGTCCGGGGTCCCGATGCTGGTCTCGCTGATCGATCGCGCGAGTGCCTCGATCGCGCTCTCGGAGGGTGACGTCGATGGCTCGATCGTGGCCCTGCGGCGCGGCGTCGGTCGAGCGATCTCGACCGGCGACATGAACCTCGTCTGCGAGCTCTACCTCGACCTCTCGACCGCGCTGCTACGCGCCGGCGATCCCGACACCGCGCTCCACGAGCTCATCGAGTGCATCGATCTGGCGACGCTCGGTGAAGGGTTCACCGCGATCCACGGCCCCGAGCCGTTCTGGCGGATCCTGCGGGCACAGGCCCAGATGGTGGACACCGCCGGGGACTCGTACAAGGCGCTGCGGCTCGCCGAGGCCGCCCTGTTCCATGCCCAGCGCGTGCGGTCTCGACTCGGCGCGGCTCGCGTCCAGCAGCTGCTCGCCCAGCTGTGCGACAAGGTAGGGCTGGGTGGCAAGGCCGAGCGCTACCGCGTGCAGGCGATCAACGAGATGCGCAGCCTCGGCGACCGCCGCGCCACCGCCGAGCTGTTGCTCAACGACACCCCGGCGCGCTCCGCCGTGGTCGTCAGCTCCCGGATCAACGACGCCATGCAGCTCACCAAGGAGATCGGGTGGGTCGAGGGGCACGAGCGCGCGAAGCGAAAGTCGATCCCGCCGCCGGGCGGGAGTCCGCCCCCGCGGGTCAAGTCCAGCGACAACTGATCGTCAGCAGCCGTTAGAGGCGGTGATCGCTAGACGCACGACGGCCGATCCAATGTACTGTTTCGGCGTGGGCAGTATCCTTCTCGTCGAATCGGATCCCGACACGTCCGATGAGTGGTCGACCGCGCTGAGTGCCGCGGGACACGCCGTGCTTGCAGTCTCCGCCCTGCGCGAGGCGTTACCGCTGCTGCGCGACGGCGGGATCTGTGTCGTGGTGATCGACGCCTACGATCCACGCACGGGGATCGTCGAGCTCGCGCGCGGGATCGAAGCCCTGCCCGATGCACCTCCGATCATCCTGCTCTCGGAATCCCCCGACGCGCCCGAGATCTCCGCACGGATCGGCGCTGCCACGTTCCTCGCGAAGCCCTGCGAGCCCCACGAGCTGGTCAGCGCGGTCGCGCGGCTGCTCGGCGAGATCCGGCCCGTGCGCGCGTTCGAAGACGAGCCGACTGGCCCGTCGCGTCAATACGGCTGAGCTCTTGCCGCAAGCTCGCGTGTGAACCCCGACCGAGAACCCGAGCGCCCGCGTGCGCTCCGCATCGAGATCGCCCCTCGGACGATCGGGTACGTGCTGCTGGTCGCGGCCGGGGTGTGGATGATCGTCCAGCTGTCGGCGGTGCTGGTCGTCATCCTGGTCGCGCTGGTGCTCGCCGGGACCCTGGATCCGCTCGTCCAGTGGCTCGAGCGCCGAGGGCTACGACGCGGTCGTGCCCTGATCCTGCTGTTCCTCGCGATCACCGCCGCGATCGGCGCGATCCTGCTGCTCACGGTCCCGCCGCTTATCTCGCAGCTCATGCACCTGATCGAGGACGCGCCGAAGACCCGCGACAACATCGTGCGGTCACTCCACGGCTACCCGTGGGCCAAGCCGATCGTGCAGGCGGTCAAGGCGATCCCGGTCAACGATCTCGTGGTCCGCGCCGGCAACGGCTTGATCGGCTACTCGGAGCAGATCCTGACGGTGATCGGCTACACGATCACGACCGTGGTCCTGGCGATCTACTTGCTCGTCGATCCGGTGCGCGCGAGAGGGATGCTCTACGCGGTCGTCCCGCGCAACCACCACGTCAAGCTCGCCCGGATCCTGCTCGAGCTCAAGACGATCGTCGGCGGCTACATGCGCGGCCAGCTGATCACGTCGATCTCGATCGGCGTGTTCGTGTTCGCGCTGCTCACCGCGTTTCGCGTCGAGGATGCACTCGCCCTCGCGCTGTTTGCGGCGATGACCGACATCATCCCGTTCATCGGTGGCTACATCGCGAGCGTGCCGGTGATCGCGGCCGTGGCGGGCTCGGGCTCCGCCGCGGTGATCGGGGTCACCGCGATCATGATCCTGTACCAGGAGTTCGAGAGCCGGATCCTCGTGCCGCGGGTCTACGGGCGCGTGCTCCGCCTCCCCCCCGCGATCGTGCTGATCGCCCTGCTGGTCGGCGGCATGCTGATGGGGATCCTCGGCGCGTTGCTGGCGCTGCCGATCGCCGCGGGCATCCAGATGGTCGTGCGCGAGCTGCGCGTCGAGCTTCCCGGCGAGTCACCCTCGAGTGATGCCACTCGCCAGCGTGACGAGAAGGCCGAGGGCATCTACGAGCGGCTCGCCGAAGGCGCCACGGCGGCCGATGCGGGGGTGATCGCAGGCGAGCTGGCGCAGCAGTTCAAGGCGGACGAGAAGCAGGGCGGCGCGGTGACTGCCGAGATGCCCGCCATCGTCAGCTCCGAGCTGTCGGGCGGGCCGCAGGACAACCTCCCGGCGGCAGCCGTGGAGCCGGACGACAAGTGATCCGCTCACTCGACGACGAGCATGCGGACGCTGTTCGCCGGCACCGCGAGCGTCAGCTTGCCGCCCGCGATCCGGATCCGCTCCCCGCTCAGCGGATCGCGCACGTGCTTGGCTCCCTCGCCCGCGAGCACCACCGCGTTCGCGGCCCTGGCCCCGTCGTTGGCGACGAACACGACCTGGGTCGCGCCACCCTCGTTGGCGTACGCGTACGCGCGGACCTCGTCGGGGCGCTCGACCTGCCACGCCTCGGGTAGCTCGCCAGCGAGCGCACCGAGATCACCGGCGAGCCCGGGCAGATCCTCGAGCGAACCCTCCTTGAGCCGCCCCATCCGGCGTGCGGGCTGATCGACCAGCGGCTGATCGAGCTCGTCGTGCGTGGGAGTGGCTGGGCCGATCACCACGATCGTCCGGCGTGCGTTGGCAAGCGCGCGCAGCCGCTCCCACAGCCCGCGGTCGACCCGGTGAACCGTCGGGACGATCACCGCGCGATAGCTCGCGAGCTCGTCCTCGGAGGCGGACTCCTCGACGATCGTGTACGGGACCTGCGCGAGCTCGAGTGCCGTCATGATCGCCGTCTGCCACCGCCGGGACGCGATCGCGGCTCGATCGGCCCCGAGCTCCGCGGTGCCGCCCGGCCCCAGGTCGAGCACCTCGGCGAGCACGGGCGTCATCGGATCCAGCGCGGAGGACGCGAGCCCGAACCGCGCATCGGCGCGGGTGTCGACGAGCGCGATGACCGCGCGCCGCCTCAGCGCGGGCCAGTCCACCTCGGCGAGCGCGGCGACGAGCGGCCGGATCCAGGTGGCATGCGGCTCGACCGCGCCGCCGGCCGAGATCGCCGCGCCGTAGTACCGATCGCGCTCCACCGCCATGAACAGGTTGAAGCCGCGCACCCCACCGGCGAGCAGCGTGAGCAGGTGATCCCGCTCGCGGTGCGGATCGTGGCCGTGATCGAGCGGCGGAAACCACGGGAAGAACCCGACGCCGACCTCGAAGGCGATCGGGACCGGCGACGCGTTGCCGGCGACCGCGATCGCGCGACGGCGGAGCTCGCGAAACCCGGCCCGCTCGGTGTAGGCATCGATCCCCACCGGCCCGCCGATCGTCCGCTGGATCGCGCGCAGGTCGTAGAGGCCATGGTGGCCGGGCGGCAGGTTGTGAAACCGGGCGATCCCGTCGAGCCCGACGTCGTCGAGCAGCGTCGCGAGCTCGCCGAGCCCACGCGCGAGGTACTGATCCTTGAACTTCACCCACGACACGCAGCGCGCCGCATCGGCGGAGCTCCACACCCGCGGTGGCTCACCGGACTGCCCCGAGGCCTCGTGCCACCAGGTGATCGCGTCGGGGTGATAGTCGTGATCGTAGGCACCGAGCCGGAAGAACATCTGCGCTTCGTTGTCGATCCCGATCGCCACGATCGGGCCATCGGGTGCGAGGTACGGCCTGACGATCTCGGCGACCGCGGCGTACCAGGTCCGCACACGCTCGCGGAACCTGGCGCTCGCGTACGACGGCACCGGCCACGCGCGCGGTGGCGACGGCATCCACACCGGCGTCCCCCGCGCGGTACGTGCCTGGCACGCCGGATCGCCGACGACGTGGTCGGGCATCCCGAAGCAGGTCAGCTCGGCGTTGACGTGCGGGCCCGGGCGGATCACCACCGCCAGGCCTGCCGCGCTCGCGGTCTCGACGAACCGCGCGAGGTCCTTCGCGCCGGTCCATTCGAGCTGCCCGCGGACCGGCTCGTGGACGCGCCACGGCACGTAGGTCTCGACGATCGTCAGCCCGAGCGCATGCATCTGACGCAGGCACGCCGCCCACCGCGCCGGCTCGACGCGCCAGTAGTGCATCGCCCCGGCGAAGAACGCCAGCCGGCGGCCGACGTCTCCGGCAACGGTCAGGCCGCGGTCGTCGAACCAGGTGCGGCCACGTGCTTCCACGTTTGGTCCTCCAGGACGAAGCGGCTCGGGCCGCGTGCCCATGCGGGCTGGTAGGTGAGCGGCGCGCTGTCCCCCATGCCGGTCTCGGCGTACTCGGGATCCCACGGCAGCAGCAGGCACAGCGGATCTCCCGAGGCCATGGCGCGCAACCGCGGCAGGATCGGGTGCAGCTCGCTGGCACGCGCGCGCCCCGCGGCCAGCACCTCGTCGACGGTCGCGAGCTCCGCGAGCTCCCACAGCGTCCGCAGCTGCGGCGGCGGCAACGCCAGCTCCTTCGCGCGCGCCGCGGCCTCCGCCGGGCGCAGCCAGACCTGATCGACGGTCTCGATGTCGTCGAACTGCGGGTCCTGTCCGGGCGGCAGCACGCACAGAAAGAACCGCGCCGAGAACCGCTTCGGCTCGATCGAGGGCGTGATCCAGTGCGACCACGGCACCAGCATGTCGGTCGACCACGCGAGCCCCACGCCGGCGAGCGTGGCGGCCGCGTCCGCCCCGCCGAGGATCGCCTTGCGGAGCGTGCCGTGGCCCGGCCGCGCGACCGGCTCTCGGTCCACGTGGAGATCGCGCGCGAGCAGGACACCGGCCTCCTCGAACAGCTCGCGGGCGGCAGCCGTGCGGGCATCCTCCCCCGGCTCGGCGCCGCCGCCAGGAAACACATACGCCGAGGCCATGAACGAGGCCCCCTTGCGGCGGCGCAGCAGGAACACCTCGAAGCCGCCCGGGTTCACGCTTCGGAGCAAGATCACCGACGAGGCTTCGCGTAGCTGCGCGCTCACGCAACGTTGGTACCACGTCTGCCGCGCGCGAACACGCCGAACCAGGTCAAGAACCCGCAGCGCGGCTGGCGTTCGACGACGAACAGCGCGTCGATCGTGCCGGAGCCCAGGACGAAGCCCTTGTGGTGCGTGCCGTCGTGCACCTCGACCGCGAGATCGTCGACGTCGATCACGACCTCGCGCGGCGGCTGCCTGCGATGCTCGACGACCACCTTGATCCGCAGCGTGTCGACGCCGGTCTCGATGCCGCGGTAGGGCGTGCGCAGGCGCAACCCTCGCGCGATCGTCTCGGTGACGACCTGCGGGATCACGAGCTGACAGGAAGCGAGGATACGCCCAGTGTAGCGCCAGCGACCGCTACGGGACGACGACGAACTCGCGCTTCATCAGGCTGATGATGTTGTGCGCCGCGTCGAGGTCGGTCCCGGAGAAGTTATCCAGGACCTTCTGGAGCTGTCCGTGGTCGAGCACGAGCTGAAACGTATCTAGCTCCGAGGGTGACAGATCTCGCAGCTTGCCAGCGAGCGGAGTCGGGACGGCGAGGGGCGATCCCAGCGGGGGCAACTGCTTCTGCAGGTTGCGGAACTCGTCCAGCTGACGCACGCCCTCCATCAACAGGCCCTCGGTGGACTCCTGGACCTCCTCCATCACCTGCAGCTCGACGCTCGGCTCGAGCTCGAACGTGCCGGTGAG
>JAGSPR010000555.1 GCA_018262455.1 Deltaproteobacteria bacterium | reverse complement strand
GTGGTTGAGCCGCTGGCCGACGTGGAACGTCGAGACCTGCCCGTTGGCGAACTCCACGCGAACGCGGCGCAGGTGCACGGTCCCCGAGGTCGCCTCGATGCGCAGCGCGCGAAACTCGCTTGTCCTCGGATCGAGGACGATCCACTCGGTCCCATGACGGGTCGGGGTCGGCGTGGCGAGCCGGACCCAGTCGCCGGTCCGGGGCGGCGGTGCCGGCCGGGGGCGCATTCTCGGGCCGTACGGGATGCGACCTCCGCGCTCCTCGCGCGGCTGGGCGCCCGAGATCGACGTCGCGGCGACAAGCAGGACAGCGACGATCATGGAGACCTTCATGCCCCCACGATCGTGCATCGGTCGTGCCCGCCTGGTCTCCAGGTGGCTCGGGCTGGGCAGCAGGTGCTGCGTCGACAGGGTCGATCAGCGAACGCCTTGCGCGGAGGTCAGTCCCCCGCGTCGTCGAGCAGGACCTCCTCGAGGGTCGCGATCAGCTCCCCGAGCTTCGCAGGCTTGGTCAGGTACCGGCGGAAGCCCGCCTGGCGCGCGCGCACGGTGTCCTCGGGCATCGCCGCCGCCGAGAGTCCGATCACCGGAATCGACCGGGTCTCCGGCCACGAGGCGAGCTTCCGCGTTGCCTCGATCCCGCTCATGCCGGGCAGGTTGATGTCCATGATCACGGCCGCCGGCCGACGAGCGCGGATCAGCTCGAGGCCATCCTCGGCGGTTCGTGCGGTGAGCAGCTCCAGGCGTGGGAGCTCGTCGACCACCGCCTGCATGAAGGCGATGTTCGACGGGTTGTCCTCGACGTAGACGAGCACGTAGCGCGATCCATCGACAGCCAGCGGCGACGCGACGGCCACGCGCGGATCGCCGTCCGGATCCGCCACCGTCGCCACGTACTCTCGGAGATCGATCCAGAACGTCGAGCCCCGATCGACCGCACTCGAGAACCCGACGAGGCCCGACATCAAGCCCGCGAGGCGCCTGCTGATCGCCAGGCCGATCCCGGTCCCCTCGATCGGCCCGGCCTCCTGGCCAGCGCGCTGGAACGGCTCGAAGATCCGGGTTTGCTTGTCCTTGGGGATGCCGACGCCGTCGTCGGTCACCGAGACCCGCACGACGCCGGAGGCTGGTCGACTGACCTCGAAGGTCGCGTGCCCTCCGGGCCGCCCGTACTTGATCGCATTGGTACCGAAGTTCATGAGGACCTGCGAGACCCGCGTGCGGTCCGCGATGACCGTCGCCGGCAGCTCCGCGGAGCTCGTCAGCGCGATCCGGTGGCGGCTGGCCATCGGCTCCAGCGCCGACACGACATCGCGGACGATCGGACCGACCTCGACCGGTTCGAGCGAGATTTCGATCCGTCCGGCCTCGATCCGAGCGAGGTCCAGCACGTCGTCGATCAGGCGCAGCAAGTGCGCGCCGCCATGGACGACGTGGCCGAGCCGGTCCAGCTGACGGGCGCTGAGCGGCTCCTTGCGATCGCACTGCAGCAGCTCGGCGAACCCGAGGATCGCGTTGAGCGGCGTCCGCAGCTCGTGGCTCATCGATGACAGGAACTCGCTCTTCGCGGCGCTCGCCGCCTCCGCCTCCAGGCGCGCGACCCGCAGCTCGTCCTCGCGCGCGACATCGACCGTGATGTCGGCGTACACCGAGACGGTGCCGCCCTCGGGCGTCTGCTGTTCCAGCACGCGCACGATCTGCCCGCTCGTGGTCCGCAGCTCGAACGTGCCCGACGGCGCGCGGTGGTACGCGACCCGGGCCGCGCGGAACTCGGCGCGCGAGGTTCCCCCGAGGTCGTACACGTCGGCCGCGAGGCTCGCATCGAGGAGCTCCTCGAACCACAGGCCGGTGACCGTGCGCTCGAGCTCGATGCCGAACAACCGGCGAAACGCACCGTTCACGAGGACCACCCGGTCGTGCTCGTCGTACAGCGCGAACGCGTCCTGGATCGATTCGACCGCGCTGCCGAGATACGCGCTGGCGCGTCGCGCCGCGTCCTCGATCCGCTTGCGCTCCGTGACGTCGCGGATCACCGCGGACACCATCAGCGTGCTGTCGGCGCCCATCGGGCTCAAGCTGACCTCGACGGGGAACTCGGTGCCGTCCTTGCGCCGGCCGCGCAGCTCGATCCCCGAGCCCATCGGCCGGGCGTGGGGTGCCGCGACGAATCGGTCGACGTGCGCCGGGTGAAGTGCGCGCGCGCGCTCGGGGAGCAAGACCTCGATCGGCTGTCCGACCAGCTCGACGCGCGAGTAGCCGAACATCCGCTCGGCCGCGCCATTGACGATCAGGATCGTCCGGGTGCGATCGCACGCGACCACGCCGTCGGGCGCCAGTTCGACGAGATCCCGGAATCGCAGATCCGCGCGGTGCTGCTCGAGATCGATGCGGCCGGCACGCGCATCGCCCGCTCGCTCGGTAGGTCTGAGATCGGTGACATCCTCGACGCGGTGGATCACGCAACGAGCGTTGCCATCGCGATCGAGGACGGGTGCGTTGACGGTGGACCACCAGCGCTCCTCGAGCACCCCATCCAGCCTCCGGACGTCGGCCCGGCGCACCGGCATGGGATCGGCGACGCCGCTCGCGATCGCGCGCGCGATCGACTCGGCGAGGTCGCGCATGCCGAGGCCATCGCCATCGCCATCGCCATCGCCATCGCCATCGCCATCGCCATCGCCATCGCCATCGCCGGGAAACGCCTCGAACAAGCCGCGGCCGAGGAGCGCATCGCGGGTCGTCGCCGTCGCCTCGAGGTACGCGTCGCTGGCGGCGATGATCGTGCGCCGCGAGTCCGGAGCGACGACGAGGAACATCCCCGGCGCCTCTTCGAACAACGCGCGAAAGTCGGGTTCGAGCGACGAGCGAGCGCGCCGGCCGACGAGCCTGGACAGGCACGCCACGAGCTCGGCGACATCGACGGGCTTGGCCAGGTACACCACGTTCGGCAGGGCCAGCGCGCCCCGGATCCGCGCGTCCATCGGTCCGAACCCGCTGACCAGGATGGCCGGCAGATCCGGTTGCCGCCGGCGGAGCTTGACGATCACCTGGACCCCGGACAGCCGCGGCATCTCGAGGTCGACGACGATCACGTCCAGGGAGTGCGGGATGTAGTCGGCGACCGCGCCCACCGGATCCGCCGTCGAGGTGGCATCGAGTCCCTCGTCGCGCAGCAACGTTGCGAGGGTCGAGGCCTGCCCGATCTCGTCGTCGATCACGAGGACGCGCTTCCCGCGGATCGCTCCGCGCGCAGGTTCGGCTGCGAACCGGGATACCTCCATCGCGGCCCTCCAGTAGCGCTGGAACCCGCGACCGGGGGTATCCGGGATTCTACGTATTCCCGGTGACGGTCGGATGGGCGCCGGGATCGGGGCTGCTACACGGTTCGCAGCCGGACCAGGAGCGCGGTCCGGAGGGCGATCAGGAGCTCGTCGAAGTCGACCGGCTTGGCGACGTGGACGTCGAAGCCCGCGGCGGCCGCGCGCTCGGTCTCGAGGTCCGAGGCGCCCGCGGTGAGGGCCACCATCGCGACCTCGCGCAGCGCGTCCGACGCGCGGATCCGGCGTGCCAGGCTGAGACCATCCTCGCGCGGCATCGCGATATCGCTGACCACGAGATCGGGGACGGCCGCGAGCAGCCGGGGCCATGCGGCCTCCACCGAGCTCGCGCACTCGACGACCGCGCCGGCCGCGCGGAGCACGACGCCGAGCGCCTCGAGCATGTCGGGGCTATCGTCGACCACCAGCACGCGAACCCCCTCGAGCGGATCCGGTTGGGGCCCGGGGACCGGCGTCGCGCGGCGCCGCGCGGCGACAGGCAACGTGAGCGTGAAGCTCGCGCCATGGCCGACGCCGGCACTGCGCGCCGACAGGGTTCCGCCGTGGAGCTCGATCAGCTG
>JAGSPR010000554.1 GCA_018262455.1 Deltaproteobacteria bacterium | reverse complement strand
GCGCTACATGCAGATCGAGTCCGATCCCGCCGATCGCGACATCGTGCTGGTCGGCGGGACGCCCGATGATGCGAGCACGCTCGAGCTCTACGACCTCGCGTGCGGGCTCGTGATGGGCGGCGCGTACCGGCTGCGCATGGTGATCCCGTACTTCGGCTACTCGACCATGGAGCGCTCGATCAAGCCGGGCGAGGTCGTCAAGGCGAAGACGCGGGCACGCCTGCTGTCCTCGATCCCGATGGCGGGCAGCGGCACCCAGGTCTTCCTGCTCGATCTCCACGTCGATGCGATCGCGCACTACTTCGAGGGCGGGATCCGGACGATCCACGTCTACGGCAAGTCGCTCGTGACCGCGGCGGCGAGGCGATTCGGCGGCGACAACTTCGTGCTGGCGTGTACCGACGCGGGCCGCGCGAAGTGGGTCGAGTCGCTGTCGAATGATCTCGGGGTCGCCGCGGCGTTCGTCTACAAGCGGCGCGAGGAGTCCGGCCAGACCGACATCACCGGTGTGTCCGCGCAGGTGACCGGCAAGCGCGTCGTGATCTATGACGACATGATCCGTACCGGCGGCTCGCTGATCGGCGCCGCGCAGGCCTACCGCGATGCGGGCGCGATCGCGATCGACGCGATCGCGACCCACGGCCTCTTGCCAGGTGATTCGCTGCAGAAGATCCGGGATACCGGTCTGTTCGGCTCGCTCTGGGTCACCGACAGCCACCCGCGCGCGGTGGCGCTCGCTGACGACTTTCTGTACGTCGCGAGCACCGCAGATCTCTTGATCGCGCATCTGAAATCCAACCGCTGAGGTTCGCCATGAGGCTCATCAAGGTCGCCGTCGCTTGCGTCAATCAGACGCCGTTCGCGTGGGACGAGAACTTCGCGCACCTGCGCCAGGCGATCGAGCAAGCGCGCGCCGAGGGCGTGTCACTGCTCTGCCTGCCCGAGCTCGCGATCACCGGCTACACCTGCGAGGACGCGTTCTTCATGGACGGGCTGCAGGACACCGCGTTCGCGCAGCTCGAGGCGCTCGCGCCGCTGACCCGCGGGATGATCGTCGCGGTCGGGTTGCCCGTCTATCACGAGAAGGCGCTGTACAACGCCGCCGCGTTGCTCGCCGACGGCGAGATCGTGGGCCTCGTCGCCAAGCAGTTCCTCGCCGCCGACGGCATCCACTACGAGCCACGCTGGTTCAAGGCGTGGCCCGCCGGCCAGCTCGACGTGCTCGAGCGCACCGCCGCCGACGGCACGACCCGGCGCTATCCGTTCGGCGATCTCGTGTTCGAGCTCGGCGGTGTCCGGATCGGCTTCGAGATCTGCGAGGACGCGTGGGTCGCCAACCGGCCGGGCACCGATCTCGCGCTGCGCGGCGTCGACATCCTGTGTAACCCGAGCGCGAGCCACTTCGCGTTCGGCAAGTTCGCGGTGCGGCAGCGGTTCGTGATCGAGGGCTCGCGCGCGTTCGGGGTCGCGTACCTCTACGCGAACCTCCTGGGCAACGAGGCCGGCCGCGTGATCTACGATGGCGGTGGGCTGATCGCATCGAACGCCGAGCTCGTCGCGCGCGGCCGCCGGTTCTCGTTCCACGACGTCGAGCTGGCGACCGCGGTGATCGACGTCGATGCCAACCGCCGCGAGCAGGCGCGCCGCGGCAGCCACCGGCCGCGCCACGACGCGGAGGAGCTGATCGTCGAGCACCCGTTCGCATGGCCGAGTCGCAAGCCCGAGGCGGTGCCGGCGTGGCCGACGACCTGGGAAGATCGCGAGAGCCTGCGCGAGGAGGAGTTCGGTCGCGCGGTGGCGCTCGGGCTGTGGGACTACCTGCGCAAGAGCCGCGCCCAGGGCTACACGGTGTCGATCTCCGGTGGCGCCGACTCCGCGGCGTGCGCGGTGCTCGTCGCGCTCAGCATCCAGCTCGCGTACGCCGAGCTCGGGCCCGGGGGCATGCGACGCCAGCTCCCGACCGTGCCGCGGCTGCACGACGTGATCGACGCGGGCGGCGACGTCACCGCGGCGATCGGCGCGCTGCTGTCGTGTGCCTACCAACCGACCGAGAACTCCGGCGCGGTCACGCGGACCGCGGCCGAGCAGGTCGCCAAGGCGATCGGCGCCGAGTTCCACGTGATCGACGTCGACTCGATCTACAAGGGCTACATCGGGGCCATCGAGCAGGCGGTCGGTCGCAAGCTCGACTGGAAGACCGACGACATCACGCTGCAGAACATCCAGGCTCGCGTGCGTGCGCCATCGATCTGGATGCTGGCGAACCTGCGCGGCGCGGTGCTGCTCACCACCTCGAACCGCTCGGAGGTCGCGGTCGGCTACGCGACCATGGACGGCGACACCGCGGGCGGGCTGGCTCCGCTGGGTGGCATCGACAAGCTCTATCTGCGGTCGTGGCTGCGGTTCATGGAGACCACGGGCATGGAGGGGCTCGCGGCGATCCCCGCGCTGTCCTACGTCAACCGGCAGCAGCCGACCGCCGAGCTGCGTCCGACGGTGTCTGGCATGGCGGCCCAGACCGACGAGGCCGACCTCATGCCGTACGACTTTCTCGAGGCGGTCGAGGACTCGTCGATCCGCGACAAGCACACGCCGCTCGAGGTCCTGCAGGAGCTACTGCCGCGCTACGCCCAGTACACGCCGCTCCAGCTCGCGACGTGGATCGAGCGGTTCTTCCGGCTGTGGTGCAAGAATCAGTGGAAGCGCGAGCGCTATGCGCCGTCCTTCCACCTCGACGATCGCAACCTCGATCCCCGGTCGTGGTGCCGGTTCCCGATCCTGTCAGGTGGGTTCGAGCGCGAGCTCGCCGAGCTGCGGGCGTTCGTCGCGTCGGGACAGGCCGATCGATGAGTTTCGCGTACGAGCACGCGCGGGCGGCGCTCACCGTGGACTGCGTCGTGTTCGGGCTCGACGAGACCGACCTCAAGGTCCTGTTGATCCAGCGCCGGCTGACGCCGTTCCAGCACGCCTGGGCACTGCCCGGGGGCTTCGTGCGGATCGACGAGACGCTCGACGTCGCCGCCCGCCGCGAGCTGTCCGAGGAGGCCGGCGTCACCGATGTCTACCTCGAGCAGCTCTACACGTTCGGCGCGCTCGATCGCGATCCGCGCGAGCGGGTGGTGACGGTCGCGTACTTCGCGCTCGCCAAGCTCTCGGACCACCGGATCCGCGCCGCCACCGATGCGATGGGCGTCGGCTGGTTCGCGCTCGATGACCTGCCGAAGCTCGCGTTCGATCACGAGGAGATCGTCACCGCCGCGCACGAACGCCTGCGCGGCAAGGTGCGGTACGCGCCGGTCGGGTTCGAGCTCCTGCCGCCCCGGTTCTCGTTGACCCAGCTCCAGCGGCTCTACGAGATCATCCTCGGAACCGAGCTCGACAAGCGAAATTTTCGCAAGAAGATCCTGTCCATGGATCTGCTCGTGGAGACCGACGAGTACGAGCAGGGCGTCCGCCACCGCGCGGCCCGGCTGTATCGCTTCGACCGTCGCAAGTACGACCGGCTGACGAAGCAGGGCTTCGAGCTCTCGATCTGACCGACGGATCCCGCCCCGTCGCAGCCCAAGACGTGGTTTGATTCGAAAACTGGATGTCGAATCCTCCAGCCCACCGTCGTCTGGTGCCGCGCAAGACGCGCAAGGATCCCGAGGATCCTGGCGTGACGAAGACGCGCGCGCCAGCGGCCCAGGACGACAACGAATTACAGGACGTGAGCCAGGCAACGGCGGTGCGGCGATCGGCGCTGCTCGACCCGCTCGACATCCTGGATCTCACGGCGGAGAACGAGCTCGCCGGGGACGGGCGCGGCCTCGACGACGTCGACCTCGACGACCCGGTCGCCGAAGCTCCTGTCGCCGTCGCCGTCGCCGCCGCCGCCGCCGTGGCTGCGCTCGACGACGACGATG
>JAGSPR010000553.1 GCA_018262455.1 Deltaproteobacteria bacterium | reverse complement strand
GCCCGCCTACCGGCGCGCCGGCAGGGTTCCCCCCGATCGCGGCTCCGCCCCCCTACCGGCGCGCCGGCAGGGTTCCCCCCGATCAAGGAGTAACGGGCGACGGCGCGCTGCCCGCGGGAGTGCGCGGCTTGCGCGGCTTTTCGGCGGGCGCGTCCGGGGCCGGGCCCGCGCGACATGCGGCGAAGCCCGCCAGGTCCTTGGCCGCCATCAGGCAGCGGCGCTGATCGGCCGACCACTGGCGCTGCTCGCAGGAGGCGATCAGCTGCGTGCGCTGGCCCAGGAGCTCGTCGCCGTGACCCAGGATCTCCTGCTTGGTCACCTCGAGCATGTGATCGGTGATGAGCGTGCAGGAGGGTCCGGGGTCGGGCTTGCTGCAGCCGATCGCCAGCACTGCCAGCAGGGGGAAGCGGATCCAGCGCACGATCGCAGCCTACTCCGTCACGCGCAGCGAGCCACAGGCAGCGACCCCGATGGCGCGGGCCTCCCGGGCCTCCGCGGTTCCGTCCTTGGCGACCGTCTGCTGGTGGAGGCACGTGAACACGCGCCCCCCAGCGGTGGTAACCACCTCGGTGACGACCCACAGCCCGTCGCTGCTCCGCATGATCGTCCTGGGCGACCGCGCCACGAGGAAGTGGGTCTGGTCGTCGATCGGGCCGGCGTCCACCAGCACGACCCTGCCGTTGCCGACCTGCCAGGTCCAGGCTGTCCGGTCCGCGGACGTCAGCTTGCCGCCGTCGATCACGATCGAGAAGGCATGCGTGCCGATCGTGCCTTCGAACCGACCGTCCGGACCGCGCGTGACGTTGGTGGTGACCCGACTCGGGGGTGGAGTCGGGGATTCGTGCGTGGCTTTGCCACAGGCGGTCGCGAGATCCAACGCGAACGCACCACACAGTGCAAAACCTACCCAGGAGAGACGCAACGCTGCGCCAGCATATTCCGGACTGCGTGAAGCGTACAGTCCGCGAATGATCCGAGAAGCAGTGGAGGACGACTTCTCTACGATCGCGGCGATCACGAACCACTACATCCTCACCACCTCGATCCACTTCGCGTACGAACCGCTCTCGCCCGAGGCGATCCGGGCGACGTGGACCCACGGCCGCGACCGCTACCCGTGGGTCGTCGCCGACGAAGCCGGGGTGGCCGACGACGCTCGGGTGGTGGGCTACGCCAAGGCGGGGGTCTGGCGCGATCGAGCCGCCTACCGGTGGACCGCCGAGATCGGCCTCTACGTCGCGGATGCCGCCCGCGGTCGCGGGCTGGGCCGGGCGCTCTACACCGCGTTGCTCGCCGAGCTCACCCGCCGCGGGTTCCGCTCGGTGATCGCCGGCATCACCCTCCCCAACGATCCCAGCATCGGGCTGCACCGGGCGTTCGACTTCGTCTCGGTCGGAACGGTTCGCGACGCGGGGTACAAGCTGGGTGCCTGGCATGACATCGAGTTCTGGCAGAAGCGCCTCGCGACCGACGCGGCGCCCCCCCGGGCCGGCGGGCCCCCGCAAGGGGGACCCTCGCCGCAAGGCGACGCCGATCCTTGCTTCGCTGCGGACCGGCGTTGATCGATCCGACTCGGGCCACCGGGGTAGGGTGGGCCAATGGCCGAGTGCCGACCCAGCTGCGGCGCGTGTTGCATCGCGCCGTCGATCTCCCCGACCCCGAGCCTGCCTGCCGGCAAGCCGGCGGGCGTTCGCTGTCCACATCTGTCAGCGGAGCTGCGGTGCGTGCTGTTCGGTCAGCCGGAGCGCCCGGCCGTCTGCGCCAGCCTTCGACCCGGCCCCGAGATGTGCGGTGACTCGGCCGAGGCCGCGATGGCGACCTTGCTCCGGTGGGAGACCCTGACCGCTCCGCGGCACTGATCCCATGGACGGCTCGGTTGACCCACAGGCGTAGGCGTAGGGGTAAGCGTAAGCGTAAGCGAATTCCCGCTTACGCTTACGCTTACGCCGGATCAACCGAGACGGAATCTGGGTAGGCCGTTCACAGCCGACGGGTCATGATCCGGCGGGGCGAGGTCTCGAAGCCGGTCCGCTCGTACAGCCGGATCGCCGGGTTCTCGGGCCTGACCTGGAGATGCAGCGCGCGGACCCCGCGGGCGCGGAGCTCGTTCTCGAGCAGCGCGAGGGCCGCCGTGCCGGCCCCGTGCCCCCGCGCCTCGGGATCGATCCACAGCTCGGTCAGGTAGCTGTCGCGCCCGCCGAACTCGAGATCGTAGCCGAAGGTCACGATCGCGTAGCCGACCGGCGCGCCGGCGCGCTCGATCAGCCAGACGCCGCCGAGGCCTGGATCGGCGAGCAGCTGGCGCAGCGCCGCGGCGAGGGTGGTGGCGTCGATCTCGATCCCCTCGTGGGCATTGAGCGCGGAGGTCCTGGGGAGCACGGCCTCAAGGTCGCCGGGGGTTGCCAGCCGGAGCGCGAACATGGTGACCCGCGCTATTCGCGGTCGAGGTACGTGTAGCCGATCATGCCCTGACGGAACCGATTGATGAGCGTGCGGCTCTCCTCGATCGTCATCAGCTTCTTGCGCAGCGCGGCCTCGACGTTGTTGCGCAGCCGGCCGAGCAGATCGCTCGGCGAGTAGTCGACGAACGCGAGCACCTCGCTCACGGTGTCGCCGGCCACCAGCTCCTTGACGTCGTTCTCGCCCTCGGGGGTGAGCTGGACGTGGACGGTGTTGGTGTCGCCGAACAGGTTGTGGAGGTCGCCGAGGATCTCCTGGTACGCACCGACCAGGAAGATACCCAGGTAGTAGTCGTGGTTCTCGGTCTTGGGGTGGAGCTCGAGCACGTGCTTGACGTCCCGCAGATCGATGAACGAATCGATCTTGCCGTCGGAGTCACACGTGATGTCCGCGAGGGTCGCGCGCCGGGTCGGCTCCTCGTTGAGCCGGTGGATCGGACAGATCGGGAACAGCTGATCGACCGCCCACGCATCGGGCACCGACTGGAACATCGAGAAGTTGCAGAAGTAGGTGTCCGAGAGCGCCTTCTCGAGGCCTTCGAGCTCCTCGGGCATATGATCCTTGCCGCGCGACATCAGCAGGACCTTCTCGCAGATCGCCCAGAATAGATTCTCGCAGAGCACGCGGTGCTCGAGCGAGAGGTGCCCGAGGTTGAACAGCTGGAGGACCTGATCCTTGTACTCGACCGCGTCGTGATAGGCCTCGAGCAGGTTCTTGGCCCCGACCGCCTGATAGGTCTCCCACATGTTGATGACCAGCGGCGGCGCCGGCTTCTGGAGCTGCTCGGGGACGTGGGTGTTGAACTCGGTCACGCCGAGCACGTTGACGACGAGCACCGAGTGGTGCGCGGCGATCGCGCGGCCGGACTCGCTGACGATGCTCGGGTGCGGAACCTGGTCGGCGTCGCAGATCTCCTTGATCGCGAACACGACGTCGTTCGCGTACTCCTGCACCGTGTAGTTCATCGACGACGCGAAGTTGGTCTGCGAGCCGTCGTAGTCGACCCCGAGCCCGCCGCCGACATCGACGTAGTTCAGGCCCTTCGCGCCCATCTTGAACAGCTCGACGTAGAGCCGGCCCGCCTCGCGCAGCGCGTTCTTGACGCTCTTGATCGCGGAGATCTGCGAGCCGAGGTGGAAGTGGAGCAGCTTGAGGGTGTCGACCTCGTTCCACTCCTTGAGCTTGTTGACCGCCTCGACCATCTCGGCGGCGGTCAGGCCGAACTTGGAGAAGTCGCCGCCCGATTGCTCCCAGCGGCCGGCGCCACGCGACGACAGCCGCGCCCGGATCCCGAGCGAGGCCTTGATCTTGACCCGCTCGCTGACGCGGTGGATCTGATCGAGCTCGGTGGGCTTCTCGACGACGAGGATCACCGTCTTGCCCATCTTCGACGCGAGCAGCGCGGTCTCGATGTACTCCTCGTCCTTGTAGCCGTTGCAGATGATCAGC
>JAGSPR010000236.1 GCA_018262455.1 Deltaproteobacteria bacterium | reverse complement strand
CGAGCTGGAGCGCGAAGCCGAAGTGCATGGCCGCGCCGGGCACGTCCCTGGACCGCTCGCACTGGAGGCCTAGCTCGTAGTAACGCTTGGCCTGGTGGTTGATCGGGTCCGCGGCGGCCGGCCGGGTGCCCGCGCGCCCGATCAGGCGCATCTGGCCCCCGGCGACGGCGCGGTCATAGTCGGCGCGACGCTGCGGGTTCGACAGCACCCGGTAGGCTTCGTTGAGCCGTGCTTGCAACGACACCAGCGCGCGGGCGCGCTCGGGCTCGGTCTCGATCTCGCGCGCGTGGCGATCGGGGTGGAACTCCGTGACCCGCGCGACGAACGCCTCCCGCACCTCCTCTCCGCCGGCCCCGCGCGCGACGCCCAGGTGCTCGTAATAGGAGAGCTGGTCGATCGCGCGCACCCGCCGGAGCACGTCGTTCCAGAAGTCTGTCCCGGTCATCGGGTCTCTCCACCCGCGGCGCGCAGCGTGGCATGAGCGGCGCGGCCGGAGACGAGGTCGCGCGCCGTGACCTGAAGGATCCCGTTGGCGTCGATCAGGAACGTCACCTCGATCCGGACTTCGCCGCGGTCCGCCGCACGCAGGCCGTCGAGCCGGACCTCGCCGAGGACCGTGTTGGTGGCGAACACGCGCGCGGCGCCCTGGCAGACCCGGATCACGACCTCGGTCTGGCCGTCGCGTGCGGTCGAGAACACGTGGGTGTGCTCGGAGGGAATCGGTTCGTTCTTGTCGATCACGACTTCGCAGTAGCCGCCGGCGGTCCCGATGCCGATGGGATGAGGCGTGACGTCGACGAGGATCGGCATCGCCGCGCCTTGCGCCGTCGCAGGGGCGCTCAGGATCTCGGCCTGGCGGGCGGCACCCTCGGCAACGACCTCCATGGGATCGATGTCGGCGCGGGGCTCACGGCCGAACAGCTCTGCGACACGCCGACGCACGAGCGGGATGCGGGTCGCTCCGCCGACGAGCATGACCTCGTCGACGTGATCCGGCCTGACGCCGGCCTCGGCGAGGACCTCCTCGCACTTGGCGAGCGCACGATCGACGATCGGCGTGATCAGGTGCTCGAGCTCGGCGCGCGTGATCCGGAATTCCAGAGGCAACGGCTCGCCGCCTTCGCCGCGCCCGAGATCCTTCAAGGTTCCGCTGATGACATCGTCGCTGGAGAGCCGGGCCTTGATGTGCTCGGCGGTGATCCGCGCGACGGCGAGCGCGCGAGGGTCGGTGCGGAAGTCGACGCGATGACGCTTCAGGAACTCGAGCGCGAGCATGTCGGCGATGGCCTGATCCATGTCGTCGCCACCGAGGAATGGATCTCCGCCAGTGCCCAGGACCTCGAAGAAGTCGTTGCGGACCGCGAGCAGGGTGACGTCGAACGTCCCGCCGCCCATGTCGAACACGGCGACCCGCTGGTTGATCTTCTGCCCGAGACCGTAGGCAAGGGCCGCCGCCGTCGGCTCGTTGAGGACCCGCAGCACGCGGAAGCCGGCGAGCTCGCCTGCACGTCGGGTCGCCTCGCGCTGGCCGTCCGAGAAGTTGGCGGGGACGGTGATGACGCACCGGGTGACCGGCGTGCCGAGGTACTGCTCGGCCTGCTCGCGCAGGTAGCCGAGCAGGAAGCTGGAGATCTCGATCACCGCATGGGGACCGGTGCGGGTGACCACGACCGGAGCCCCGTCCGGCCCCTCCCGCACCTCGTAGGGCAGCTGGGGCAGCGCCGCCTTCACGGCGGGCGAGTCGAACGGCAGCCCGATCAGCCGCTTGACGGAGAAGATCGTGTTGCGTGGATCGACGACGCGGCGGAGCCGTGCGCCTGCTCCTACGAGCCGGTCGCCCGAGGGCTTGAACGTCACCACCGAGGGGTGGAGCCGGTTGCCGGCAGCGTCCGGGATCACCAGGGCCTGTCCGTCGCGGATCACGGCGATGACCGAGTTGGTGGTGCCCAGATCGATCCCGACGGCGAGGTCGTCTCCGTCGCCGCTCGGTACAACCATGGCGATCGAGAATACCTCGAACGCAGCGGGGAAGTTTCGTCCAGCGAGGAGAGGTGCTTGTCCCATTTTTGCACTCACGATCCGTGCCTGTCATCACACTCACGCGGCGCGGTCACACGCTTGACACCGAGGGCCGTAGCTGACTGATCCCGAGCTCGACGGCTCGTTCAGTTCGGAAAAGCTCGAAGCCGATCTGCCGTCTCTGGACGACCGCGACACGCAAGCCAAAAAGTGCGATCAGCGTGGGATGAGCTCGAAGCCAATGCGATGCGTCTGCTACTCCCTGCTAGGCGTGCTGCTCGGTTGCGGGGGCACCCCTGTGGCTCCCGCGCAACCCGAGGCCCGGTCGCCCTCGGTCCGCGAGGACAAGTGGCAGATTCGAGATACCCGGCTCCTCGTCCGCGACGTGGGGCCCGAGTCAGCGCCGACCATCGTGGTCATCCATGGTGGACCTGGTGGCAATCACCTCAGCTTGCGGCCGCTCGAGGCGCTCGCCCCGCGGTTCCGCGTCGTGTTCTACGACCAGCGGGGGACCGGTGAGTCGGATCGCTTCCGGATCTCCTCCGAGATGCCGGCGCTCGACCAGCTGGCGATGGAGGAGAACGTCGAGGACCTGGAGGCCTTGCGGCAGAGGCTCGGGAAGGACCGGATCACCCTGATCGGCCACTCCTGGGGCGGTTCGCTCGCCGTGTTCTACGCCGCGGCATATCCGGCGCATGTCGAGAAGCTGATCGTCTACTCGGGTGGCCCGGAAGATCTCGAGCTCTCGAGCCAGAAGCGCAAAGCGCACCTGGCGAAGCTGAACCCTGAAGAGCAGGCACTCGCAAAGACGCGAATCGCCGAGCTGCAGAAGGCAGCAGAGCAGGGATCGTCGCAGGACGTCATCGATCGCCTGTTCTTGCAGGTGTCCGAGGTGATGTTCGCCTCCCTCTATTGCCAGCGCCCGGCGAAGGCGACTGCCGCTCAGGGGCGTGCAGGGTTCTGGGCAAGCCAGGGCGTGAACCAGTACATCGCAACCTTCGATCGCGCCGCGTTTGCTTCAAAGCTCGCGGCCGTGAAGTCTCCAACCCTCCTGACGTGGGGACGCTGCGAGCCTTCACCGCAGGAGAGGCTCACGTATCTGCTCGATAGCCTGCCCAACGCGCAGCTCGTGATCTTCGAGACCAGTGGTCACAACGCGATGGAAGAGGAACCTTCGCTGTTCCTTGCAACCTTGAAGGCATTTCTCGATGGGAAGACTCTTCCAACCAGGTCCTTCCGAACGCGCGCCGAGCTAGGGACTCCATCCGCTTCAGCTTCAAGACGAGCTGCACCCTGATTGCGGACATCATCGAGCGACTTCGTCCTCGGCCGTCACCGCAAGCCCGCTCGGCGCGCGCTCGATGCCCAGGTCGTCGACAGGATCACCCGGCTCACCGCCACGGCCGAGCGCATGAGCTTCGCCGGCAGCTTCGCAGGCTCGGTCGCTCCACTTCGCGCGCGCCCTCGGACCCAACCTTCCCCAAACGCCGCCGCGTGACGGCGTCGTGGTGTACCGTGGGGCGTGCGTCTCGTTGACTACGCGAAGGCGCACCTGGCGACGGTCGCGGTTGGCGCCGTCGGGCCGTTGATCACGCGTGGCGCCGTCACGGTCAACGGCGTCGTCGGGAAGATCTCGGATCGGGTGGGGCCTCAGGACGTGTTCGCGGTCGATCCGGCGGCGCATGCGGCCGCCGCCCCACTCGTGCCCGAGCCACGCGCCCTCGCGATCTGCTTCGAAGACGAGGACCTGCTTGTCGTCGACAAGCCGGCGGGAATGCACGTCCATCCGATCGGCCCGTACCGCACCGGCACCCTGGTGAACGCGCTGCTCGCGCACGCCGGCGCCACGCCCGAGCTTGCCTGGGCGCGGTGGCGTCCACATCCTGCACATCGCCTCGATCGCGCGACGAGCGGGCTCGTGATGATCGCCAAGCGCGCCGCCGTGCACGAGGCATTGCGCGCGAGCTTCGCCGCTCAGCTGATCCATCGCCGGTACCGCGCCACCGTCCATGGTCACGTGGCGCTCGCGGCAGGAACGATCGACGCGCCACTTGGCCGGGATCCGACCTGCGACTACCGGCGAGCGATCGTGCCGCTTGCAGACGGTGGGCAGTCGGCGATCACGCACTACCGCGTGATCGAGCGGATCGCCGACCACACCGGCAACAGCACCGTGCTCGAGCTCGAGCTCGCGACGGGCCGCACTCATCAGATCCGCGTGCATCTCGCGAGCCTGGGCCATCCGATCGTCGACGATTCGATCTACGCGAGCGCGAGCGCGGGCCGGGAGGATGCGAGCCAGGCGATCGAGTTGCGCGCGATCGAGCTACGCTTCGCCCATCCGCGCGACGGACGGACGGTCACCTGCGTGGCGCCTGCGCACGCAGTGGCCCCGAGCGCATAGGAGGCGAGGCTTATCGCACGCTCGGGAGCTTCGCGAGCGTACGTGCGCCGAGTTGCTGGATTCCGGCGGCGCTGCACCACGCTGCGTCGCGGCCTGCGACCTCGAGCTCGAAGGTCAGGTTGCCCTTGCGACCTTCGAGCTTCAGCGTGCCGGGACGATCGGGCGGCCGTTCGGGCGCATGGAGCTCGTCACGCGGCGTCGGCGTGGGCGACCACGCGACCGCCAGCGACGCGCGGCCGCGCTTGCTCGTGTAGAACGCCATGCACGTCGGGCCGGCGAACGCGCCCTGCTCGGGCCCCGAGGCGACCCGCTGGAGGTAGCGCGACAGCCGCTCGAGCCGCTCGTCGCGGTCGAACGCGACAGCGGGGCCGCCGCACGCGCGCTCGATGTCACCCGGGGCGAGGATGGCCAGGCAGTCGACGAGCTTCTCCATGACCTGGGGCCCCGCGATCGCGCCGGCATCGCGCGATTCGCTTGGCGGCTCGCTTGGCGGCTCGTCGGGCAGGCCGGGAAGTCGCGCCGCGATCACACGCGCGAGCTCGTGCATGTCGTCGGCGTGGCACGGTGGCGGATCGCCGCGCAGGCTGACGTGCACGGTGATCCGGCCGCGCGCCACATCGACTCCTTGCGACGGCACGCCGCCGATCGGCTGGAAGATCGCCTGACGCGCATGATCGCCGACGTCGTGCCACTCCGCGATCGGGGTCAGCACCGCGGAGGCTGACGCTCGATACGCCGCGGCCGCGACGTCGGTCGTGCGGTGGAGCCAGGCCCCGATCGTGATCCATCCACCGTGGGCCGAGCGCAGCACGCGCATGCAGCTGCGATCCGGACCGAGATCATCGTGCGGGCTGTCGGGCGCGAGCTCGACCCCGGCACCGCACAGCATCTGGACATCGCCTGCGGTCAGCAGCTGATCGCAGGTGACGGGGAGGCCAGCTGCGATCGCGGCATCGCGGTTGGTCGCCGTCCGCTGGGCGGCGGCGGGTGGGGCCTGGTCTTGCGAGGAGCTGCGTCCGCAGGCGCACGCCCACGCGCACGCGATCACCCCCAACGCGCCGATCGGGAACATGCTCGAAGCCCGGCTCCTGGTGGATTTGCTGGCAGCCGCGGACATCGCTACATCCATGTCGGGAACTGACCTGTTCACAGCAGGTCGAGGAACGCGCGCAGCGCCTGCTTGTCCTGGGCCGACAGCCCGGGCGTGCCCGTGGGTGCGTTCGCGTGGTAGGAGCGGGTCCGATCCGACGCAAACCGGTCGAGCACCTCGTCGAGCGACTTCGCCGCGCCGGTGGTGAAGTACGGCCATTTCTTGTAGAGCCGCCGCAGCGACGGGACGCGCGTGCCGCGTTCGTGGACGTACGGCCGGACCGAGGTCTTGCCGTACGAGGCGTCGCTCCACACGATCGGCCCGGACGGCGACAGCACGAGCGCCTCCCAGCGCTCGAACGGCACCTGCGTGCGCGGATCGTCGGCTACCAGTCGCGGTGCGTGACAGGACGCGCAGCGATCGCGGAACGCCTCGGCACCGGCGCGCTCGAGATCGGTGAGCTGGGAGCGCCCGAGCACGGCCGGGTTCGATCGATGGGTGAAGTCCGCGAGGAAGGCCATCAGCGACTCGCGCAACAGCTGGGGGGGCAACGTGGCGGGAGCGCCAGCGACGTGAGCGAGCCAGGGGACGTCGGCGCGGCTGAGCGCGAACCACGGATCGCGCCCGCTGTAGCGGTTCGCGACCCGGAACTCCGAGTGCACCATCTGGGTCGTGGACCGATCGAGCGCGCGCGAGAAGTGCGGGCGGTTGTTGAACAGCCCGTACAGCGGCCGGGTCGTCGCGTAGACCTTGTCGCTCTCGTTCTCGCGGCCGGTGAAGTGGGTGCGGCCATCGACGTAGCCTTCGTGGTGACACGTCTCGCAGGTGAAGCGGCTCGACCTGCCCTCGCTGGGGTTCCACGGTGCCATCATCGTCGTGAAGAACAGCAGCTCCCCGAGGCGCGACGACAACGACCGCGCGGGATGGGTGCTCGTCGCCGCGACGATCCGCGACTCGCCGTTGCGCTGGACGATCCACGCGTCGAACAGCGGATTGGCGGCCACGCGCGTGCCGCGGCCGTCGACGTCCACGGCCGCCGCGGTACCGGGTAGCCCGTCGGAGGTCGTCGCATCCGGTGGATCAGCGAACCCGCCGCGCCAGGTCAGCGTCACGACGCGCGGGCTCGCGTAGCCGGCCGCGATCACCGAGACCGCGTCGCCGTCGCGGTGCAGCTCGACCCACTTCGGCGTGACCACGCCGAGCTCCGACGCGTTGATCGCCGCGAGCCGTGCGGGTTGGCGCGAGCCGGGCGCGAGCCGGTACAGATACACGAACGAGTCGATGTAGGCGAAGCCGCCGTCCTCGCGGACCAGCGGGTGATCTTCGACGCCGCCCGCAGCGAGCAGCACGCCGCCGTCGGGATCGAGGTGGAGCGCGAAGCTCCACAGCGGGCCGTCGTGGCGGATCCGTGCGATCACCCCGGGCATCGCACCATCCGGGCGATACAGCTCGATCGTGTGATCGAGCAGGCAGTCGACCGCGATCACGTCCGCGATCGCCTCGACCTGGACCGGCCCGTGGCACCGCCCGAGCTCGCGCTCGCCGAGCTTGCGCAACGCGCGCGAGCGATCGCGCTCGAGCTCGATCGCGAGCACGCGTCCGGAGCGCTCTTCGACGACGTACGCCGTGCGACCATCAGGCGCGACCGCGACGTCACGCATCCCGAGCGCAGCGACCGCGATGGTCGCCATCCGCTCGAGGCGCCCGTCGTGCACGCGATAGTGCGCGATCTCGGGTGCGGCCTCGCCGACGACGAGCACGTCGTCCTCGGCCGTCACCGCAAGCCCGCTCGGCGCGCGCGGCGCGGGCAAGCGCGAGGTCTCGGCCGCGTTGGCGTCGAGCGCGACGATCAGCGACTCGCCGCGCAGCACGCCGACCAGGCCCGCTGCCACGCGCTCGACGCGATACGGATCGGGTCCGAGCGCGACGTCCGACGGCGGCAGCTTCGCGAAGTCGATCTCCTCGCGCCGCCGCTGCTCGAGCGCGAACAGCGCATCGAGCTCCGCTTGATGCAGCGGCTTCGGCGCCGCCGCTGGCGAGCCCGGAGGCTCGGGCGACAGCTCGCGACCGCGGCACGCCCCGGCGACCAGCACCACGATGAGTGCGCGGAGGCCGAGCCCGTTCGCCATCACGTCCAGCGGGTCACCAACCGCCGCCGCCCGCGGGCTTATCCGTGGGCGCGTCGGGCTTCGGCTCGGGCTTGGTCTCGCCAGCCGCCGAGCCGTCGGTGGGCGTGGTGGGCTGCGCCGGCGCAGTCTTCTTGCCGCACCCCGCCAGGGCCACGGTGATGCCGACGAACAGGATCGCGATACGACTCATGGTCTTGCTCATGTGCGCCAGATACTACGCCAAGAGTCCAGGAGGGTGCGCGCCACGTCGCGCTGGAAGGCAGCATCCGATCCCGCAGAGGCTCCCCCCGGCGTGGCGCGCGCCAGCTGCCGCCACGGGGCATCGCTCGACGTCCGAGGAGCGGTCGTCTGGCTCAGGAGCTGCGCGCCGGGGTACCAGGCCGCGCCGCGAACCTGGCGAGCAGGTCGTCGCCGAGCGCCTGCGCGGCGACGAGTGCCAGCTCCTTGTCACCGTAGGCCTCCACCAGCTCCTCGTACATTGCCTCGAGGATCTCTCCGATCGAAATCTGGATGGTTCGCATGCTCGACTGGTTACTCAAGCTTCGTGCCACTCGCGGCGATGTGCCCGCCCGAGTCATTTCGATCACTTGATCGGTGGTCGCGCCAGGGGTGGCGGCTCGGGTGATCAGCAGATGGCAGCTCGAGTGATCAGGTCGGTCTGCCCCTTGTCTTGTTCCGACAGCCGACGTAGCCCCGGCGCGCGCCGGCAGGTATCGTGATCGCCCGGTCGCACCCAGGGCCACGGTCTTCGATGCTCGCATCTTCTCCTCGCACGCTCGTGGGCGGCCTCCGGCAGCGAGCCGGGGCCGCGGTCGTCGACACCGGGCTGCATGCGCTGTTTCACGCGGCGCGCCTGCACCCGCGGGCGGATCCAGCGCGCCACGGCGTCGAGCGGCTCCGGGATCTCGAGTACGGCGCGCCCACTGCTCGGGCCCACCGGCTCGATGTCTGGCGTCCTGTGCGCGAAGGACCGTTCCCGGTCGTCCTCTACGTACACGGCGGCGGGTTCCGGATCCTGTCGAAGGACACCCACTGGATGATGGCGCTCGCGTACGCGCGCGCAGGCTATGTCGTGTTCAACATCGATTATCGCCTCGCGCCGGCGCACAAGTTCCCGGCGGCGATCGAGGACGTCACCCTGGCGTATCGCTGGGTGGTGGCGAACGCCGCGCGGTTCGGCGGCGATCCGGCGCGGATCGCCGTGGCCGGAGAATCGGCAGGGGCCAGCCTGGTCACCTCGCTCGTCGTGACCACTTGCTACGAGCGGCCGGAGCCGTGGGCGCGCGCGACGTTCGAGCTTGGCGTGGTGCCGCGCGTGGCGCTCCCGTCGTGCGGGCTCTACCAGGTGAGCGATGTCGATCGGTTCAGCCGGGGCAAACGTGCGCTCCCGCTGTGGCTCCGCGATCGGCTCGACGAAGTGGAGCACGCCTATCTCGGAGGGCTCGCGGCGTCACCCGAGGAGCTCGCGCTGGCGAATCCGCTGCAGGTGTTCGAAGCCGGGAAGCGCCCGGCGCGTCCGCTGCCGGCGTTTCACCTGCTCGGCGCGACGCGCGACCCGTTGCTCGAGGACACGCGCCGGTTGGCGGTCGCGCTGCGCGCGCTCGATACCCAGGTCGTCGAGAGGATCTGCGCGGGCGAGGTGCACGGGTTCGACGCGCTCGTGTGGCGGCCGGCCGCGCGGCAGTGTTGGGCCGAGCGCTACGCGCTGCTCGACGAGCTGATGCGATAGCGCGGGTGCGCTCGGGATCGCGGTGGTATCGTGCGCGCGATGGCTCGCGAGATCGAATTCTTCTTCGACGTCGGATCGTCGTACAGCTACCTTGCCGCAACCCAGATGGCCGCCCTGGCGACGCGCACCGGGGTACCGGTGCGGTTTCGCCCGTTCCTGCTCGGCGCGGTGTTCAAGGCCACGGGCAACGAGATGCCGGCGCGCATCCCCGCCAAGGCCAGGTGGATGATCGCCGACATGACGCTGTGGGCGCGCCACTACGGCATCCCGTGGCGGATCCCGAGCCGGTTCCCGCTCGTCACGCTCCGGCCGCAGCGCGCGCTCGCCGCGGCCGAGCGGCTCGTCGGACCGGCGGCGGTTCCGGCGTTCGCGCTCGCGCTGTTTGGCGCCTACTGGGTCGACGACCAGGACGTGACGACCGATCCCGTGATCGCCGCCGCGGCGCGCACCGCCCAGCTTCCCGTCGACGCCGTCCTCGCCGCGATCGATGCTCCCGAGACCAAAGAGCTGCTGCGGGCCACGACCGACGAGGCCATCCGCCGTGGCGCTTTCGGTGCGCCCGCGATGTTCGTCGGCGAGACCTTGTTCTGGGGCAACGACCGGATCGGGCTCCTCGAGGAGTTCCTCGGGCGCTGAGTCTGCTCGCCTCATCGAGGCTCGCCGACCAACGCATCGAGCACTGCCGTCAGGTCCTCCTCGCCAAACGTGCCGACACGGCGCGCTACCTCCTGGCCG
The DNA here is from genome assembly GCA_018262455.1 of Deltaproteobacteria bacterium. The sequence goes on along the minus strand of JAGSPR010000236.1, from coordinate 106 downwards.
CGCCGGCCGAACACGATGGTGATCGGGATGGCGTCCAGAGCGTCGAACGCGCTCAGGATCTCGGGCGTCACGCGCACGATCGGATACGAGATCGGGTGCGTGGATC
>JAGSPR010000552.1 GCA_018262455.1 Deltaproteobacteria bacterium | reverse complement strand
GCCTCGCTGCTCGATCACGAACAGCCGCAGATCATCCCGTGGTGCGGTGACGAGCAGGGCCCCGCCGACGACCTGGCCGATCTTGCGCAAGGTCACGGTGGTCCCCGAGACCGGCGCCGCGCAGCGAGGGAGGACCGTGGCGTCGTCGCCGACCGGCGCCTGCTTGCCGCCACACGCCATGATCAGGAGCAGCAGCAGCGGGACGAGCTTGCGCATCCGGCAATCATACCGCCGCGCTACGTCTTGCCGGAGGCTTTTGGCAGCGCGGACCCGACCCGGTTCGCCCACTTGCCAAAACCGTACAGGATCGCGCCGACCGCCGCGAATGGCAGCAGGAACACCCACGCGACGAAACCATCGGAGACGCCGTAATAGGCGAGCGCGATCACGGTACCGATGAGCCACGTGAGGAGCGCGACGAGGTAGCCGGTCAGCTGAAGCTTGCGCTTCTTGAGCGCACCCTCGAGCTTGTGGAGGAAGAACGTCGCCTCGTCGGGGGAGAGCTGCTCGATCGCGCGTGCCAGATCCTCGTGCTTCGAGGCATCGAAGGCCTGTGCGACCAGGGGATCCTCGGTCTCGTTCGGCTTGCTCACGGCGGGTTCTCGTTCGCCTGGGTCACGCCGGGGTTGTAGCACGCGGTATACGTGGTCGGTGCCGACCCTCAAGGTGACCGACGACCTCGGCCGCACGCTCCTGTTTGGCCAGCCGCCGCAGCGCATCGTCTCGCTGGTGCCGAGCGATACCCACTCGCTGATCGCGCTCGGGGCTGCCGATCGGCTCGTCGGCCGCACCCGGTATTGCGAGAGCCCCGAGGTCGCCCACGTCCCGGTGGTTGGCGGCACGAAGGACGTCGATGTCGACGCCGTGATCGCGCTGTCGCCGCAGTTCGTGATCGCGAACCAGGAGGAGAACACGCGGGTCGTGCTCGAGGCCCTCGGGGCGGCGCGGTTGCCGGTGCTGGTGTCGTTGCCTCGCCGTGTCAGCGATGGCATCTCCCACCTCGCGAGGCTGGCCCGGATCCTCGGCGTCGGCGGGGCCGATCCGGCTCGCTCGCTGATCCGGCGTGGGTACGAGCTCCGCGATCGATCGCAGGCCACCGAGCGCGCCCAAGATGATGCGGTGACGCCGCTCGTCGGCTTGCCGCTGGCGATCACAGGGGCCCCGAAGCCCGAACGCCGGCCGACGGCGGATGGCCGCAGCCGCGCGTTCATCCCGATCTGGATGGATCCGCTGATGACGATGAACGCCGATACCTTCGGCTCCGATGTCCTGCGACAGGTCGGCATCGCGAACGTGTTCGGCGAGCGGCTGCGGCTGTATCCGCTCGCCGCCGATCTCGGGAAGGGGGCGCCGCAAGAAGCCGGTGGTCGGGATGTCCGCTATCCGCGCATCACGCTCTTGGAGGTCAAGGCGCGCGATCCGAAGCTCGTGATCTTGCCCGACGAGCCCCACGCGTTCACGGCCGAGGACGAGGCAGCGTTTCGCGAGGCGCTGCCGAACGCGCGGATCGTGCGGGTCAGCGGGAAGGATCTGTTCTGGTATGGCGCGTGGACGATCGATGCGCTGGATCGGCTAGCCAAGGAGCTTTCGGCATGAGGCTCGGCGCGGTGCTGGGGGTGCTCGCCGCATGCTCGGCTCCGCAGTCGCCGCACCCGGAGCCGGCGCCGCCCCAGCTGCCGATGCTCGCCGCGCTGCCCAAGCCAGCGCCGATCGATACCCCGCGGTTCGCCAGTGTCGCGGTGTGCGCGCGCTGTCACACCGCGGGTGACCAGGCGATGCGCGATGCCGCGGGGCGCGATATCTCGCCGGTCACCGATGCACAGGGCTCGATGATGGCGCTGGCGGCGCGCGATCCTTACTACTTCGCGGCGGTGCGTCGCGAGCTCGCCGCCAACCCCGCCGCGAAGGTCGCGATCGAGGCGCTCTGCATTCGTTGCCACGCGCCGGTCGGATTCGCCGAGTCCGACGGGGCGCTCACCGTCGACGAGCTGACCGCCGGTACGACCCCGGCGGCGGTGCTCGGCCGCGAGGGTGTGGGATGCGCAGGCTGTCACGCGCTCGCGGCCGACGGGCTCGGCACCGAAGCCACGTTCGTCGGCAACGCCGCGCTGCGGACCGATCGCGTGGCGTTCGGCGCGCTGCCCGAGCCGCTCGCCGAGGCCATGCTGGCGATGTCCATGACCCGACCGGTGTCCTCGAAGCACGTGTCGGAGAGCCGACTCTGCGCGAGCTGCCACACCGTGCTGGTCCGCGCGCTCGATCCGGCGGGCGCGCCGAGCGGCGACGAGATTCCCGAGCAAGCGACGTACCTCGAATGGCGCAACTCCGAGTTCCAGGACGAGCTCGAGCCCGCCGGTAAGTCCGCCACCACGTGCCAGGGCTGCCACATGCCACGCGGCGCGGACGAGCTCGGTAAGTCGCCGCCGATCACGACCGCGTTCTCGACGCGGCCACCGGACGCCCCCGCGCGTGAGGGCTATCGCCGTCACACGCTGCGCGGCGGCAACGCGTACCTGCTGCGTCAGCTCGCGCGTGCGGCTGACTGGCTCGGCGCGGCCGCACCAGCGAGCCAGCTCACCGATGCAGCCGATGCGACGGAGGCGTTCCTGCGCTCGTCCGCCGAGCTCGAGCTCGTCGCCCGATCGGCGCACGAGGTCGCGGTCACGATCGTGAACCGGACCGGGCACAAGCTACCGACCGGGTCCCCGACGCGACGTATGTGGTTGCACGTCTTGGCGTTCGATCGCGCACACAGGCCAGTATTCGAGTCCGGCGCGACCCGTGAGGGCACGATCGTCGACGGCAAGCGCGCTCGAATCGACGGTCCCGGCGTGATCGTGCCGCATCGCACCGAGCTGTCTTCGCCGGATCAGATCTTGATCTACGAGGCCGTGCCCGTCGACGCCCAGGGCAGGCGCACGCACCTCCTGCTCGGCATCGCGAAGATCGCCAAGGACAACCGCATCCTCCCCGCAGGCTGGCGCGCGGATCATGCCGACGCCAGGCGCACGCAGCCAGTCGGGACCGACGGAGATCGCGACTTCGTCGCAGGTCGCGACACCGTGATCGTGAGGCTCCCTGCCACCGCGCACACAGTCGCCGTCGAGCTGCTCTACCAGTCGATCCCGCCCGAGACCATCGAATCGTATCGCCCGACCGATTCCCCCGAGGCCGCGCGGTTCCTCCAGATCGCGAAGACGCCACCCCATCCGATCCTGCTCGCGCGCAGCGCCCTCGACCTCTGAGCAGCGCCTCAGAGCTCCGGATCAGGACGCTCTACACTCTCACCACTCGCTCTTCGACGGAGGGTTGTGAGAGTGTAGAGCGTCCTCATGATAAGTGAGCAAGTACAACTGGTTGCGTGAACCGGTGCGAGGCAGAGTGGTGAGAGTGTAGAGCGTCCTCAGAGGCGGCGGCGGAGGCCGGCGGCGAAGCGGTCGGCCGAGCCGGGCTGGCGGCCGAAGAACAGGGATGGCTCCACGAGCTCGAGCTCCATGACGCGCGGCTGGTGGTCGGGGTCGCGTGCGAGGTCGACGCGGGCGTAGAGCAGGTCGCCGTAGGGGGCGAGGGCGGCGAGGGCGACGGTGCGCTCATCGTCGGCGATGGGGAACGGACCCTCGATGTTCTCGCTATCGCCATCGAGACGTGGTGCCTTGCGGATGGCGTGGCTGAGCTCGCCATCGATCCAGACGAGGGAGCGCTCGCCATAGCTGGTGACGGACTCGAAGTAGGGCTGGACGAGCGCGGCGCCCCGCCACGTCAGGGCCTGGAGGTGCGCGAGCGCCGCGGGATCTGAAGGTGCGAACACGCGCGCGCCGAGCGAGCCCGCCCCGACCTCCGGCTTGATCACGATGCGTGCGGCACCGTGGGACACGAACGGCGAGGCGACGGTGCACGTGGCGTGGCGCTCGACGAGCGTGGTCGGGATGATCGGGACCCCGC
>JAGSPR010000235.1 GCA_018262455.1 Deltaproteobacteria bacterium | reverse complement strand
CTGCTCGGCCTGCTCGATCAGCGTCTCGATGAACATGTCGATGTTCAGCTTCTCGGGATCGCCGCCGGCCTTCTCGAGGCACTGGTAGATCGGCACCGTGCCGATCGGCACCGGCGAGTTGCGGATGATCCACTCGCGGGTCTCGTGGATGTTCTTGCCGGTCGACAGGTCCATGACCGTGTCGGCGCCCCACTTCACCGCCCACCGCAGCTTGTCGACTTCCTCGCCGATCGTCGACGACACGGCCGAGTTGCCGATGTTCGCGTTGATCTTCACCAGGAACTTCGAGCCGATGATCATCGGCTCGGACTCGGGGTGGTTGATGTTCGCCGGCAGGATCGCGCGACCGCGGGCGATCTCGTCGCGCACGAACTCCGCGGCCATGTTCTCCCGGACCGCGACGAACTTCATCTCCTGCGTGATGATGCCGCGGCGCGCGTAGTGCATCTGCGACCGGTTCCCGCTGTCGCCGTCCTTGAGGCGCGCGTCGATCCACGGCTTGCGCAGCTTGGGCAGCCCGTGGTGCGGGTCGACGCCCTGCGGGCCGGACGTGTCGTAGACATCGAACGGAGGCTCGCCGCCGGCGAGGTGGATCCGTCGCACCGGCACCCGGATCTCGCCGGCCTCGACGTAGGTCTTCTCCGACGCCGGGAAGCCTTCCATCACCGGGAGATTCGCGACCGGATCGGGGCCGCTGACCTGGGGGAGCCGCTTGCCGTTGCCGTTGCCGTTGCCGTTGCCGTTGCCGTTGCCGTTGCCGTTGCCGTTGCCGTTGCCGTTGCTCATCTGGGCCTCCCTACGCCGGCATTACCCGGATCAGGTTCTGGGGTCGTGCGTGCGCACCTCTCAGCCCCCGTCGAATGAGTTCGACCGGGAGCTCCCCCGTGGTTGAAAGTCGTTTGCGCGAATGGAACCTACCCGAGCCCCGTCGGCAGGCCAAGCGAGATCACCATCGCACAGCCACTCTCACCGCACGAATTGACCGACGAGCGCGTCCAGGGGCGCCACGTCGGAGAGGTCGTACGGGATGACCAACCCTGATAGGGTGTTGCCGTGGCAGAGGCGCACAGCTTCGGTCGCTATCGGGTCACCGGCACGCTCGGCGTCGGCGGCATGGGCGAGGTCTACGCGGCGGTGGACGAAGTGCTCGGCCGCGAGGTCGCGGTGAAGACGTTGCGGGGCAAGCACTCGGGGCTCGCCGCGCGCCTGCTCGACGATCGGTTCCGCCAGGAAGCACGGGCGATCGCCTCGCTGTCCCACCCCGGCGTGGTCCAGGTGTTCGACATCGACCTCACCGCCGAGCCGCCCTACCTCGTGATGGAGCGGGTGGCAGGCCCCACGCTCAAGGAGCGCCTCGCCGGCGGACCGCTGGGCGCCAGCGAGCTGAGGGCGCTCGGGATCCAGATCGCCCGCGCGCTCGCCGCGGCTCATGTCGCGGGCATCGTCCACCGCGACGTCAAGCCGGCGAACATCCTCGCCGCCGGCGCCGGGATGTGGAAGCTCGCCGACTTCGGCGTCGCGCACATCCCCGACTCGGAGATCACGATGACCGGGCAGTTCGTCGGCTCACCCGCCTACGCACCCCCCGAGGCCCTGGTGCGCGGCCAGACCGGTCCCGAGGGCGACATCTACGGGCTCGGCGCCACCTTGTACGAGGCGGCCGCGGGTCGCTGGCCACGGCTCGACGCGACGAGCGGCGCGCTGTTCGCCCCGGTAGCGTCGCTGCGTGACCACGCCCCGACCCTTCCCGCGGACGTGATCGCGGTGATCGATCGCGCGGTCTCGATCGAGCCGGGCGCGCGGCCGACCGCGGCCGAGCTCGCGGACGCGCTCGCCGGGGCAACCTCGACACCGGGCCTGGCGGCACCCGCCGAGCCCGTCACCCCGACGAGCGCCATGTCGCTGCCCGGCGCGGCACCCCTCGTCACGCCGCGGCGCTGGCGACCGTGGGCCATCGCGGGCGCTGCCCTGGCCGTGCTGATCGTGATCATCGCCGCGGCCCGTTCGCAGCGCGGTCCGGCGACGACCTCTCCGATGGATCCTCTGGCACCGATGTCCCGCCCGGCCGACCCGGTTCGGGATCCCGACCAGCCGCGCCAGATCACCGCGCGCCCACCTCGAGGCATGGACGGCAAGGCCGCCAAGGACTGGAACAAGATCGTCGACAAGCTCTACGAGCACCGGTTCAGCGAAGCACGCCGCAAGCTCATCGAGTTCGAGCACAAGTACCGCGAGAGTCCGGAGACCACGGACCTGCGCGAACAGCTCGAGGCGATGTCCGCGGACGGCGAGCGCGGACGCGGCGAAGCCGACTGACCCCTACAGGTGATCGAGCGAGCCGAACGCGTCGTCGAGCGCGGCGGTCATCACCGCGGCCGACGGGAACCGGTGCTCCGGCTCCTTGACGAGCGCACCCTCGACCAGCGCGACGAGCTGCGGCGTGCACCATGCCGCATCGGAAGTGACCTCGCGCAAGCTCGGTGGCGGGACCTTCGCCTGCAGCCGCATCATCACGAGGGGATCCGGGTCGAGGAACGGCAGCTTCCCGACGAGCATCTCGTAGAGGATGATCCCGATCGCGTAGAGGTCCGCGCGACCGTCGACGAGCCTGCCGAGCGCTTGCTCGGGCGACATGTAGGCCGGCGTGCCGAACACGAGCCCGGTGCGGGTCAACGCCGATGCGCCGAACGCCGCGGCGACGTCACCCATGATCTTGACCAGCCCGAAGTCGATGATCTTGATCCGCTCCCAGCCGCCCATCGGCGCGAGCAGCAGGTTGTCGGGCTTGAGGTCGCGATGCACGAAGCCCTGGGCGTGGGCGTGACCGACGCCGTCGAGGATCTGGCGTGCGAGCACGAGCGCCTGCCGCGGGGCGACCGGCCCCTCGGCGATCAGCTTGCCGAGCGTGCGGCCGACGACCTTCTCCATCACGAGGAACAGCGTGCCGGCCTCGACGAACACGTCGCTCGCCGCCACGAGGTTCGGGTGATCGAGCATGCGGAGCGCGTTGGCCTCGCGCGCGAACCGCCGCGTCACCTCGCCGCTCGGGTCGACGTCCACGACAGGCGACTTCAGCGCGTAGCGCTGGCCGGTCTCGTCCTCTACCTCGAAGACGCCCCCCATGCCACCGCGACCGATGGTGCCGGTCACCTGATAGCGCCCGATGCGCATCCCGGGCTCGAGTGATGGTTGCAGGCTCACGGCGCGTGCAGTCTACACGCGCGGGCGGAACCGAACGCGCGGACCGCCGCATCCGACCAGGGCACACCGATCATCCGACGTGCTAGGACTCCCCCATGGACAAGCTCCCCGTCCTCGGAACTCCATCGCCCGATGTCGATCTCGGGATGACGCCCGACGAGCTCGAGGCCGAGATCAAGCGGCTCAAGCGCGAGCGCAACGCCGTGATCCTCGCGCACTACTACCAGGAATCCGAGATCCAGGACCTCGCGGACTTCGTGGGTGATTCGCTGCAGCTCTCGCAGGCCGCGGCCAAGACCTCCGCCGACGTCATCGTGTTCTGCGGCGTCCACTTCATGGCCGAGACCGCCAAGATCCTGAACCCCGACAAGGTCGTCGTGATCCCGGATCTCGCCGCGGGTTGCTCGCTCGCCGACGGTTGCCCGGCCCCGGTGTTCAAGAAGTGGCTCGAGCAGTACCCCGGTCACACGGTCGTCAGCTACATCAACTGCAGCGCCGAGGTGAAGGCGCTGTCCGACGTCATCTGCACCTCCTCGAATGCGGTGAAGATCGTCAAGGCGCTCGGCGATCGCAAGATCGTGTTCGCCCCCGATCGCTACCTCGGCGCGTTCGTCGCCAAGCAGGCGAACCGTCCCGACCTGATCACGTGGCAGGGCACCTGCATCGTCCACGAGACGTTCTCGGAGAAGCGCCTGCTCGCGCTCATGGTCAAGCACCCGGATGCCGAGGTGATCGCGCATCCCGAGTGCCACGAGGGCATCCTGCGCCACGCCGCCCACGTCGCCTCGACGAGCGGCCTGATCGAGTACGCCAGGACCAGCCCCACGCAGACGTTCATCGTGGCGACCGAAGCCGGAATCTTGCACAAGATGCAACAAGCCGCCCCCACCAAGACGTTGATCCCGGCTCCCCCCGAAGACGAGACCTGTTCGTGCAACGTCTGTCCCTTCATGCGGCTAAATACCCTCGAGAAGCTCTACCTGTGCATGCGCGACCTGAGCCCCCAGATCGAGGTGCCGGAGGCGACGCGCGTCAAGGCGCTCAAGCCGATCCAGCGCATGCTCGAGATGTCGGTGTAGTGACCCGCACGATCACGATCGCCGCGGCCGTGCTCGCGTTCGTGGCCCTCGCGGCGTGCGGGCGCTCCGAGCCAGGCCCGGCTGCCGCCATCGAACCCAGGCCAGGGGTCGCGCCACCCGCCAGCGTGATCCCGCCGGCCACGCGCGAGCTCGTCACCGCGATCGTCGACGACTGGACCGCGACGCGCGCCACGCTGCAGCGCTGGAGGCGCGAGGGCACCACCTGGCGCGCCATCGGCGAGCCGTGGCCCGGCGTGATCGGCAAGTCTGGCGCCGGCTGGGGTGCCGGCCTCCACGGGATCGGAGCCCCTCGCGGCCACGACGGACCGACGAAGCACGAAGGCGACGGCAAGAGCCCCGCCGGCGTGTTCGCGCTCCGCGGCGCCTACGGCTACGCCAAGCGGCCGCCGTCCGGCATCCAGCTCGCCTACACGCCGCTCGACGACGCCTGGAAGTGCGTCGACGATCCGGCGTCGAGTCACTACGATCGCATCCTCGATCAGCGCACGGTCGCGGCCGTCGACTGGACCTCCGCCGAGGACATGCGGCGACCCGACGAGGCCTACACCTGGGTCGTCGATGTCGCGCACAACCCCGCGCATGCGCCCGGCGGCGGCAGCTGCATCTTTCTCCACGTCTGGCACGGCACCGACTCGACCACGGTCGGCTGCACCGCGATGGCCGAGCCCAAGCTGGCCGAGCTGATCGCCACACTCGATCCGACCGCGGTGTTCGTGCTGCTGCCGAAGGCCGACTACGCCGCCCTCGCGCCAGCGTGGGGTCTGCCGTAGGGGGGGGGTCAGGGCGCGCTCGTGCGCGCCATCGCGATCGACAGCAGCGCCGGGCAGAACTCGGTCGCGAAGTCGCCGTCGATGGTCTGCCCGTTGGTCGCCGCCTGGATCGTGCCGCCAAGCATCCCGGGCTGCGACGCGAAGGGATCCACGAACGTCGTGATCGTCAGCGTGCCCGGAACCGCGAGATCGCTGCCGAAGGTCTTGGTGAACGTCACCTGGTGGCTGCCGGCCTCTGCCCCGGGCAGGATCGGTTCGGTCGTGGCCGCGAGCGTGTCGATCGCGCAGCAGCTCGAATCCCGCACACAGCACTCGAGGATGTTCGGGTCGAGGGCCGCGGCGTTGGCAAACACCACGTGCAGCTGCATCGACGCGAGGCCGGGACCCGCGACCGGACCGGGCAGCGACACCGCGCCGGCATACACGCGATCGTACGTCCCGGCGGTGCCGGTGACCCGTGCCGACGGCCCCGAGCTGCACCTCGAATCGATGGCATCGATGGACGCCGGTGGCGCGTCGCTGGGCGACTGCCCGTGCTCGCTTCCGCAAGCGCCCAACATCAGCAGCCACACTGCGCGCCAGGATGTCGTCATGCGCGCGAACGTACCCCGAAAGCCACCTGCCGGGGTCTCGCTCCAAGGGCGCAAGCTAGCGAGACATGCCGAGCTCGCTCGCCTTGAGCTGCGGGCGCTTCGGATCGGGCCAGTCGATGTGGAAGAACTCGCCACGCGGCTGGTCGACGCGCTCGTACATGTGCGCGCCGAAGTAGTCGCGCTGGCCTTGCAGCAGGTTCGCCGGCAGGGTCTCGGCGCGGTAGCTGTCGTAGTACGACAGCGCGCTCGCGAACACGGGCACCGGCGTGCCGTCGAGCGCCGCGCGCGCGACGACCCTGCGCCAGTTGTCCTGCGTCTTCTTCACCTGCTCGACGAAGTACGGATCCACCAGCAGGTTGTCGAGCTTCGGGTTGTTCTCGAACGCCTCGGTGATCTTCTGGAGGAACCGCGCGCGGATGATGCAGCCGCCACGGAAGATCTGCGCGATCGCCGCGAGATTCAGGTTCCACTTGTACTCGATCGAGGCCTGCGCATAGAGCGCGAAGCCCTGCGCGTAGCAGCACAGCTTCGAGCAGTAGAGCGCGTCGCGCACGGCGTCGACCGTGATCTCGACGCTCTTGCCGAGGCCCGTCGGGCCGCCGAGCAGCTTGGACGCGCGGACGCGCTCGTCCTTCTGGCTCGAGATCAGCCGCGCGAACACGGCCTCCGCGACCGAGGCCGCCGGGATGCCGAGGTCGAGCGCGTTCACGCTCGTCCACTTGCCGGTGCCCTTCTGGCCGGCGCTGTCGAGCACGACGTCCACGAACGGCTTGCCGGTGACCGGATCCTGCTGCTGCAGCACGTCGGCGCTGATCTCGATCAGGAACGAGTCCAGGTCGCCCTGGTTCCACTCCTTCATGATCTTCGAGATCTCCGCGGGCGTCTTGCCGAGGCTGTGGCGCAGGATCGAGTAGGCCTCGCAGATCAGCTGCATGTCGCCGTACTCGATGCCGTTGTGCACCATCTTGACGTAGTGACCCGCGCCGTCCGGGCCGATGTACGTCGTGCAGGGCACGCCGCCCTTGATCGGCTTGCCAGGCGCGGCGCCCTCGAGCGGCTTGCCGGTCTTCGCGTCGACCTTCGCGGCGATCGCCATCCACACCGGCTTGAGGATCTCCCACGACTCGGGCTTGCCGCCCGGCATCAGCGAGGGCCCAAACCGCGCGCCTTCTTCACCACCGCTGACGCCCGAGCCGACGAACAGCAGACCCTTCTCGGTCAGCGCCTTCTCGCGGCGGATCGTGTCGGTGTACAGCGCGTTGCCGCCGTCGACGACGACGTCCCCCTTCTCGAGGTGCGGCACCAGCGAATCGATCACCGCGTCGGTCGGCCCACCGGCCTTGACGAGGATCACGATGCGCCGCGGGCGCTTGATCGACGCCACGAAGTCCTTGAGCTCCGCACCCGGGACGAGGCCGCCACCGGTCTCGCCGAACACGCTCGGCGGGTTGTCCGCGACGAACTTCTCGGTGGTCGCGGTGGTGCGATTGTAGACGGCGACCTTGAATCCATGGTCGGCCATGTTGAGGACCAAGTTCTGGCCCATGACGGCGAGACCGACGAGGCCGACGTCGGCGGATGCTGGAGCTGGTTTCGGCAGTGCCATGAATCTTCCCCCCTGAGAGTGTCTGAACCGGACGAATAGCAGCGGAGCCACAGCGATACGGCGATCACGGAGTCCGATCAAGCGCGCGGGACCGATTGCGACGGAGTTTGTGCAGCGCCGCCGGGGTGGTCGGCGGCATTCAGCCGACGGTCATCCGACCGCCATCGCGAAGCGCGGTCGGGACGAGCACGCTCGGCTCGGCGGTCGTGATGAGCCACAGCTGGTGCGCGGCGCGGGTGACCCCGATGTGGAGCAGGTGGCGCGCCCAGTGCTGGTCGGGATAGCTGGTCGCGTTGACGTCGACCGCGATGACGTAGTCGAACTCGAGGCCCTTGACCTGCGCGATGTCGGTGATGTCGATCCCGGGCTGGAAGTTGAACTCGTCGCGGCGGACTCGGCGCAGCGCCGGCACCTCGGCGCGCTTGAGCCCCTCGTAGTAGGCGTCGGCCTGCTCCGGATGCCGCGAGATCACCGCGCACGAGGCGGTCGGCTCGCGCGCCATCAGGTTGCGAAGCGCGTCGGACAGGAACGCGACCGCCTCACCGAGATCCCCGAACTCGTGGAGCTCGACGGGCTCGCCGGGCCGGGCCGTGACCGGATCGTCGGGGGCGAGCTCGGGTCCCAGGACCTCGCGCGCGAGCATCATGACCTCGGCGGTGGAGCGATACGACAGCTTGAGCGGCCGCACGATCGCGGGCTGGCCGGTCTGCTCGAGCAGCTGCTCCCAGCCCGAGAAGTTGTTGTCGAACACCAGGCGCTGCGCCGTGTCGCCGGCGATCGTCACCGAGCGCTTCTCCGGCTCGTCGTCGGGTGCACGCACGGCCTCGACCAGCACCTTGATCTCGATCGCGGAGCGATCCTGCGCCTCGTCGATCGCGACGTGCTCCCACTGCATCTCGTCCCCGTTGGGGGTGAGCAGGCCGCCGCGCTTGAGCTGGATCAGCCGGAGCAGGATCGGATCGTCCTCGTCGTCGAACCGACCGGCGGGGTCGTCCTCGTCGGCACCGAGCGCCTGGCCTTCCGAGTCGAGCACGGGGTTGCCTTCGTCGTCGGCGGGAGCCTTCTGCGGCCTCGCGAGCTGGCGCTTCATCCACGACACGACGCGCTCGATGTCCTTGCCCGTGACCTCGGTCCCCGCGAAGCCCTCGGCGAGCACCACGGGATCGGTCATCAGCTCGGCCCAGTCGAGCACGATGTCATCGGCGCGCTTCTTCCAGCGCTTGACGAGGCTCTCGAGCGCGATCCGCACGGGGGGATCGATCGCGGTCTCGCCCTTCTTGAGCCAGCTCGACAGCTTCGACAGCCGCGGCACCAGCGGGCGGCGGACAAGCCGGTTCCACTCGGCCAGCGCGATCGGAGACAGCTCGGCGATCTCGCCGCCGATCTCCGCGGCCTGGCGCTCGACGAGCCTCACCAGCATCTGCAGCAACGCCGGGTGCTTCTTGACGCGAGACACCTGATCCGGCGGGTCGGCGTTGTACTTGGTCGGCGCATCGGGCAGGCACCGCATCCGCGTCGACCGCGCCCAGCCGGTGTACGTCACGACCGGCACCCCTGCCACGCCGAGCGAGGGCAGCACGCCGGCGACGTAGCGCACCAGCGCCTGTGACGGCACGACGAACAGCGTGTTCTGCGGCCTGAACCGGCGCGGGTCCTGGAAGTTCAGGTACGCGATGCGGTGCAGCGCCACGGTGGTCTTGCCCGAGCCAGCGCCGCCCTGGATCACGACGATGCCGCTCGAGGGCTGCGTGATCAGCTCGAACTGCTCCCGGTCGATCAGCGCCGCGATCTCGGGCAGCGACTTCTCCGCGCGGATCGCCGTGCCGTGGTGGACCCCGAGCTTGCCCTTGACGGTCGACGGCTGGACCGGACGGGCTGCCTTGCCCATCCCGCCATGCAGGACCGGGGTCATCTGGCCGACCGCCTGCACCCACGTGCCGTGCGCGTCCTTCAGGTACGTCCCGTCGATCGTGCCGATCCGGCGCAGGTTGCCCCGCGCGATCGAGACGTTGCGGCGCGCCTCGACGGTGCCCTCGACGCGACGCCCGGCGATCTCCTCCTCGTAGTCGTCGCCTTCCTCGTAGCGGTAGTAGATCCGCGACACCGGCGCGTTGCGCCAGTCGACGATCTGCACGTTGGACTGGCGATCGATGAAGCCGCGCTTGCCGATCATCACGTCGCGGGCTTTGCCGCCCTGCGAGGGCTCGCGCAGCCGCATGTGTGCGAAGTACGGCGACGCGATGTCGACCGGCAACGACTTACCGCCACCGATCCGCGCCCGGAGCGCCGCCAGCCGCGTCATCTGCTCGATCAACGGCGGCAGATCCTCGGGGCGCGCTTCGGAGATCTGGTCGCGCAACGAGATCAGGTCGGCATCGAGCCCGCTGCCGTCGAGCTGCGGCTTGCCCTCGTCCTCGTCGCCCATCGCGACGCGGGCCTGGACCTGACCGAACAGCCGCTCCTCTTCCGCGATGATCTTCGCGGCGGGACTGTCCTTTGCGACCTCGTTGCCCATGTGGACCGGCGAATCTATCTCAGGACCGCCGGATCACAAGCCGGGGAGAGACAGTTACCGAGGGCGGCAGCCGATCCGAGGGTACAAATCCCATTGCGCCAGCGGCGAATTGTGCGTAATTGCATGATCAATCATGGCTCGCGCGAAGGCACTCACCGCTCACGATCCGTTGCGCCGCTGGACGGCCGCGGACGCGAACGACACGTACAACATCCCGCGCTGGGGGTGCGGTTACTTCGGAGTCAACGATGCGGGCAACCTCATCGTCCAGCCCCGGAGCGAGGGGCCGAGCGGCGGCACGATCGACATGAAGGAGCTGATCGACGAGCTCGTCGCGCGCGGCATCCAGCTGCCGATCCTGCTCCGGTTCAGCGACATCCTGCGCGCCCGCATCGAGCTGCTGTGCGGCGCGTTCAACGGCGCGATCCGCGAGTACGGCTACACCGGCCAGTACCGCGGCGTGTACCCGATCAAGGTCAACCAGAACCGCACCGTCGTCGAGGAGATCATCGAGTTCGG
>JAGSPR010000234.1 GCA_018262455.1 Deltaproteobacteria bacterium | reverse complement strand
AAAGCTCGGCCACGTGGCGATCGACGGGACCAAGATGAAAGCGAACGCAAGCAAACACAAGGCGATGAGCTACGACCGCATGGCGAAGGATGAGGTGCGGCTCAAGGCCGAGGTCGAGGCACTCATCGCCCGTGCGGAGGCGACCGATGCGGCCGAGGACAAACTGCACGGGGTCGGGCAGCAGCGGAGCGACCTCCCGGCGGAGCTCCGCCGGCGAGAGGATCGACGCGCGCTGATTCGCGCGAACCGCGAGGCGCTCCAGAAGGAGACCGCACGAGCGCGCGCGGCGCAGCTCAGCGCGCAAGCCGACGAGCTACGGGCGAAGGCGGAGGATCCCACCGTTGCCCGGAGCGGAGGATCCCACCGTTGCCCGGAGCAAACAGGACGAGCTGACCACCCTGGCGGCGCAGCGCGATCAAGCCGCCGCAGACCTCGATGACGACGATCCCCGCCCAGACAACGCTGAAGCGCCGCTGCGGCCGCATCGGTGAGGCTGACGATCGTCGGGATCACGATGGGCATATCGACGTGCCTTCCGCGTTTCCGAGTAGCGACCAGGCCTCATCGGGTCGCGACGTGCACGATCTCGCGTTGTCCGTGCTGGTCGAACATCGCGCCGACCAGATCGTCGCCCTCGTAGATCACGAGCTCGTGGCGGTTCCGACCGTGCTCGTCGAGCTCGCGCAGCAACAAGCGTGGCCTGGCGCGACGGTCGACGACGAGCACGAGATGCGCCGGCGGGACGTCCTGCCTCATCACCGCCCACACCTCCCCCGTCATCCGCCAGCGCGGCGTGAACGTCTCGAGATCGAGCGCGACCAGCGCGCTCGAGGTGACGGCATAGAGCAGGCCGCCGTTCGCATCGTGGATCGCGAGCGTCCGCTCGGTCACTCCCGGTACCCGGGTCAGCGATGGCGGCTCGGATGCGCGGTTCCAGCGCGCGACCCACAGCGGGCCGTCGTGCTCCTGCAACACGCCGGAGCGGCCGTGCGCATCCTCGAACACGTCGAGCGCCTCGAGCGACGGGGTCGCGATCGGCGGCAACGCCACGACCCGGCCGACGCCGTCGAACCGAAACGCGTAGAGGTGGGCTCCGGTCCCGACGATGATCCCGGAGGACAGCTGCATCGCGTACGCGATGCACGAACCGAGCGGGACGGCCGCGGCGGCCACCACGCGGCTGGGGTTCACCCAGTAGCCGGCGAAGCATCCACTGCTGGTGTCCTCGCACGAGGTCGCATGCGTGCTCACGCGAAGCTCGTCACCGACGATGTCGGCGCGGAGCGACATGGACATCCGAGCCGGGCTCGGTTGTCGCCACGACGCGATCTGCTCGGAGCTCCCGGCTCGAGGGATCGGCACCGCGGCGGAACGGTCGTTGGAGAGCTCGAACGAGCGCGACAGCGAGATCGTGAGCGAAGCCGGGCGCGCGCACCATCCCACGGGCGGGTTCGGATCGCCGAACCCGAACGGGCCGGGACTGCGCACGATGTCGGGCGATCCTGCCGCCGCCGTGCGCAGCGGGCTCGTCCCGCCGTCACGGGCCGAATCGGACGGCTTGCACGCGGAGGAGATCACCAGCACCGCCGTGATGACCAGGAGGCTTCGCATCCGCAGACGTTCGCACGCGGCATGTCAGGGACGTGTAAGCGATCACCAGGCCCCGGGCCCGGGCGCCTACCTCAAGAACATGCTGAGCATGACGAAGAACAGCACCAGGTCGATGACGCCGAACACGAGGCCCGCGATCGCCAGTCCTTTGCCGGCGCCGACAGGGTTCTTGTTCGCCTTGGCAAGGCCGATCGCGCCGAAGATGATCGCGAGCGGACCGAGGATGATGCTGAACAGCACCAGCCCGGCAAGCCCGCAGATCAGCGATGCGACGGCGAACCCCGTACCGGAGGTCGGTACGGGTTGATACGCGTAGTTGGGGACCGGAGCTTGCGGAGCTTGAGGATCCATATGCGCCGCACGATGTCCGACGACCTGCCTGGCCGCAAGGATCTTTTGGGGTGCCGATCGTGGTGCGAGGCTGGGAAGTCTTGAAGAACCAGGGCCGCAGTTTCGGGCGGTCCTCGATCTGACAGTCACCAAGAACGCGTACGCGAAACCGTTCGCGGTGGACGACGAGTGGGGCGCCGTGGCCGAGCAGGGCGGTGACTTCGACAGCGGCTTCTCCTGACAGCGTCGCTTCGAACGCGGCGAGCCCCGCGTCGCCGTCGGACGTCAGTCACGGTCCGGAGCGCACGCTTTCCAGTCTGGATGGCGCCGACAGTCGCCATCGACATGACACGTGCCGATCGCCAGGATCACATCGCGGTCCGGATGCTGTTCGGCGGCGGCCATGCAACGGCGCTCCTCGGCATCCCACGGGTGCGTTCGACATTGACCGATCACGCCATCACGGCCGGCGGGCTCCTGCGAGGGGAACGCCCTCGCGACGATCCTGAGCGTCAAATCGGCGGCCTCCTCACACGTCGGGGTGGCAGGCGCGGTCGATGGAGTGGGCGACTGCGGCGATGGCGATGGCGATGGCGATGGCGATGGCGATGGCGATGGCGATGGCGATGGCGATGGCGATGGCGCTTGCAACGATCTGATCGGAGGGGCGACCGATGCCGCTGGCGTCCGATCGGCCTCCGCGCACGCAGTCATCGCGATCAACCCTGCGACCACGATGCTCGACCTCATGTCGCGTTCATAGCATCCGTGGTGGCGCATCGTGAAGGACTCGAGGCTCAGTACCAGCCCGCGACCCAGCAGCGTTCTGGCTCGCACATGATCGCGGTGAACGGCCCACGGCAATAGCGCTCTTCGACAGGCAGCAGCGGGTCCATGCCCTCGTCATCGCGGACGAGCTCGACGTCGTGGATCTGTCCGCAGCCGATGACGTGCGCAGACTCGAGGCGCTTCGGGATGCTCGCGAGCCGAACGCGGATGTAGTGCCCTCCCGACGCGTCGTAGGGGCGACCGTCGACGAAGTCGTAGCCCGCCGGGGTCCAGTCCAGCACGATGATCGGGCGGTGCTGCGGATCGTCGAACAAGCCAACGGCGCTGATCGTGAGATGGACGACCTCCTGGCTCGGTTCGCTTCGGGTCAGCATCGCGAGCAGTAACGGCCTCGCCGGGGTCTGCAGCTGCCGGTAGGTGGGGGGCTGCGCGGCCGGGCGGATCGTCGTGGCAAGCGGCAGATCGTACGTGCGTGTAGGGACGAAGCGCGCGGTGCTACGCGCCCGGTCCAACCGATCGAGATCGACGCGCGCGAGATCGAACAGCTCGCCGCCGACGTAGTCGCGCAGCCACGGGTAGATCAGGAAGTCATCACCCAGATGCCAGCGCGAACGTCGCGCGTGGTCGTACGTCGGTACGATCGCGACGGTGCCGGGTCTGGCCGCGTCCAGGATCGCGAGCCGGTCGCCGTTCTCGGCCTTGACCGCGATGGCGGTCTCGACGAACCGCACCACGTGATAACCGAACACGACGATGCACGCCCCGACCACGAACCGCCGAACGACGCGCTCGTCGAACATGTGGTCCGCGCCGATCGCGAACGCTGCGACGAGCAGCACGCCGGACGCGTAGAACACGCGATCGGTCGCGGTGGGCGAGGCGAACAGCGTGACCACGATCGCCCCGGATGCAGCCGCGATCACGGCGGCGGCGACGACCGCTTGCCGCGGCGGCCGCGGGATCCGGTCACCGCGCCTGTAGATCGTGACGAGGTAGCGCACCACCCCAGCGAGGAACACGAGGATCCCCAGTCGCGACTCGAAGATGAAGTCGCGCAAGATCGCGAAGCAGCCGGCGAGCCCGCGATCGGTGAGCAACTTGGTGGGCGTGTCGCGCGTGGCGAGGCCGCCGTAACGCATCGTCTGGCCGGGTGCGAAGAACAGCATCGGATAGCCGATGTAGAGCCCGAGCATGCCGGCCAGCATCCAGGCGCGGATCCGGCGAAGCCGCCACGCGGCGTAGACGAACCCCGCCATCGCGACCATCGCCGTCGGACCGGTGTGCTCGTTGCACATGCCGGCGATCCAGCCGAGCACGAGCATGATCGGCGCGAGCCATCGCCGCGACGTGGTGGAGTCCGCGGCGAGAGCCAGCCGATACGGCACGAACAGCGCGAGCGTGATCGTGAACGCCCACAGATAGTTCGTCGCGAAGGGGCGATAGAAGTACATGATCCCGGGGATCGGGATCACGAGCCAGATCATCGTCTGGACGAACAGCAGCAGCTGGAGGTCGCGGAGCGTCCGCCGCGGCCAGCGTCCGAACGCGATCACGAAGACCGTCGGCAACGCTGCGAGTTGCACGAGCGGCGTCACGATCAGATGGATGGCGCGCGAGCCGTCGACGATCGCGAGAAACACCTCGCCGATCCGTGGGTTGTAGTGAAAGTAGTTGTGGTGGGCGTACGCCCAGAGCGCGGTCAACCCGAACTCGTGATCGCGCCAGTACCTGAGCTGGAACCAATCGTCGAGCAGAATAGGCGAGATGACTGCCTGAGCGAAGAACAGCAACCAGAGCGCGAACGCCGCCGCGACGAAGGCCCTATGTTCTCCGCGTGGCGTCATTTCCGCGCCGACGCCGCGAGCCTCGGACAGGTCCCACAACAACGACCATGCTCGTCACGACGACCATGAGCTCGAGGCCGTGATCGTGCGGGCTCGGCTCCATCGCGGCGGCCGCGTTGCTACCGCTTCCGGCCGCATCAGGACTGGCATCGTCAGGAGCATCGATGGGCGTGGCATCCGGAACGTGGCGAGCGCCAGAACCGCATGCCGCGGCCAGCGCCACGATCAAGAGCCACGTTCGTTGCATGGCGCGATGGTACCCAATCCAGTTGCGAAACGGGGAGCGTGTTCGCGACGTAGTGATCGCCGCCACGATCGTCGAGCCGTGCGTCCGGACCTTCGTGGTCCTACGGACCAGCCGTGTCTGGTCGAGCCGAGCGTTCTTCAGATGGGGCGGTTCGCGATGCAGGCGAGGATGCCGTTGATGTTCGCGCCCGTCAGGACGCTGGTGCACGCGGTCACCAGATCGGCCGGCTTCGGGGAGGGGGCCGCACCCTTGATGCAGTCGAGTTTGCCGTTGATGTTCGTTCCGGGCAGGTGCTCGCACGCGGTCACCAGCTCGGCCGGTTGCTCGGACGCCGCACCACCCGCGATGCAGCTCAGGGTACCGTTGATGTTCGCGCCGGTGAGCGTGCCAGTGCACGCATCGACCAGCTCCTGCGGAGCGAGTGATGGTGCAGCCTTCGCGATGCAGTCAAGCTTGCCGTTGATGTTGGTGGCGAGGTGCTCGCACGAGGTGACGAGCTCGAGAGGTTGCGCCGACCGCGCGCCTCCGCGCATGCAGCTGAGCGTGCCGTTGATGTTGGCGTCGGTGAGCACGTCGGTGCAGGCGTCGATCAGAGTCTTGGGAGCGGGAGATGGCGCGGCGGCCGCGATGCAATCGAGCTTGCCGTTGATGTTCGTGCCGGAGAGGTGCTCGCACCGGGTCACGAGCTCGGCAGGCTGCTGAGACCTCGCGCCAGCGTGGATGCAGTCGAGCGTGCCGTTGATGTTCGCGCCGGTCAGCACGGTCGCGCACGCGGTGACGAGGTCGGCAGGTGCAGCCGAGCGCGAGCCGCCGGCGATGCAGTCGAGCTTGCCGTTGATGTTCACGCCCGAGAGCTGCTCGCACGCGGTCACGAGCGCAACGGGGTCGTTCTGCGGAGAGCTCGGCTCGCAGGTGGTGGCCGTCGGGTCGTCGGCCTTGGGACCGGAGGGGGCGACCGACGTCGGATCGGGGGTCGGCTCGGTGGCGCAGCCGAACAGGCACGCCAGCGCGCATGCAGCGAGTCGCTGATGGTTCCGGTTCATGGGGGTCCACGCGATGCAACACCGGCACCACGTGTACCGGCTACAAACTCGCAGCCTTGCACCGGCGGACAGGTTGGCTTGCCGGCAACTCCACTGGCCGTCAGCGTTCCTCTCGACGGGGATCCGCTTTCGATGACCAGCGCCTGAAGATCTCGGGCTACTTTTCTTGATTCTGATGTCGCGCGACAAGATCGTAGCCGGCGTTCGGCCGACACACGAGCACGCAAACTCCCTCATCCGCCGTTCCGGAACGCCGGATCGGCACGAGCAGCGCTGCCGCAAGGTCGGCGCCATCACGATCAACGTCGACCGCGCCGCTCACGTAGACCGGGCCTGTCGGTATCAGTAATCGCGTGGTCGTGGTCGCCGAGTTCCCACCGGAACGGCGGTATCCGACCGATTGGGTCAGCGAGCCTTCTCGACCGAAGTAGCGAACCAACGCATCGTGCGACCTCGATCGAGCGCTCGACATCGCGTTGCGCTGTACGACGATCGTCCGATCGCCATGCCTGGTAGCCCTGGCTCAGGGTGGCGTGCAGATGTCAGCCTCGAACGCTCCGTGCACGGTCACGAACTCCAGGTCCATCTCCAGCGTTCCCACGACGTGCGCGTCATCGATCACCGTGAGGCACAGCAGTCCCTCGGTGCCACTCGTCTGTTGCGTCAGCACGCCCGTGTCGGGATGGCTGACCCGGATAGCCGTCGAGCTCGGCCCGTCGTTGCCGACCGTCAGGCTCCAGACGCCGTCGGCTTGGACCGGCTTGGGGATGAAGAGGTCGAGCTGCAGGAAATCGTCTTGCGGAGTTCCGCCGGTTTCCGAGCATTCAATCGGATGATCACGCAACCGGACGAGCAACGTGTCCGTGAAGTCCCAGGACATGACCAGGGCGCGTGTCGCCGAAGGCAAGAACGCCTGCCCGAAGATCGTCCCGGTGAGTGGGGTCGCCGTCGCGCAGGCACCGCCTTCACCGCCGCCACCACACCCCGTGGCGAGTCCCGCTACGATCATCCAGGGAAGCGTTCTCACGTTCCCATCATACTCCACCACCGCCGGCGATCGCGATCGCGCTCTCGATCCCTTACTTCGTGCGCTTGAGCGTCTCGATCGTGCCGCGGCTGTCGGTCGTCGTCAGCGTGTCGCCGTCGAGCTTGATCTTGAGCGTGTCCTTCTTGATCTCGCCACCCAGCTTGAGCTCGACGGTCAGCGATGCGTCGTCGACCCACGCATAGGAGCCGGTCGCCGTCTTGGTCTCGGGCTTGGCGTTCGAGCCCGGCCGCGGGATCTTGCGCACCGTCACGGCCAACTTGCCGTCGGCCTGAAACTCGATCGTGGCCCCGCGATCTCCCGTCCACTTGCCGATGATGTCTTGCTTGGGTCCGGCGTGTGCGTCGGCTCCCAGCACCGACAGGCCGGCGATCAATCCGATGGCGACAATTGCACGATAAACAATGTTCACGAGTGGCCTCCTGGAATGGGGGCGCAGTATCGCGATATCGCCACCGAACGCAACCGCTACCGCAGCGCCGGGCGGTGATCGTCCGCAGAGCTGCCTGTGCTCTCCATGGCGGGCGCGTCCGGGCCGACCGAGGGCAGCGACGCATCGTCTCGATCGGTGTCGGCGAAGCCACGTCGAGCGTGCGCGGGGTCGAACGTGCGAATCGCGGTGCGTCGTGTCGATCAGGGCGCGAACGGCTGCGTCGACTGGCGCTGCGCGTTCAGCGCGTGCAGCTCGTCGGGCGCGTAGCGCACGCTCGCGCGGATGTGCGCCATCACGAACGCGCGCGCGGCTTCACCGCCCGCGACCTCCTCGGGCGTGCCCTTCTCGATGCACTCGTCCCAGAGCTCGAACAGGCCCTGCTTGCGCTTCGCGATCTCGGTCGTCATCGCCCACAGCCGCGCGATGTGGTGCTGCATGTAGATGACGGACTTGCCGAGCTGCTCCTCGCGATAGCGCTGGCCGATCGCGACCCGCTGATCGCGCGTGCGATCGAGGTACGCGAGCTTGTTGCCGCCGTACGGATCGACGCCGTGCTTCTTCATGAACTTGTCTTGCGCGTCCATGTTCTCGGGCTTGTCCTCGAGCTTCGCGGAGCCGTCGGGATTGACGTGCGCGCGGAAGGTCTCCTTCTCCGTCTTGTAGCTGCCGCCGCCCGCGGGTGTGAGCTCCTCGGCCTCGCGCTTCGCGTTGAGCCCGACCAGCGCTTGCCGCATCCCGGCGAGCTCGTCCGGGCTGTAGCGATCGGCGTGGTTCAGCCGTGCGCGGACGTCGGCGATCTCGTTCCCGACCGCCTCGCCCGGGATGTCCGGCGGCAGAGGGAGCGGCTTGCTGCGGTTCAGGAAGTCGTCGACGAAGCCGCCCGACGGGCCCTGTAACGGCTGGTCGCCGGGGCGGCGCATCGTCATGTACGGCGAGCGCGTCGGCGTCGCGGACTCGCCCGTGCCCGTCGTCTCGCCCGTCGCGCCGCGTCGCTTGATCCGGCCGCGCTTCACAGGCGCGCCCTCGGAGCCCGACGACGCTGCGACCACCGCTCCACCGGCCCCGTTGCTCGGCTCGTCGACAAACACGACCTCGATCGGCGGCGGATCGGTCACCGCCACCAGCGGCGATGGCGGCGGTTTCACTTCGACGACCGCGACGGGCGGCAACTCGAGGTCACGCGACGTGAACCAGGCGAGCGCGAGCACGTGCACCAGCACCGAACCGACGACCGCCACAGCGAGACCGCGCACGCAGCTGGGACACCTCTCGCAGCCGCGAGCGTTGCTCGCGATCCAAGGTACAGCCACGGCGCACAGAGACCGAGCTCACGGGGGGCTCCGACCCGATCTCTGCGCTGCCGTGGATGGATCGACGGACGACCCATCGAATCTGACCGCCAGGCAGGTGCGGCCGTTGCCTGCAAACCGGTGAGGGGTCTCCAGACCGCCCGCGTCAGGAAGCTCTCGTTCGCGAACAGGTTCCGCAAGCACCTTGGGCCGCGTCAGCGGAACGTCGTGCCGATCGACAGCATCGCCTCGGTGCCATCGGCCTCGCCGTCCGGCGGCTTCTCGCCGTACCAGTGCCGGCTCCCCGCCTCGAGCGAGATCCACGCGGTCATCCAGCGCGACAGCCGGGTGGTGCGGCTGACCGAGACCCTGACGTCCCGATAGGTCCCGCGCTCGTACCTCGAGTCGACGTGGTTGAGCGACGCGGCCGCACCGACCCGAAACCAGCCGAAGTCATGTGAGAGCCGCAGGGCCGCCTGCCAGCCGCGTCCGGGCAGATCGAGCAGCGGCTTCTTGACGGTGTCCTTGTTGAGCCAGGTCGAGCCCTCGAGCACGAGGCTGGTTCGCGCGCCGATCCTGAGCTGCGTGCCCTCGGTCTCCTCGGTGGCTCCGAGGCCCTGCACCTTGGGTTGCAGCGCCGGTTCGAGCGTGAGCCACGGACCGTGTTCCGGCTTCTGCCACCGCGCGTGGACCTCTGGCGTATCGTCTCCGCGCGCCACGCGCACGCCGACCGCCGCGAGTACGAGGATCGAACAGCCGCGCCGCACGCCCGGTGTGACCGAGACACCGCCGAGATGGTTGCCGCGGTCTCGGGCTCGTTGTTACCGGCGGACGATCGCCGTGGGCGGGAATCCGTTCGCGACCTCGACGCCAGCCTCCGGCGTAGCCCATCGTGAGCCACGCATCCGGGGTCCGCGCAGCGGCGCTGCAGCGGTCCGAACAGGAGCGGTAGAGCTCGCGACCGAGCTGCTCGACAGCGTCGAGGGCTCGCCGGACCCGGCGTGGGGGCGCCTGGATCCGGGAGATCAGGGCGCGACCGTGCCGCGCGCCATCGCCGCGAGCCGGTGGCTGATGATGTCGTCGGCCTGCACCATGATCCGGTCGATCAGCTCCTTGCAGGTCGGCACGTCGTGGATCAGGCCGGCGACCATGCCGCAGCTCCACGCGCCCGCGTCCATGTCGCCCTCGATCATCACCTTCGGGTAGATGCCGGCGACCTGCATGATGACGTCCTGGATCTTCAGCGCGGCGCCCTTCTCGCGCTCGAGCTCCATCAACCGCTCGACGCCCTTGTTCATCAGCACCCGCTCGGTG
Organism: Deltaproteobacteria bacterium; assembly: GCA_018262455.1. The sequence continues at coordinate 2,267 of JAGSPR010000234.1, read as the reverse complement.
TTCCGCAGCGAGCGCATGATCAGCCGCGTGTCGAGCTCCGACGCGTTGACGATCGCCTGCTTGACGTTGTCGTGCACCGGCGCTTCCTTGGTCGCGATGAAGCGCGTGCCCATGTTCATACCGTCGGCGCCGAGCGCGAGCGCGGCCACCAGGCTGCGGCCATCGGCCATGCCGCCCGAGGCGACGAACGGGATCTTGATCTCCTCGGCCGCGCGCGGCAGCAGGATGAAGTTGGGCACGTCGTCCTCGCCCGGATGACCGCCGCACTCGAAGCCGTCGACGCTGACCGCGTCGCAGCCGATCGCCTCGGCCTTCCGAGCGTGGCGCACCGACGTGCACTTGTGGATCACCTTGATGCCGGCCGCCTTCAGGTGAGGCATGTATTGCTCGGGGTTGCGCCCTGCGGTCTCGACGATCTTCACGCCGCCCTCGACGATCGCGCGGATGTACTCCGGGTACGGCGGCATCGCGAAGGCCGGCAGGAAGGTCAGGTTCACGGCGAACGGCTTGTCGGTCATCCCGCGGCACCTGGCGATCTCCTTGGCGGCTCGGCGAACCCTACGTAGTGCATGCCGCCCTGGATGATCGGGTGCTCGATGCCTAGCAGCTCGGTGATGCGGGTCTTCATGGATCTCCTCGATCTCGTGGTGTCAGGCGTTCTTACTCGGGAGCGGTCGAGGTTGCCATCCGCGATCGCCGCGGATCACCGGCGGGGAGATCCGAGCGGCGATTGATGATCGGTCGACGCCCGCACCGGAGTTGATGTCCGCGACGCCCGCACCGGCGACGCCCGCACCGGAGTTGATGTCCGCGACGCCCGACGCCCGCACCGCGCCCGACGCCCGCACCGGAGTTGATGGGCGACGCCCGCACCGGAGTTGATGTCCGCGACGCCCGACGCCCGCACCGGAGTTGATGCCGACGCCCGCACCGGAGTTGATGGGCGACGCCCGCACCGGGGCGACGCCCGCACCGGAGTTGATGTTCGGGTCGAAGGCACGCTGCCGTGAGCCGTCCGAGAAGGCGTCCGGCATGCGGACGCGGCCTCCGGTATCCGGACGTCATGCGTGTGGTGACTGAAGCAATTCAGGCTGTTGCGCGTGGCAAGGATCGTGATGGGCATAGCGACCATGTCGGATCCTCGTCCGGTGTTTCCCGGCCGCTTCTACCTGATCACCCGTCGGTGCACGCAGCGGCAGTTCCTGCTGCGTCCTGATCGGGAGACCAACAACGCGTTCACCTACTGCCTCGCGGAGGCAGCCGCTCGATACGGCATCGTGGTGGTGCTCTCGCAGATGATGTCGAACCACCACCACACGGTGATCTACGACCCGAATGGTCTGATCAACGAGTTCATGGAGCAGTTCCACAAGATGCTGGCCAAGTGCCAGAACGTGCTGCGCGGACGGTGGGAAAACCTGTGGGCGAGCGAGCCGCCGTGCGTCGTGGAAGCCGTCGAGCCGAGCGACGTGATCGACAAGCTCGTGTATGTGGCGACCAACCCGGTGAAGGACGGGCTCGTGGAGCGCGTCCATCACTGGCCGGGACCCAAGACGTTCAACGCCCTGCTGAAGGGCCGGCGGCTACGGGCGCACCGTCCTCGTCACTTTTTTCGCGAGGGCGGGACGATGCCCGCGGAGGTCGAGCTCACGCTCACGATTCCGCCCGAGCTCGGGGACCGCGAGCAGATCTTGGCGCAGCTGCAGGAACGCGTCGCGGCGTTTGAAACGGAGCACGACGCGACGCGGCTCAAGACCGGCCGGCGGGTGGTGGGTCGCGGGCGGGTACTTCGTCAGTCATGGCGAGATTGTCCGACGAGCCACGAGCCCCGGCGCAGCTTGCGGCCGCGCGTCGCAGCTCGTAGCAAGTGGGCACGCATTCAGACGCTCCAGCGCAACGTCGAGTTCGTGACCGCGTATCGGCACGCGCGCGCGGTGTGGCTGGCGGGGACGCCGATCCCGTTCCCTGCGGGGACCTACTGGCTACGACGCTTCGCCAACGTCCCGATCGCATCGAGCGAAGCCAACTGACCCACGTTTCGTCGCGGGGTGAACCGCGAAGCAGCGCGCGCGCCGACACGCACGCGCCGTCGCGGCGTGGCACGAAGCGACCAGACCGTCGTTGACCAGATCGCTGCCATGCACGTTGGAGAGCTCAACGACCGCTCCGAACGCGCTTCGAGGATGCATTAACCCCGGGGCGGGTTCACCCGGGGCGGGTTCACCACCGCGGGGCGCGGGTTCACCGCGGGGCGGGTTCACCGCGGC
>JAGSPR010000049.1 GCA_018262455.1 Deltaproteobacteria bacterium | reverse complement strand
GCTCGAGGCGCGCGCTGCGCTGGGCGAGACCGGCGGCTCGAGGCTCACCGCGCCGGCGGACCTGCTCGCGCTGCGCGATCGGGCGATGCCGGCGGATGCGCCGGGGGCCTCGCTGCGGCTCACCGCGCGGCTGCCCTTCGATGCGCGGGTCGCGCTGGCGCGCCAGACCGGACTCGAGAGCGCGCCGGCACAGCTTTCGATCTGGGTCGACGTCGTCGACGACCTCGCGATCATCATCGATGCGGACGCACTCGATCCGGGCGAGCGAGCGACCAAGAAATCGATCGCGCGGCTGACCCGCGTGATCCGCGGCGCGCTCGCGGTGCTCACGAACGATCCGACCACGCGCGCCCTCGGGCTGCCGGGGAGCCTCGCCAACGCCCGGCTCGTCGCGCGCGGCACCTGGGTGCGCACGATCATCGCGGTCGGCCCGAAGCACCTCCAGCGCGTCGTAGAGCGCGCGACCGCCCTGCTCGCGAAAGGCCCGTCATGAAGCTCGTCATCGAACCTGCCACGCGCCCGCTGTCGGGCACCGTCACGATCCCCGGCGACAAGTCGATCGGGCATCGCGCGCTGCTGTTCTCGCTGCTCTCGGCCACTCCGGTCCGGGTGCGCGGGCTCGGCGGCGGCGCCGATAACGGCCGGTCCGCCAAGGCGATCACCGCCCTCGGTGCGCGCATCGAGCGCGATGGCGACGCGTTCGTCATCACCGGCACGGGCCTCGACGGTATGCGACCGCCCGGCGCTCCGATCGACTGCGGGAACTCGGGCACCACGATCCGGCTGCTCTCGGGCCTGCTCGCCGGCCAGCAGTTCCAGACGACGCTGTTCGGTGACGACTCGCTCAACAAGCGCCCGATGCGCCGCGTGATCGAGCCGCTCGCGCAGATGGGGGCGAAGGTCACGGGCCAGGGCGCTGGCGTCGATGTCATGCCGCCGCTCGTCGTGGGGCCCGCGCACGGCCGGCTCACCGCGATCGACTACACCCTGCCGATGGCCTCGGCGCAGGTCAAGACGGCGATCCTGCTCGCCGGGCTCTACGCCGACGGCGCCACGAGCGTCACCGAGCCCGGGCCGAGCCGCGATCATTCCGAGCGTATGCTCGCCTATCTCGGTGCGCCGCTCGTGACCACCGGCCGGCGCACCACGATCGACACCCACGGCTGGGACCGCCGGCTCGCCGGCACCGACTTCGAGGTCCCGTCGGATCCGTCGTCGGCAGCGTTCCTGGTCGTGGCGGCCCTGGTCGCTGGCGCGGACGAGGTCCGGTTGCCGAACATCTGCACGAACCCGACGCGCACCGGCTTCCTCGACGTGATCGCGGCGATGGGCGGGCACGTCTTGCGCGAGAACGTCCGGACCACCGGGCCCGAGCCGATCGCCGATCTCGTGATCCGCGGCAAGGCGCGTCCGCTGCGTGCCACCGAGATCGCGGGTGACCTCGCGGTGCGTTCGATCGACGAGCTGCCGATCCTCGCGGTCCTCGCGGCGCGCGCCCGTGGCACCACGGTGATCCGCGACGCCGAGGAGCTACGCGTCAAGGAGAGCGATCGGATCGCCACCACCTGCGCGATGCTGCGGGCGTTCGGGGTCACCTGCGAGGTCCGGCCGGACGGCTTCACCGTGGAAGGTCGCGATGGCCCGCTGGTCGGGGCGCAGGTCCACGCCGATGGCGATCACCGGATCGCGATGGCGGCCGCGGTGGCCGGCCTCGTCGCCGACGACACCACGGTGGTCGATGATGCCGACAACGTCGCCACGTCCTATCCGGGGTTTGCCGAGGCGATGGCCCTGCTGGGCGCGTCGATCGTCACACGCTGACCTGGCGGCTCACCTCGTTGCTGCGAGCTGCAGGATCTGCGGATCGTCGCGCTTGCCGCTCCAGTAGATCACCTCACCGTACTTCATGAGGTTCGACGGCGTGATGATGCGTTCGCGCGTGCCGCTGCGCGATGCGGTCTGCGACGCCCAGTAGACGAGCTCGGAGCAGTAGTACTCGTCCTCGTGGTCGAACCCAAACATGCCCGACGCATCGAACTTGCCGCCGAGCTGCGTGCGCGCGCGTGCCAGCGCTCCGGCCTGGTCGGCGGCCGTCATGTTCGAGGGCCGCACCACGATCACGTAGTGGTTGCGATCGACGAGCTGCGCCAGCGGGATCTCGCGGATGCCCGATCCGACGGCCTCGACCACCGTGCCGTGCCTCGCGTCGTAGATCGAGGCGTGCGAGAGCGATTCCCCGGGCGTGACCGTCGAGATCACGTCGGCAGCAAGGAAGTACGAGCGGGTCAGGATCCAGTCGCCGTCCCGGGCGACGCGCTGGATCTCGCCGGTCCACAGCCTCGTCACGGCGGCATCGACATCTGGGTTCTTGGGCCGGTGGACGAGCATGGAAGGAGGGTCGACGCACGAGGCAAGACCCAGCAGAACCAGGAGGACCGCTGCGAGCCACTTCATGGGGGGCTCAGGTGCACGGCCCGTGCTATCCGCGAACTCTAGCCATATTAGCTGGTTGCGAGTTCGCCTGGTCGATGTTGCACACCCGTGATGAAGCCCCCCGACAGCCTTCGGACAACCCCCGACAAGATCGAACAAACGGTGGTCCCGTGGCGTCCTCTCGTGCGATGAAGCGGTCGATGCGTGGCGCTGGATTGATATTCTTGGTGGCGTTGGTGGCGGCGAGCGGGCTCGCAGCGGCCGATCCCACCGCCGCACCCACCAAGGCGACGCCGGCGACGGACTACGGGGCGCAAGCCCGGGTGTTGTTCCGGATCGCCGCGTGCGGCGGGGAGGATCCGATCCCGACGCGGCTCGACGCCAAGACGATCGACCGTCACTGCAGGGCGATGACCGCGCTGTACGCATCGCATCGCAAGGCGTGGGTCGACAAGGCCAAGGCGTTCATCGCCGAGATCCGGCCGAAGGATGCGCCGGGCGTGATCGTCTATCCGTTCGGCGGCGGCGATCTGTCGTCGGCGCTCGTCGCATTCCCCGACGCCACCGAGATCACGACGATCTCGCTCGAGGCCGCGGGTGATATTCGCGCGGTCGACACGTTCAAGCCATCCAAGCTCGCCCACGAGCTCGCCGTGTCCCACGAGGATCTCGAGTACCTCTACCGCTCGGCCTACTCCGCGACGAAGAACCTGCAGGCCGCGTCACGCTCGAGCTTTCCGGGCACGCTGATGTTCGCGCTCGCGGGCCTCGCGCTCCACGACATGGAGCCGGTCGCGCTGCGCTACTTCGACATCGAGGACACCGGCGCGCTGCGCTACCTGTCGGACGCGGAGCTCGAGCTGCGGGTCGTCGAGTACGCCGCCACCAAGCGCGGCCAGACTCCCCCCAAGAACGTCACCCACTTCTGGTACATGCACGACTCGCCGTTCGGCAACGTCGAGATCCAGTACCGGCCACGGGGTGACGCGAAGGCGCCGCTCCGCACGTACCGCCACATCGTCGCGAACCTCGACAACAGCCACCTCGACGCCGACGAGCGCGTGCTCGTCCACCTGCGCACGAAGGGCAAGGTGTCGGTGATGACGAAGGCGGCGAGCTTCCTGCTCTGGTACGACGACTTCTCGAAGATCCGCTCGTACCTGCTCGCGAGCATCGCGTGGATGGTCTCGGACGCGTCGGGAATCCCGCCGAGCCTGGCGGCCGCCGCGGGCTACGAGCAGGTCGCCTACGGCGAGTTCGCCGGGCCGTACTTCATCTACGACACCAAGAATGTGCGCGCCGAGTTCATCAAGCTCTGGCAGACCCAGCCGAAGCGCCCTCTGCCGTTTCGGTTCGGCTATCCCGACGTCAACAAGCACAATCACCTGATGGTCACGCGTCCGAAGCCTTGAAGCCAGAGGCCTGCTTGAATCGAGACGCTGCTTCGATCGAGACCATCGAGACCCCCCACGGCCGGTGCGTGATCGTCGAGCTCACGGATCCCGCCGCGCTCGCCGAGGCGCTCGCCAGGCTCCCCGCCGCCGAGCAGGTGTACGCGCGCTCGCTCGGCGAGATCCGGCGCAGAGCTCTCATCGTCGGTCGGACCGCGCTCCATCTCGCCCTCGACGACTTCGCGACCGCGATCCTGCCCGACGATCGGGGCGCCCCGGTCCTGCCGGCGGGCTGGACCGGCTCGGTCAGCCACAAGGATGCCCGCGGCGCCGCGATCATCGCGCCGGCGGGTCCGGGCTGGGTCGGTGTCGATCTCGAGCTCGCGGCGCCACCCCGTCAGGACATCGCGCGCCGGATCCTCACGCCGTTCGAGCAGGCCGCGCTGCCTGATCGCGGCAGCGCGGTGACGCTACGGTTCGCGATCAAGGAGGCGATCTACAAGGCCGTGGATCCGATGCTCCGGCGCTACGTCGGCTTCACCGAGGTCGAGCTCGACGTGGGCGCTGGGTCCGCGACGGTGCGGTCGAACCTGCCGCTCGCGATCGAGGCGGCGTGGCGCGAACATGCCGGGCACTGGCTCGCCACCGCGCGCGCCGTTCCGCGCTGATGTCAGCGCGGACGAGGGCGCGGGACGTCGCGGTCGAGCACGGTCTTGCGCTCGTCGCGGGCAGCGGCGCGGATCGAGTCGTCGCACAGCACGCGCACGTGATCGGACAGCACGTCGGCCACGGCGTCGGAGCAGTTCATGCCCGAGCGGTCCTTGATGTACTTCTTGAGCTTCGAGATCACGATCATCATGTCGCGATCGACGGTGTCCGCCAGGTGCACGCCGCCGGTCGTGGCCGCGGTGGCGATCGGGGCGGAGGCGGATTCGCCGACGATCCGCCGGATCGGGACACCTTCGGGGGGAGTCGAGAACTTCACGATCCCTGACCGGTTGCTCGCGGCGGCCTGTGGGCGAGGGGGCGCGGTCGGCGGCGGGGCAGCCTCCGCTGCAAGCTCGTGCTGCCAGGCTTGCTGGGTGGGCGCGATGGCCTCGACGGCTCCGGCATCGCGATGGCGGGCTTCGCCGAGGTGGCTATCCCAGCAGGCCACCGAGCAGAACACGAGTCGCATCCGGTTGCGGTTGCAGGTCGACACGCTGCAGACCCAGTGCCGGGCCCCGAACGGAATCTCGGTCTTACACGCACTGCACTTGAACCAAGTCTCCGCCATGGCCGGAGACTAGCTCGGAAGTCGTGTTAACGGCGGCGCCGGCGCAGCGCGACCAGCACGAACAGCGTCAGCGGCAGCGCGCCACCGGCGCTGCGACCGGACTCGCAGCAGCCACCACCGCCGCCACCGCCCTCGTCATCGAACGTCTCGACGTCGCACGTGCCGTCCACGGCATCGTTGGCGGCGACCGAGATCGGGACCTTGACCGCGAGGCTGCGGGTGGCTGCGCCCGTGTCGGTGACGGTGACGACCAAGAAGTCGCTCGCGCCCGGGGCCGCGGTCGGGTTCACACAGACGCGGATGCGACCGTCCTGCCGGACCTTCGCGGTCGCCATCGTGGGCGGCGTGGTGAGCGCGTAGCTGTGCGAGCTGCTCCTGGGATCGTGGTCGACGATCTGGGTCTCGCCGGCATCGCCTCGGATCGCGACGAGCGGGTCGAACGTCGGCTCGGGTCCGTGCGTCACCGGGACGCCCGCGGCCTGCTCGATCTCGGCGAGGACCTCGTCGGGCCGGCCATAGATGCCGCCTTCGCCACACGGGGCGGTGGCGTCGGCGTAGGCGCGCGAGGTCACGCCGACGAGGAAGTTGCCGTAGGAGGTCACCAGGTAGAGCGGGCCTCCGGAGTCGCCGTTGCAGCTGTCGATGCCGTTGCCGCCGGCGCCGAGCTCGTTCGCCAGGCAGCCGGCCTTGGTCGAGCAGTTGAAGTCGGTGACCGTCGACGCGACTTCCTGGAGCTCGGCCTTGAACTGGCTGGCCTGGCGGTCGGTCGCCCCGTAGCCGACGATCTCGACCGCGGCCCCGTTCGCGATGTCGAGCCCGGCCCATCCGGTCGCGATCGCGCGCGGGGCGAATCGCGAAGCGGTGCCGAGCACGAGCACGGTCATGTCGGCGCCATCGAGGACGACGCGACGGGTGACCGGCAGCGTCTCGCCATCGGAGCTGCGATCCAGCGAGGCCGTCCCGACGAGGATCTGGGTCAACGCCGGGTCATCGCAGTGACCGGCCGTCAACGCGATGGTCGGCGCGATCAGCGTGCCCGTGCACGCCTGCTGGCCGTTGAACAGCATGGCGGCGGCGTCGGGCCACTTGCCGAGCGGGGCGTCGGTCCCTCCGACCACCTCGGAGGTCTCGCCGAACGCGGGACGCGTCGGTTGGCCGTGATGATCCTCGGCATGCACGAGGGCGGGGATCCCGATCAACCCGACCGCGGAGGTCACGACTCGCAGCAGTGGCATCGCTCGCATGGTGGAATCCTCGCACGATCGGAGGCGCGTCGAGCGTGACGGCCTTGGCAGCTCCTTGCAGGGTACGAAGCGAAGCCGCAGCAGTTGCGCGTGATGTGCAATCCACTAGTCTGGCGGCATGATCCGTCGAGATGCGATGGGGGCGCTGCTCGCCGTGCTCGCACAGTCCGGCTGCTCCGCGCCGGCCAAGGTGCCCCCGCGCAACGCGCCAGCCGCGGGTGAGGTCGATCCCGCGGGCGCGCACCGGGCCGCGGTGGCGGCCCAGGTCCAGCCCTACCTCGACAGCGAGATCGTGTCGGGCGTCGTGGTCGGGCTCTATGATGTCGGCAAGCTCGAGATCTACGGCTTTGGCAAGGGGCCCGCTGGCAAGCCCCCGAACGGCCACACGCTCTACGAGCTCGGCTCGATCACGAAGGTCTATACGAACCTGCTCCTGGCCGATGCGGTGCAGCGCCGCGAGGTCGAGCTCGACACCCCCGTCGCGGAGCTCCTGCCGCCCGGGGTGACGGTGCCGACGCGCGACAAGACTGCCATCACGCTCAAGCACCTCGCGCTCCACAGCTCCGGGCTGCCGAAGCTGCCGCCGAGCCTCGTCACCCGCAAGGTGCCGCCCGATCCGTACGCCAGCTACGGCGAAGATGCCCTGTACCAGGATCTGATCGGGACCGAGCTCGTCACGCCGCCAGGCACGCAGATCGCATACTCGAACTACGGTGCCGGGCTCCTCGGGTTCGCGCTCGGACGCAAGCTCGGTGCGGGGTACGCCAAGGCCCTCGAGACCCGCGTGCTCGCACCGCTCGGGCTGCGCGAGACGTTCGTCACCGTGGCCGCCAGCGCGGGCGCTCACCGCATGCTCGGGACCGACGACGACCTCAGGCCGGCCCCGCGGTGGACGTGGGGAGCGCTCGCCGGCGCCGGCGTGATCACCTCGACCGCGCGCGATCAGCTCAGGATGATCGATCTCGAGCTCGACGCCGCCGCCGGCAGCAAGGGCCCGATGCGGCCGCAGCTGCGGCTGACCCAGGAGCCTCAGCTCGAGAACGACGGCGACAACCAGAGCCTGGGCTGGATGATCGATCCGGCCGGCCGCTACTGGCACAACGGCGGTACCGGCGGGTTCCGCAGCTACATCAGCTTCGATCCGAAGACCAAGCGGGGCGTCGTGGTGCTGGCTTCGACCGCGACGACCCTCGTCGACTTCCTCGGCCGGGCGATGGTCGATGTGCTCGATGGCACCGCGAAGCCGCCCCCCGCGCGCCCGACGCCGGTTCAGCGGACGTCCTATGTCGGCAAGTACGACTTCACCGGCACCGTGCTGTCGGTGGTGGTTGCGGACCACCGGCTGTACCTCGAGGGCCCCGGCGAGCCACGCCATCGGATGGCACCGATCACCGATCGCGCGTTCTGGATCGAGGGCCTCCAGGCGGCAGCTCAGTTCGTCGTGGGCAAGGACGGCGCCGTGGAGAACCTGGTCTTCAAGGTCGGGGATCGCCAGATCGTCGCGCCGCGAACTCCCGGACAATGAGGTAGGGTGCGCCCATGTCCGACGACGCGCTCCGTTCGATGCTGGCCAACGCGGTCGAGACGCTCCGCGCCGCGACCGACCTGACGATGGACGAGATCATCGGCATCAAGGCGTTGCCCGAGTCGACCCGGACGCCCGAGGTCTGCTACGCGCTCGGCGTGCTCGAAGGCGCGGCGACTGCGCTGCGCGCGACGCGGGTCGAGATGCTCGAGGACTTCGAGCTGCTGACCGCCGCGAAGCGCCGCTAGTTCACGGACACGGGCCGGGTACGGGCCTCGTCGTCGACGTCAGCCAGGTCGCCGCACAGGCCGTCGGATCGTAGCCGGTGACTGACTGGATGGTCGCCAGCATGTCGTCCATCGTCGCGGCCTTGCCGGCGTGTGCGGCGTAGAACGTCGCGAGCACCTGATCGACCTTGTCGGCGCCCACCTTCAACGCGAGCGCGCGATAGAAGAACGCACCCCGCATGTACGGGGCGGTCGTGAACAGGTCGTCGTCGAGGATATCGATCGCGCCGCAGCTGCGCGGCCACACCTTGGCGGTGCCGCCGAACGAGGTCAGCCGCGTCGCGTAGCTGTCCCACACCGCCGCGCCGACGTCGGGTGCCACGACCTCGAGCGCGCGCCCGGCGAGGTAGCTGACCGTGCCCTCGGACAGCACGAAGTCCTCCCAGCACTGGATGCGGATGCCGTCGCCGAACCAGCCATGCGCCGCCTCGTGGACGTTGGTCTCCTCGTCGCGCAGCGCGGCGGCCGCGACGTGCCAGCGCGGGTGGTGCTCCATGCCGCCGAACGCGCCGGCCGGCCATTTCACCGACACCGTGCCGACCTTGTTGCCGAACCGGTACGGGCCGAGCGTCTGCTCGAGCCAGTCGAACGCGGCGACCAGGTGCGCGCCACCCTGCTGGGCGGCCGCGAGCTCGGGTCCATGGTGCCAGATCGAGACCTGGGTGCCCGCGGTGGTGGTCCCGAGCGCGAGCTCGGCGTAGTCGTCGATGCTCCATGCGAGCTGGTAGCTCGGCGCCTCGGCGGGGATCGACGGCGGGAACACGGCGGTCTTGCCGGCCGGGACGCCGGTGATGTCGAGCGTGAAGGTGGTGCCGTCGTCGGGGCGCGAGTGACACGGGAACAGGTTGCCGCAGTAGTACGGCCAGATCAGCGTGTAGCCACCGGTGGACGCACCCTGGGACTCGTGGATCTTGTAGTGGTACGCGACGTCGACCGCGATCGTCTGGTCGCTCGCGGGGAGCGCGAGGTCGAGCCGCGCGGTGGCCGCGGTGAACGCGAGGTCGGCACCTGCGAGCTTGACGCTGTCGATCGCGAGATCCCCGACCTCGAGCGTGGCGCCTGGATCGCTGCTCGGGCCGAACGTGATCGTCGCGGCGCCGGTCAACGCCGTGACGTCGAACGCGAGCCTGGTGTCGACGATCTCGCGCGCCGCGTTGGAGGTCGGCAACAGCGGTGCGTCGACCGGTGCATCCGGTGCCACGGTGGTTCCGCCGCACGCAGCAAGCAACCACACGACGAGGGGCAGGGCGCGCATGGGGGGGACAGTGCCCGCCGCCGCCCGTGGGTTCAAGCGCGAATCAGTAGCGCGGGATCTTGGCGTCGACGTCCTTGGACCACGCCTCGATGCCGCCGGCGAGGTTGTAGACGTCGGTGAAGCCGAGCTTGAGGAAGTGCTCCGCGGCGGCGCGGCTGCGGTTGCCGTGGTGGCAGGTGAACGCCATCGGCGTCGACTTCGGCAGCTGCTCGGCCGCGGCCATCGCCGCATCATCGAGCATCGTCGTGCCCTCGATCTTGGCGAGCGCGCGCTCCTTGTCGGGGCGGACGTCGTAGAACGCCTTGATCTTGCCCTCGTCGAGCAGCGCCTTGAGCGCCTTGGCCTCGATCTGCTTCACCGTGGCGGGGCGGTTGGGATTGTCCATCTTGAAGCCGGCGCCATCCGCGGCATCGATGAAGTCGACCACCAGGCCCGCGGCGCGCTCGGCGCTGGCGCGATCGAGCTGCACGGTGACGCCATTGCTCTGCAGCGTGACGTCGTTCGCCTCCTTGGGCCCGAGATCGAGCTGGTGCTCCCAGCTCGGCGTGATCGTGATGTGAATGACATCGTCCGGCGAGCCCTCCTTGAGGGCCTCGAGCAGCTCCTTGGCCGCTGCGGGCGTGACCGTCAGCTCGGGCGTCTTCGCGGGTGCGACGAGGTCCCCGAGCTTCTGCTGGAGCTCCCCGTTCTCGTGCATCTGGCGGACGATGTCGGCCCCGCCGACGAACTCGCCCTTGATGAACAGCTGCGGAAACGTGGGCCAGTCGGAGTATTCCTTCATGCTGCCGCGGATCTCCGCGTCACTGAGGATATTGACGGTGGTGTACTTGGGCACCAAGGTGTTGAGGATGTTGACGACCGACGCCGAGAACCCGCATTGCGGGAAGCTCCGGTTGCCCTTCATGAACAGGACAACGTGGTCGCTCGTGACGAGCTGGTCGATCTTCTGCTTGATCTGTGGGTCGAGCGGCATGATTGGGTCCCGTGGCTGATCTAGGAAGTTCCGGTTCTTCTAGCATGAAGTACGCGATCCGGGCCGTCGGATCGGTCGGAGACCTGGACGCCGCCGCCTGGGATGCACTCGACCACGGACCCTCGCCTTTTCTCCGTCACGGGTTCCTGCGCGCGCTCGAGGACTCCGGCTCGATCGACGCGGCTTCGCGAGCTTCGCCGGCGCGCCGGAGGTCGGGCTGGACGGCGGTCTACCTGCTCGCCGAGGCGAACGGGCGACTCCAGGGTGCGGTCGCGGCGTTCATCAAGACCCACAGCTACGGCGAGTACATCTTCGATTGGGGCTGGGCGAGCGCGGCCGAGCGCGCCGGGCTTGCCTACTATCCCAAGCTCGTCGTGGCGGCGCCGCACACCCCCGCGACCGGGCCGCGGCTCTTGCTCGCGCCCGGGCTCGGCGACGCAGCCGACGGCGTGCGTGCGGCGCTGATCGCGGCGGTCCGCGCGGTGGCCGACGATGCCGGGTGCTCGTCGATCCACTGGCTGTTCTGCACCGCCGAGGAGCAGGCGCTGCTCGGGCGCGCCGGCTTCTTCCCGCGCGCGAGCCTGCAGTTCCACTGGCGCAACCGCGACTACGGCACGTTCGATGACTTCCTCGGCGCGCTCAAGAGCCGCAAGCGCAAGCAGCTCCGCAAGGAGCGGGAGCGAGCGCGCGCCCAGATCGAGCGCCTGTCATGGGTCTCTGGGAGCGAGCTGTCGACCGCTCAGCTCGACGATCTCGACAGGTTCTATCGGACCACCACGGATCAGCACGGCGGCCGCGACTACCTGCGACCCGGGTTCTTCCACCGGCTCGCCGAGACGTTGCCCGACGCGATGCGGATGGTCGAGGTCGTCGCCGGCGGCAAACGCGTCGCGGGGGCGCTGTTCCTCGAGACCCCCACGGCGCTCTACGGCCGTTACTGGGGTGCCGACGTCCACGTCGATCTGCTCCACTTCGAGACCGCGTACTACGCCGGGATCGATCGCGCGATCGAGCACAAACTCCCGCTGTTCGAGGCTGGCGCCCAGGGCGAGCACAAGCTGCTGCGGGGCTTCGAGCCCGCGGCGACCTACTCGGCGCACTGGCTCCGACACGAGGGCCTGTCGGCCGCGGTCGAGGACCACATGCAACGCGAGCGCGTGGGGATCGCGAACGAGCTCGCCGAGCTCGCGAAGCTCGGTCCCTATCGCGGCACCGACGACGACGCCTGACCGTCGTGACCGCATCTGGTGCATCATCCGGCGCATGGCCGATCTCGACTCGCGCGCCGGTGTCCGTTACACGACTCCCGCGATCCTCGACTACGTCGACCGCACGCACGTCCCCCACGATCCTGGGCTCGCTCGCGCGTTCACCGTGCCCGAGGGCATCCCGGCCATCCAGGTCAGCCCGAGTGATGGCCGCATGCTGCACCTGCTGTTGCGGCTGATCGAGGCCCGCAAGGTGGTCGAGCTCGGCACGCTCCTCGGGTACTCGGCCCTCCACATGGCGCGCGCGCTCGCGCCCGGGGGCAGGCTGTGGACGATCGAGCTCGATCCTCACCACGCCGAGCTCGCGCACGGCAACCTGGTCGCGGCGGGTGTTGCCGATCGCGTGAGCGTGATCGTGGGTGCGGCTCGCGAGGTGCTGCCGATGCTCGAGCCTGAGGGCCCGTTCGATGCGGTGTTCATCGATGCCGACAAGGAGGGCTACGACTATTACGGGGCGTGGGCCGTGCAGCACTTGCGGCGTGGCGGGCTCGTCCTGGGTGACAACGCGTACCTGTTCGGCGAGCTGATGGACGATTCACCCCGCGCCCGCGCGATGCGCGCCTTTCACGAGCAGATCGCCAGCACGTGTGACTCGGTCTGCGCGCCGACGCCGGACGGGCTCGTCGTCGGGATCAAGCGCTGAGCAGCGAGACCACGCTCGCGATCGCCAGCGCGACCGCGAGGGTGGCACCGACCAGGCGCTGCCTGATGGCGGCGAGCGCGAGCGGGGCGGGGCGGCCCAGCACGTCGATGGGAGGAAGCGCAGGCACCGCGCTCATCGACGCCAGCCATGACCGCCGCCGAGGCTCGAGATGCTCGGCGACCGCCCGCAGCACCCGCACGATCTCGTCGAGCGTCGGCCGATGCGCGGGATCCTTGTCGAGCATCGCGGTCAGCAGGCTCGCGAGCTCGGCCGGGACCTCGGGCCACAGCGAGGCAGGCGCCGGCGGGGTCGCGTGGAGGTGCATGCGGATCAGCTCGAGCTCGTGGTCGCCGACGAACGGCGGGCTGCCGAGCAGTGTGTGATACGCGAGGACCGCGAGGGAGTAGAGGTCGGCCGCCGGCGTGATCTCGTCGCCGCGCACCTGCTCGGGCGCGACGTAGCTCACGGTGCCAGCGAGCATCCCGCGCATCGGATCGTCCTCACCGAGGATCCGGGCGACGCCCCAGTCGAGTAGCCGCACCCGGCGCCCGCCGGACCCCGGCGTGGCCTCTACGAACACGTTGTCGAGCTTGAGGTCGCGGTGGACGATTCCGGCGGCGTGCGCGACACCGAGTACCTCGCAGAGCTCCAGCAGGTAGCCGATCGCGTCGACGCGCGACAGCGCGCCGGTGTCGAGCAGCTGGCCGAGCGTCTTGCCGGTGAGCCGCTCCATCGCCAGGTAGGGGCGGCCGTCGTAGCTGCCGGTCGCGAACACGTCGGGGACCCCCGGGTGATCGACGAGGTGGACGATGCGCGCCTCGCGCAGGAACGTGGCCGACGTGAAGTCAGGACCGATCACGGAGCGATGCGCGATCTTGAGGGCGGCGCGCTTGCCGAACTGCGTGTGAGCCACCGCGTACACCGAGGCCATGCCACCGCGCCCGAGCTCGCGCTCGACGCGCCACGGACCGACGCGATTGCCTTCGAGCAGCGTCGCGCGGCACCTTCGTCGTCGAGGTCTGGCGGACGGAACAACGCCAACGGACGCGTGCGCGACAGTCATCGTGGAGCCGGCCATGGCTGAGGTCCGGTGCACGAAATAGACCTAAGAAGCCTCGCCGAGATCCCGCGTGAGCCGTCTCGGTCGCGGCGGCGAGGCGTGCGCCCTCGTGCGGCCGTGCCTCCCCAGCACGTGCGCGGCCCCCGCAAGGGTCCGGGCGATGTGGCGGACACGCACGCGAGGCTTGACCGGAGGCCGTCCACGCGATCAGATCGACGCTTGTCGGTCATCACGCGCGAGTCACTCGAGGTGTCGTTGGCCGACCTACGTGCGCAGGTGGCCGATCCGCGCGAGGGCATCCTCGGCCCACGCTCGGTCGCGTGGCGCATCGGTGCCGATCTCGGGCTGTTCGCCGGTGGCGGTCGCGCCGCCTTGCTGCAGCTCGCACATCCCAAGGTCGCCCACGCGGTCGATCAACACTCGAAGACCCGGACCGATGTTGCCGGCCGGTTTGCGCGCACGTTCCACAACGTGTTCGCGATGCTGTTCGGCGATCTCGAGCAAGCCTTCACGGCGGCGCGCCGCGTCCACGCGGTCCACACTCGGATCCACGGGACGATCCCCGACGCGATCGGTGGCTGGCCCGCGGGTACCCCGTACGAGGCGAACGAGCCCGAGTCGTTGTGCTGGGTCCACGCGACGTTGCTCGACACCACGATCCGGGTGCGCGAGCTGCTCGACGGTCCGCTCCCGACGTCGATCAAAGACGCGTACGTGGTCGAGCTCCAGAGGTTCGCCGCGCTGTTCGGGATCCCGCGCGCCATGTTGCCGCAGAGCTGGGCCGAGCACGCCGCGTACATGGCCGAGATGATCGGATCCGATCGCCTGGCGGTGGCGCCGTGCGCCCGCGAGATGGCGCGGTTCCTCGTCGGGCGTGGCGCGCGGGTCCAGCCACCGCTCGGGCGGATCGCCGAGGCGCTCACCCACGAGCTGTTGCCACCCCACCTCGCCGACCAGTTCGGGCTGCGTGGCACCCCTCGTCGCACGCGGGCAGGGCTCGTCGCGTTCGCGACCGTGTATCGCAGGCTGCCGCGCAGCGTGGTCGCGGTCCCTGCACATACCGATGCGAGGCGCCGGCTCGCCGGTCAGGGGCCGAGCCGGCTCGCGGCATGGACCGAGCGCCAGCTCTTTGGCCTCGCGCAGCGCGCGACCGCGAGCCGGTGAGAAGCCGGTCACAAGTCATCCGCGCGACCGGCCACCAAAGATGTGCGTTGGGAGGCTCGGGCAGCCGACCGCGCGGACGCCCCGACCAGCAGCAAGAGCTGGGCCTGGTGATCGCTCGCGTAACGTCTGGAGACTTCACGCGCCGGATCGTGAGCGCGACGTCGCAGCTGGGTCGCTGCGACGACCCATCGCGGTCAGGTCAGCGGAAGCTGCCGGGGTCGAGGCCGAAGCGTTTGATCCAGCGCTGGATCTGCTTGCGGTCCTTGTCGAGCGCCCGCGCGACGGCAGACACGTTGCCCTGGTGCTCGCGCAGCGACGCGACGACCTGATCTCGTACTTTCTGATCGGTCTCGCTGAGCACGACTGGGCGTGGCGCGCCGGGCGGCCGCCCGGTACGCACCGAGTCGGGCAGGTGCTCGGCGCGGACGAGCTCGGTGCCGGCGAGGACCTGCGCCGTCGCGAGCGCCTGCTCGAGCTCGCGGACGTTGAGCGGCCATGGGTAGCGGAGCAGCAGCCGCGCGGCGTCGATGTCGAAGCCCGGGTGCTCGGGCGGGAACATCCGGGTGTGGAGCGTGCCGATGAGGAGGCCGAGATCGGTGCGGCGTTCTGCGAGCGTCGGGACGGTGACCCGGAAGCCAGCGAGCCGCGCGAACAGATCGTGGCGGAAGCTGCCCTCGGCAACCATGTCGTCGAGATCGCGGTGGGTCGCCGCCACCACGCGGAGATCGATCTCGACTGCGCGCGTACCACCGACGGGCATGACCTCGCGCTCCTGGAGGACACGCAGCAGCGCTGCCTGCGAGCTCGGCGGCAGATCTCCGATCTCGTCGAGGAACAAGGTGCCGCCATCGGCCGAGCGGACGAGCCCGGGGTGATCGGTCTGGGCGCCCGAGAACGCGCCCTTCTTGTAGCCGAACAGCTCGCTCTCGACGAGGTTCTCGGGCAGCGCGCCGCAGTTGACGGGCACGAACGCCCCCTTGCGACCGGACTGATCGTGGATCGCACGCGCGATCACTTCCTTGCCGGTGCCTGAGTCGCCCTCGACCAGCATCGGGATCTCGGACGCCGCGATCTGGCGCAGCCGCTGGATCTCGACGTTCCACGTCGGCATCAGCGTCGTGAAGCCAGTCGGGCCTTGCTGGGGCGTCAGCTCGAGCAGCGGCTCGGCCTCGGTCTCGACCGGCAACCGCTCGAAGAAGATGAACAACGTGTGGCCGAGCTCGATCAGCGAGCCGTCGGTCAGGACCGCGCGCTTGGTGGTGTGGCCATCGACGATCGTGCCGTTCTTGGACTCGGTATCGGTCAGCACCCAGCGCCCGAAGCTCGGCTCGATGACGGCATGTCGCGAGGACATCCACTTGTCCGGAACGCGGACGGTGAGCTCGGTGCCGGTGAGCTCGGCGCGACGATCGGCCCCGCGACCGAGCGCGACCGCGGTGAGCTCGCTCAATCGGTAGCGGACCGATCCGGCGCGCGGCCGCCCGCACTCGAGTGCGAGTACGAGGACGGGCTCGGGCTTGGGCCCGAGCCGGCCTGTCTTGCCATCCTCGTGGAAGCTAAGGGTGGTTCCCTGGGCGTCGCCCACGGCGTCATCTTACAACACGGTCGGCGGAACGGATGATTGTCAGACCACTCGCTTAGCGTCTGAAGCGTGGGCGAACTGCTGACCTTCACCCGGGCGTTGGGGCCCAATCCGGGCCGCAAGGCCATGCTCCGCGGCACTCCTGCGACGGTCTGGTACGATCGCGGCTGCGCCCTGGAGGCGGCGGACCCGTCCTCCGAGGCGGCGATCGCTGCGTACGGCCGGGCGCTCGCCGGTCGGCCCGATCTGCCGGATGCGCACAACAACCTCGGCCGGATCCTGCACGAGCGAGGCGAGCTGCCGGCCGCCGAATCTCATTACAGGCTCGCGCTCTGCCTCGATCGGACCGTCGGGCTGTACTGGTTCAACCTCGGTGTCGCCGTCGAGGATCAGGGCCGGGTCGCGGAGGCGATCGCAGCCTACGAACATGCCTTGTCCCTCGATCCGGGACTTGCCGATGCGCACTTCAACCTCGCGCGCATCTACGAGGTCATCGGACGCGGCTCCAACAACGAGCTGGTGCTCCGGCGAGCGGTTCGTCACCTGGTCCGCTATCGCGAGCTGGCCGTCGGCTGACCCGGGATCTCCTCAAGCCGGCCGGCGCCACCAGGCGATCTTGAGATAATCGGCCTGCGGGAACCCGACCGGGTGATCGGGCTCGGTCGGCAGCTCGCGTTCCATCACGAATGGCTTGCCGAGCGACTCGCGGACCACCTGGTGGAACGCGCCACGCTCGACCCGGCTCGTGCAGCACGCCGCGATCACGACGCCGCCGGGGCGCACGTGCAGCGCGGCGGCGCGATACAGTTTGCGATACGCAGCGAGCACGCCGGGCACCTGCGTCTGCTTGCTCGTCATCGAAGGCGGATCGACGATCACGACGTCGAATAGCTCGGCCTGATCGAGCGCCGGCAGCCACGCGAACACGTCCGCGGTTACGAAGTGATGGCGTGACGGGTCGACGACGTGGTGGGCCGCGGCGAATCCGAGCGCGCGCTGCGAGGCATCGACCTGCGTGATCGCGGCGGCGCCGGCGGCCTCGGCGGCGCGTCCCAGCATTCCGGAGTACGCGAACAGGTTGAGCACGCGCGCTCCGGTGAGCAGCGTCGTCGCGAGCGCGTGGCGGAGCCCCCGGAGATCGAGGTACGCGCCGGTCTTCTGGCCACCCGACAGATCGACGGCGAGCGCGAGGCCGTCCTCGGTGAACGTCGCGACCTCCGGCGGTGCGCCGCGCAGCACCCGTGCCGCCACCGCGGGACCTTGACGGCGCCGCGCGGGCCGGAGCAGGCAATGCGGCGCGACGTCAGCGAGGCAACGAGCGAGGAATCGCGCGATCGCGTCGGCACCGGCGGAGTAGCTGCTGACGACGAGGGTCTCGCCGAATCGATCGATCACCACCGCGGGGACGCCGTCGCTCTCGCCGTGCAAGAGCCGGATCCCATCGGTGCGCGGCACCAGCGACTCCCGCCGCGCCTGCGCGGCTGCGAGCTGCCCCCGGAACCACGCCGCATCGGGGCGCTCGGGGCCTCGCCGCAGCACGCGGATCGCGATCGCGCCTTCCGACTCGAACAGGCCGTGACCGACCACGCGATTGCTGCCGTCGACGAGCCGCAGCCAGTCGCCATCGCGGAACACGCCGGCCGCCGAGCTCAGCTGGTCGCGGAAGATCCATGGATGTCCGCTCTCCACGATCGCGGTGGCATCTCTTCGCAGCTGGTAGCGGCGCGGCGTCATCTGATTCAGGCGCGTCGCGCGCCCGAGGGCATGCCCTCGACCGCGACCAGATCCGCGCGCCCCGCGGCGATCGCGGCTTCGAGATCGGGCAGCAGCGTGCCGCGACCGGCATCGATGCACGTCGCGACGCGGAGCTCGTTGCGCAGGCGGTCGGCGAGCGGCGCGGCGGCGAGGCGTGCATTGCCATCGCCGGTCGAGATGATCCACAACAGATTCGCGCCTGCGCGCACCAGCTGGGCAGCGTGTCCGACGACGGCGGCGCGCGCGAGCGGGCGATCGTGGACGACCGCACCAAGCCACCCCGACCTTCGCCAGCGCGGGGCAGCCCCGGCGCGCGCGGCCGCGAGCGCCGCGGCCAGCCGCTCGACTCCCTCGGGCTCCGAGCCCGGATCGAGCACGAGCAGATCGAAGCCCGCGAAAGCCGTTCGCTCGAGCGTGGCGTCGGTCGGCAGCACGATGCGGGCGGCGATCAGCGCGCCCTTGCCGTGGACGTAGTCGACGATCTTGCCCCACGCGACCGCGGCATCATCGGTGTCGAGCGCGGTCGAGAGCAGTGGCGCGGTCACCACGACGCTCGCTCCCTGCGCGACCGCCCCACCGAGCGCGACCAGCTGGTCGTCATCGGGGGAGGTGGCCAGCGTCGGGGCGACCACGATGCGCGACGCGGCCCGGCGGTCACCGATCCGGAACGGCAGGTCGGTCGGCGGGGGTGGGTGATCGCCCGTGATGCCGACACTCGCGGCGAGCAGGTGCTCGACGCCGCGGGCGAGGTGCGGATCGCGCTTGGCGACCGATGCGTGCGAGACCCGGAGGCTCCGGGTCATCAGGCTGTACGTCAGCTGGACCGGCGCCATCGCCATGTAGCGCTCGGTTCCCTCGAACCACTCGAGGCTCGCCTGGGCCGCGGCCTGGAGCGCCTCGACCTCGGGCCGGCGCCTCGTCTCGTAGGACGCGAGCGCCGCGGGGATGTCGGTGGGGCGCGCGAGCAGCTCGTCGCGCAGCACGATGACGTCCTCCATCGCGAGCTTGGTCCCCGAGCCGATCGAGAAGTGCGCCGTGTGCGCCGCATCTCCGACGAGCACGACGTTCCCCGTGTGCCACTTGCCGCACCGCACCGTCGGGAAGTTGCGCCAGATCGATCGATTCTTGACGAGCTGGTAGCCGCCGAGCTCGGCCGCGAAGATGTCAGCGAGGATCGCGACGGTGCGGTCCTCGTCGGCGGTGTCGAGCCCCGCCGAGCGCCAGGTCTCCTCGCGACACTCGACGATGAACGTCGAGCTCTGGGCGTTGTAGCGATACGCGTGGACCCGGAACAGGCCGTGTGGCGTCGGCTTGATGAGGAAGGTGAATGCCTGAAACGGCACCGTGCATCCGAGCCACACGAACTTGTTCGGGCGGACGTCGACGTCCGGCGACAGCTCGCTCGCGAGCGCATCGCGGACCCAGCTCGCGACGCCGTCGCAGGCGACGATGACGTCTCCCTGGACCTCGGACAGCGACTTGATCTCGTGCTCGTACTCGACGCGGACACCGAGCTCGCGCGCGCGGGTCTGCAGGATCTCGAGCAACGCCTTGCGCTCGATGCCGCAGAACCCGTGCCCGGTCGAGCGCAGGACCTCGCCGCCGACGTGAATCTCGATGTCATCCCAGCGCGCGAACCGGTCGGTGATCTGGCGATGGGTCTCGGGGTCGGCGGCTGCGAGGTGGCCGAGCGTCGCGTCCGAGAACACGACCCCGAACCCGAACGTCTCGGCGGGCCGGTTGCGCTCGTAGATGACCACATCGTGTTCGGGAGCGACCCGCTTGACGAGGATGCCGAGGTAGAGCCCGGCAGGTCCGCCACCGATGCAGGCGATACGAAGGGGCTTCGGCACCGGGCGACGCTACCAGATCCCACGGGCGGGCGACCCTCCGGCGCACGTCAGCGTTCAGCGTTCGAAGATGGACCTAGCCATCCTTGACGAACTGCTCGAGCTTGCCCAGCGCGGCCTGGAGATCGGGTCGCTCGGTCAGGACGTTGACACAAGGGTCGGCGGTCCAGCGTGCGATCCGTTCGAGCGCGTTCCGCAGGTGGAACTGCTTCGGATCGAGCCCTGGTACGACCTCGTCCCACGTGAGCGGCATCGAGACCGATGCGCCGGACACCGGCCTGACGCTGTACGGCGCGACCAGCAGCTGGCCGTGGGCGTTCTGGCCCCAATCGAGGTAGACGCGACCGCCGCGCGCGGCCGGGTTGCGCGTCGTCGTGGCGAGGTCGGCGTGCTGCTTCTCGATGAGCAGCGAGATCAAGTACGCGAGCGTGCGCGCTTGATTGAAGGTGCACTGGCAGCCGAGCGGGATCAACACGTGGAGGCCGCTCTGGCCCGACGTCTTGACGTAGTTCGGCAGCCCCACCGCCTCGCACAACGCGTGGATCGCGCGCGCGAGCGGCACGACGTGCTCGCGGGGTGCGTTCTTGGGATCGAGATCGATGATCGTCCAGTCGGGCTTCTCCAGCGAGACGCTGCGGCTCGCCCACGTATGGATCGGGATCGAGGCCATGTTCGCGACGAACGCGAGGCCATCGGCATCGTCGATCAGCATGTAGTGGATCTCTCGCTGGCTGTGCTCGCTCCACAGCGTCGTGGTGCGAAGCCACGGCGGGATCCAGGACGGCATGTCCTTCTGGTAGAACATCTCGCCGTCGATGCCGTCGGGATAGCGGTGCAACACCGTCGGACGGTCCTTGAGGTAGGGCAGCAGGGCCGGCGAGACCGCGCGGTAGTACTCGATGAGCTCGCCCTTCGTGATCTGCTCGTCCTTCCAGAACACCTTGTGGAGTCGCGTCAGCCGGAGCTCGCGGACCGGCGCGTCGACCTCGAGGTCCTGCTCGATCACCGGCTCGTCCGCGCGCGCGTGGCCTTCTCCCGTGTGACGCAGCGGCATGCCGCACTCGCGCGGCGCCTTGTCGGGACGCAGCCGCTCGAACACCGGGAAGCGCAGGGCCGAGTCGACTGGCCACTCGCGGTAGCGGACCTGGACGACCATCTCGGGCTCGATCCATCGCGCATCCTTGCTCGCCTCCGGCCGCGGGAACGTCGGCTTCCAGGTCGGCCTGGCGTCGAGCACGCGCTTCATCTCGATCAGCTGGTTGTCGCTGAAGCCCGAGCCGACCTTGCCGGCCCACATCCAGCGATCATCGACCCACACGCAGAGGTGGAGCGCGCCGATGCCCGCGCGCGACCGCTTCGGCGGGGTGTAGCCGCAGATCGCGAAGTCCGCCTCGGGATCGGACTTCATCTTCAGCCAGTCGCGCGAGCGCGTCGATCGATACGGCGAGCTTGCCCGCTTCGCGACCACGCCTTCGAGCCCGCGCGTCACGACCTGGCGGAGCAGTGCCTCACCTTGACCGGGGATGTGATCGGCGTAGCGCAGCGGCCCGACCTTCGGGAGCAGCTGCTGCAACAGGGCCTTGCGTGCCAGCAGCGGCAGCCCGCGCAGGTCGAAGCCGCCGGCACCGAGCAGGTCGAACACGACATAGGTCACCGGCGACGCGAGCGCGGCTCGCTGGATCTCCGACGTCCGGTGGAGCTGGCCGCGGGATGACAGCTTGTGGAAGTCGGGCTTGCCCTCACCGTCGAGCATCACGACCTCACCGTCGAGCACGAGCCCGGGGATCGGCAGCGCGCGCACGGCCGACGTGAGCTCGGGATAGCGCGCGGTCGGATCCTGCGAGGACCGATAGCGCAGGCTCGCCTGACCTCCGCCTCCGAACGCCAGCATCCGGAAGCCGTCGTACTTGAGCTCGAACACCCAGTCATCGCCGGAGAACGCCCGCTCGGCGGTGTGACACAGCATGGGCTCGAAGGACCCCGGCGCGATCGCGCGTCGCGGCGGCGCGAGCTTGGTCAGCTCGGCGAGCACGAGCGCGTGGCGGGGGGCGCCCGTCGCGAGCTCGTCGATCGAGAGTCCGGACAGCACGGAGGAGCTGGCGAGCGGCTGCCCGGCCATGAGGAACGCCTCCGCCGCCTGATCGCGCTTCTTGATCAAGAGCCAGTGATCGGACCCTCGGCCGGCCTGCTGGCCCCGCTTGCCTTTGCCGGTGTGGACCAGCGTGAAGGCGCCGCGCAGCTTGTAGCCGTAGAGCTCGAACTTGATCTCGCCGTCGAGCAGGCCCTGCGCCGGGTCGGCGAGCGGCCGGAACAGCCCGCGGTCCCATGCGATCATCGGGCCGGCGCCGTAGTTGCCGTCGGGGATCACCGCCTCGAAGTGGACGTACTCCAGGGGATGGTTCTCGACCTTCACGGCGAGCCGCTTATCGTCGGGATCCATCGACGGTTCTTTGGGGACCGCCCACGAGCACAGGATGCCGTCGATCTCGAGTCTGAGGTCCCAGTGCATCCGGGTCGCGTCGTGCTGATGGACGACGAACATCGCCGGCCCGCGGCCGATCGCCGGCCCGCGGCCGATCGCCGGTGAAACCGTGCTGGCCATCGGTTCAGGTGTCGCCCCGCCGGTACGCTTCGCCCGGTAGTCGTCGAGTCCTGCGTCGTCTTTTGGGTCACTCACCGTTCACCCGCTACACTTCGGTCATGCCCGCTCGGTCTATTGGTACAGCCACGATCTCGTTCGGCCTCGTCTCGATCCCGACCAAGCTCTACACGACCAACGAGTCGTCGGGAGACATCAGCTTCAACATGCTGCACGAGGCGGATGGCGCGCGGCTCAAGCAGCAGTACGTCTGCACGAAGTGCAACGAGGTGGTCGATCGCGAGCACATGGTGAAGGGGTACGAGCACGCCAAGGGACAGTATGTGGTGTTTTCGGCCGACGAGCTCAAGGCCCTCGACGCCGTCGCGACCCAGGCGATCGCGATCGAAGAATTCGTACCGGCGACGGCCGTGGATCCGCTGTACGTCGAGAAGAGCTACTACCTCGGGCCCGACAGGGGCGGCGAGCGTGCCTACAAGCTGATCCGGGACGCGATGCTCGACACCAACCTCGTGGGCGTTGCGTCGTACTCGGCTCAGGAGGGCCTGATCATGCATCAGCTGCGATACGCCGACGAGGTCAAGCCGTGGGCGGAGGTCCCGCTGCCGGATCTCCCCGAGCTCAAGCCGGCCGAGATCGCGCTCGCGAAGCAGATCATCCAGCAGGTCGCCCACGAGACATTCAGCCCGGAGAAGTACAAGGACGAGGTCCAGACCAGGATGAAGGACCTGATCCAGCAGAAGGTGGCGGGACAGGAGATCACGATGGCGCCCGAGCTTCCTGCCGGCAAGGTCATCGATCTGATGGAAGCCCTGAAGGCCAGCCTCGGGATGACGTCCACCGAGGATCGCAAGCCGGCCGTCGGGGCGGAGGCTACCTCCGCGGCCGCACCGAGAAAGAAGGCCGCCTCGAAGAAGAAGTAGCGGCTCGTCATGCCGGAGTTGCCGGATGTCACGGTCTACGTCGAGCGGTTGCGGGCGCAGACCCTGGGCCTGCCGATCGAGAACATCCGGATCACCAGCGTGTTCGTGCTGCGTACGGTGTCGCCTTCCCCGCGAGAGCTGTACGGCGCGAAGGTCGAGTCGGTCGATCGGCTCGGCAAGCGGATCGTGATCGGCGTCGAGGGTGAGCGGTTCATCGTCATCCACCTGATGATCGCTGGCCGGCTGCGCTGGAAGCCGCGCGGCGAGAAGGTCGCCGGCCGAACCAAGATCGAGCTCGCCGCGTTCGAGTTTCCTACGGGCACGCTCGTGTTCACAGAGGCGTCGCCGAAGAAGCGGGCGTCGCTCCACCTCGTGGCAGGGCGCGCGGCCCTCGCCGAGTTCGATCGCGGCGGTCTCGATGTCTTCGCGGCGACACTCGCCCAGTTCGCCGAGCGTCTGCGGTCCGAACGCCATACGGTGAAGCGCTCGCTCACGGATCCGACGTTATTCGATGGGATCGGGAACGCGTACTCCGACGAGATCTTGCACGCGGCGAAGCTGTCGCCGTTCCGGATGACCTCGGCCCTGACTGACGACGAGGTCGCGTCGTTGCACCGCGCGTGCATCACGCAGCTGACCGTGTGGACGCAGCGCCTCCGCGACGAGGTGGGTGTGGGGTTCCCCGACAAGGTCACCGCGTTCCGGCCCGAGATGGCCGTGCACGGTAAGTTCGGCAAGCCTTGCCCGGCGTGCGGCACCCCGGTCCAGCGGATCGTCTACGCCGACAACGAGGCGAACTACTGCCCGACCTGCCAGACCGAAGGGCGCCTGCTGGCGGATCGCTCGCTGTCCCGCCTCCTCAAGGAGGACTGGCCCCGGACCCTCGACGAGCTCGAGGCGCGAAGGTCCGGCAAAAAGCCGAGCTCGCGTTAGATCGGGGGCACTCCCCATGCGTTCTGCTGGTGCCAAGGGGTGTCATGAAGAAGCGTCTCTCCGGAATCTTGCTCGGTCTGCTGGTCGCCGTGGCGCCGATGGCGGGCTGCGGCCCGAAGCATGCGTCATTCGTCAAGGTGGGCGATGTCGCCCTCGGGCGTGTGGTCATCTACCGCAACGGGGTCGCCTACTACGAGCGACGAGCCACGGTCACCGGCGGCTCGCTCACCGTGAGTGTGCCGCGCGACCGCGTCGACGACTTCTTGAAGTCGCTCACGGTGGTCGACGCGATCTCCAAGCAACCGCTGCCGGTCTCGATCCCGCGGCAACAGGCCGAGGACGGCGCGTACCTCGTCATGAAGCTCCAGCTCCCGAGCAAGGAGAAGGCCGACGTCGTGCTGACGTACGTCACCGAGTCCCCGGCGTGGAAGCCGAGCTATCGCGTCGTGGTCGGCACCAACGGCAAGGTGATGCTCGAAGGCTGGGCGATCGTCGACAACACCTCGGGCGAGGACTGGAAGGGCGTGCTCGTCGGTGTCGGCTCGAGCTCGGCGCTGTCGTTCCGCTATGACCTGTGGAGTGTCCGCCAGGTCCAGCGCGAGACCCTCCAGTCCGAGGAGCGGTTCGCGATCGCTCCGCCGACCGGGGTGTCCCCGTACGGCGGTGGTCGAGAGGCCGCGAATGACGAGGCCGTCGTGGCCGAGCTCGACGATCGCGAGATCCGCCGCCCCGAGGGCCACCCGGATGCCAGGCCGCCCATGCCCGTGCCGACGAGCTCCCCGCGGCCGAGCAAGGCCGACTCGTTCGATGGCGACGAGGATGGGCCTCGCGCCCTCGCGAAGTCTTCCGGCCGCCGGCATGACAGCAAGCGCAAGGTGGTCGCCGCGGGCCCTTCGAGGAGGCCGGCGAAGGAGATGGAGGCTTCGCCGGGATCTGCCGGATCGGGGCCGGACTCGTCGTCGATCTCGCCCTCGCCCGACGCCCAGGTCGCGGGCGGCGACGCGAAGATGAAGAACCTCGCGAAGCAGCTCATCAGCTCGAACCGCTCGATCGTGATCGAGGGATATGCGGACTCGAACCGCGGCGGCGATGGCGCCCGGCGCGCCAACGATCGCGCGAACATCGTGCGCAACCAGCTGATCGATCAGGGCGTCGCGCCGGCACGCATCAAGGTCGTCACCAAGGTCGAGCCGAATCAACCCGAGCGGGTGCGTCTGGTCGCCCAGGCCCAGACGGCCGAAGAGCAAGCGGGCAAGGCGGAGGCCCAGAAGAACGCGGACTCGACAGCCGCGCCCGTGGGCGAGAGCCACTTCGCGAACCCGACGCCGATGACCGTCGAGCGTGGCGCATCCGCGATGGTCTCGATGGTGCGCCAGGAGACCGATGGCGACGTCGTGTACCTCTACGACGCGGAGAGCGCGCGCGGCAACGATCACTTCGCGTTCCGGGCCGTCCGGTTCACGAACCCGACCAGCTCGACGCTCGAGACCGGCCCGGTCACCGTCTACGGCAACACGCGGTTCATCGGGGAGGGGCTCACCGAGCCGATCCCGCCCAAGGCGTCGGCCGTGGTGCCGTACGCGCTCGATCGTCAGATCGTGATCGAGCGTAACGAGGGCGACGAGAACAAGATCACGCGACTCGTGACCCTGCAGCGCGGCATCCTGACCGCGCAGGTCCAGCACATCCGCAAGAAGCAGCTGACGATCACCAACCGGTTGCGCGAGCCCGCCAAGGTGTTCATCCGCCACACCGTGAACAAGGGCTGGACCCTGCTCGACGCACCTCATGCGTTCGAGCGGGTCGGTGACGCCCACCTGTTCGAGATCCAGCTCAAGCCGAACGAGGTCAAGGAGGTCGTGATCTCGGAAGCCACGCCGATGGAGCGCACGCTCGATCTCAACGCCGACGTCACGCTCGGGATGATGAAGGTGTTCGTCGAGGCACCCGAAGGTGGTGCGGAGCTCAAGGACCAGCTGAAGAAGCTGCTCGCGGTCCACAGGACGCTGACCGATCTCGCGACCGAGCAGGACAGCCTGCGCCGACGGCTGGCGGACTATCGCGAGCGCATGGACGAGCTGCACGCGCAGATCCTCACGCTCCAGGCGGTGAAGACCGGCAACGACCTGATGGGCCACCTGAAGATCAAGATGAAGGACATCTCCGATCGCGTTCAGAAGACGACGATCGCGCTCGTCGACCAGGAAGAGAAGATCATGCTGTCGCGCGTCCAGTTTCAGGACATGCTCGCGGAGCTCTCGCTGTCCGACGCGACGCAGCCGGCGCCGGCTGCTCGAAATGCGGCGGCTCGCTGACCCGATCCCGCGACGGGATCAGCTGGCCATCCGCAGCGCGTGGGAGCTCCTGCAGAGCGCCTCGAACTCCTGCAGATCGTGGGCGGAGAACATGTCGATATCTGAATAGCGCTCGCGCAGCTGCCGCAGCGCGGCGAGCGAGGCGCGGCGAGCTGCCGGATCCGCCTGGGTCGCGCGCTCGAACGCGAGGAGCCCGAGCGGCACGCGACCGCTGCCGTCGATCGCGGTGTGGTGGAAGTACGCGTCGCCGGCGTGGACGAGCCAGCGGTCGCGTGCCGCCACGATCACCGCGGAGTGCCCCCGCGTGTGGCCGTGCATCGGCAGGAGGCCGATGTCGGCGTCGAGCCCGCGCAGTCGGGTGACCGCGGGCAGCCCGCGCCACGTGTCACCGTCCTCGGTATAGACCTCCCACCTCGGGCCGTGGGCCCAGTGACTCGCGAGATAGCGCTCGCGCTCCTTGAAGCGCGTGCGCGCCATCGCGGCCGCGTGCTCGCGGGCGTGGAGGTGGACCTTGGCAGTCGGGAAGTCGACGAGCCCGCCGGCATGATCGATATCGAGGTGCGTCACCACGATGTGCCTGACATCGGTCGCCTTGTGACCGAGCGCCTCGATCTGGGCGAGCGCGGTCTCTGCGAAGTCGAGCTTCGGCCCGGCGATCCGGCGAAACGGGGCCGAGAGCCCGCTCTGGCCGGCGACATCGCGGGTCCCGAACCCGGTGTCGACCAGCACGAGCCCGTCGCGCGCCGTCTCGATGACCAGGCAGTGGCAGATCAGCTTGCCCCGTCCGAGCCCCAGGCCGGCGGAACGCTGACCGGTCAAGAAGCCTGCGACCGGGCACAGGGTCGCGCAGTTGAGGTGGCGCACGTCGCGGATCGACATGCGCGCGAAGGTACCTGCTAAGGACGCAGCTGCGCGACGTCTTGTTGATGCATCAAGAGCGTCGGTGCCGCCACGCGCTCGGTGGGCTGGTGCGCCAGGTTCGACAGATAGCTCGCAGAGCCGGCGAGCGCGATGGTTCCGAGCACCGCGACCATCACGGGGACCGTGCGGGGCCGGAACCATTGCCAGCGCGCGGAGAGCCAGCAGCGGAGTGCGGTCGCGACCGCCGTGATCCCGCGCGATCGCACGGTCGCGACCGGCAATTCGGAGGGGGGCTGATCGAAGAGCATGGCCATAGTATTCACTGCCGACGCTGCCGGCGCATCGATCTTCGTTGCCTCACGGGCGCGCCTGCGACGTGGGCGTCGCCCGGTGTAGGCGAGGGTAGGGCGCCACCGCGTCAACGAACGCGGACGCCGACGCGCCGGGAGCCAGCCCGGCCCGATCACGCCAGCTCCGGGGCAGCCTGACCCCGCTCGAGGAACGTCCCGTTCTGCTGGTAGCGTTTGCGCTGCAGCTTGTTCAGCGTCACCCGTGCCTTCCATCCGAGATACGCCCGTCCGAACGTCACGACGCTGGAGGGATCGTAGTACGGGTTCTTCACACCAGAGATGCTGACGAGCGCGAGCACCTGCTCTGCGACCGACACCGGGCAGCCCTCGAGTCGGACCACCGACCCAGAAAGCTTGCTCTTGGCGGTGGCGAGCTTTGCGAAGATGTCCTGCGATTGCGCCGTATGCGGATCGAGCGTCTCTCGCTCCTTGTACAAGCTCTCGATCGCGATCGGCTTGCCATGCAGCTGGCCCTTCCAGTCAGCGCAGTCCCCGATGAAGACCACCTTCTCACCGGGCTTGGCATCGATGTCGCCTCGGTACTTGCCGAACACCACGTGGAGCCGCGGCATCTTCCTGTCGGTCTCCTTGTCGAACACCCGGAGGATCTCGATCGCCTCCTCGATCGCCCCCGGACAACCGCCCCAGCAGTAGTCGCCGGCCTCCGATGCGGGCGGCGGGCCTGCATAGGCGGTGATGTTCGTGCCCTCGAAGTACTTCTCGACCCGGATCAAGCCGACCTTGAATCCCTTGGCGCGGGCCTGCGCTTCTTCGAGCGTCACATCGCCCGTGATCTCGACCTGCGAGATGTCGGTGGTGCCGAATCCATGCTCCGCGGAGAGCCGGATGTGATCGACGGTGTTGGGATCGACACCGATGATGTTGCAGCACACCGCGTCGAACGCGACCTGGCTGTTGCCCATGATGATGAGCCCGAGCGGGAACGGGGTCGGGGTCAGCATCCGGCCCTCGCCGGCGGTGATCGCGTCGATCGCGATGAACTGCGGCTGGATGATGTGCTGGAGATCCGCGATCTTCTCGTTGAGCTTGTGATCGTGATCGATCAGCCGATGGCGGTCGTCCTGGATGCCGATGTACGCCTTGCAGGAGAACGTCACGGTGGTCCACGGATGTGCTTTGAACTTCGGGCAGTTGACGAAGAAGTCGGCGCGGGCGACGGGCTCGGGCGTGAACAGGTAGTCGCGCAGCCGGTTGGGGTGGGTGAGCGGGATCTCGACCTGCTGGGTCTCCTCGAAGCAGTAGCGCTTCACGTCGTCGAGCTTCTTCAGCATCGCGTCCCAGCCGGACTCGCGAAACGCGACGCGGGACGGCACGGTGATGCCGCAGCGCTCGCCGGCGGCGAGCTCCGTCATGGCCGTACCTCCGACATCGCGGAGCGCGCGCAGCACACCCTCGCCGAACTCGGGACGGGTGTACGCATAGGGAAACATCGGTCCCGCCGCGACGAGGTTTGGCTTGACCAGCGTGCGTCCGAACGGTCGGAGCCCGAGCTCTTCGAGCCCTTCACGGATGATCGTCCGGATCCGCTCGGGATCGTAGTCGCGACAGCTTCGAAGGATGACCTTCGGCTTGACCGGGATCTTCATGCGCCGAGCATAGCGCCGGCAGGCCAGGAAGACGCGCTCAGCGCGTGCCGGTCGGCGGCGTCACTGCGGGCTGCGACTCGGGAGTCGGCGCGGGCGTGGGCGTGGGGGCCGCTGGGGCGGGCGCCATCGCCAGCTTCGGGCGCCATTCCATGGAAGCCAGCCAGCTCTCGACGGTATTGAGGTTCGTGGTGATCTCGGCCTGGCCGTCATCCAGTCGCTCACGCATCTCGCCCATGAGCCGGATCAGCTCGCCACGGGGGTGCTCGGCCTTCGCGGCACTGGCGATCGCGGTCGGCGCCTGGGCCACGAGACCACGCAATTCGACGAGCTTGGTGTTCGTCTCGACGAACAGCGTGCGGGCTTCGCCAAGGCCGGGGGAGTCTGCGGTCAGCGTCTTGCCGCGCTCCTCCAGCATCGTGACGCGCGCCTTCAGCGCCTCGAGCCGAGGCTTGGCGGTGTTGGCGATTCCGGAGGCCTCGTCCTGCATGGCGCCGACGTCCGAGGTCTTTTCGCAACCGGCGATCGCGAGGAGGGTGAGCACGACAAAACTGCGGATGTTCACAGGGCTGGTTGTATCAGAGCGGCGGGGCGTCGTCGCTCCATGCGCTGCCGTGGGCGTCGATCTCGTCGACGTAGCGCAGGAAGGCCGCGTAATACGGATGATCTCCCAGGGTGGCGGAATCGGCGATCACGAGCAGGCAGCGCCGGGCGCGGGTCAGGGCCACGTTCATCCGTCGGGTATTCGCGAGGAAGCCGATCTCGCCGTGCTCGTTCGAGCGCACGAGATCGACGATCACCGCTTCCTTCTCGCGACCCTGGAAGCCGTCGACGGTCCCGATCTCGAGCCCGGCGGCTCGCTCGTCGCGGAGCAGCTCGCGGAGCCGGCGCGCCTGGGCCGAGTACGCCGCGATGATCGCGATCTCGGTCGGGGCCAGCCCGCGCGACAGCAGCCGGCGCGCCTCCGCCGCGACCCGCTCCGCGTTGCCGCTGTTGGACGTGCTGGGGTCGAACTGGAACGCGGGGAGGTTGGTGAGCGAGCCCCCGGCCTCGAGCTCGGTGCGCTGCTCGAGCCAGCCCTTGCCCGCGGTGTCGATCAGCCACAGCGGGCGAGGGCGCAGCGGATCGGGCTGCACCCCCTGGTCCTCGAGCCGGTGCCCCGCGACGGCGGGTGATGCGACGAGGCACCCGGCGTACATCGAGCGCGACGGGAACGTCATGATCTCGACGTGCATCCGGTGCTGCTGCTCGAGCATCACGGCCGCTTCGTCGCACAGCCTCTCGAAGATCGTGGTGCCGAGCGTCGCCTCCGCGTCCACTCCCCCGGTGATCACCGGGCCGAGCTGGTGCGGATCGCCTGCCAGCACCGCGACCTTGGCCCGGCCGAGCGCGACCAGCAGCAACGGATCGGGTGCCTGCGTGGCCTCGTCGATCACGACGCAGTCGAACAGATCCGCGCCGAGGATGGGGTGATCGCAACCCGCGCACGTCGCGAGCACGACGTCGGCCCGCGCGAGGATCGCGCGCTCGGCGTTGGCGAGCTCGCGCGCCGCATCGCGATCGAGCGCCCGGGCTTCGGTCCACATCGACTTCTTGCGGAGCGCGCGGGCTCGATCGCGCCACTCGCGCACCAGCTTCGAGGCGCCGTCGGCTTCGACCTGCGCGTCGATGGTGAGCGCGAGCAGCTTCGGCGAGATCCGTGCTGGATGGCCGAGCCGGACCGCGCGGACGCCTGCCTCGGCGAGCCGGATGCCGAGGTTGTCGACAGCCGTGTTCGAGGGCGCCGCGCACAGCACGCGCTCGCCTCGCGCGACCCGCTGCCGCACGACCTCGACCAGGGTCCGCGTCTTGCCGGTGCCCGGTGGTCCGTGGATCAGCGCGATGTCTCCCGAGCGCAGGGCGGCATCGACCGCGGCCTGCTGGCGCTCGTCGAGCGCGTCGTCGAGCGGCGTCCAGCGGGTCGGGGCCAGCGGGCGGGGCGGCTTGGCCTGGGCCGCGACATCGCGGAGGCGGGCAAGATCCGAGGTCGCGAGCGCGGCCCTCGCGCGCTCGATCGCCCGATCGCCGCGATCGAACGTCAGCTCCGGCGCCTCCGGGTCGAGGGCGTACGCGCGGTCGAGCTCGTCGACCGCGTGGTCGAGCATCAGCCACAACGTCTGCTCCTCGCGCCGCAGGAGGACGCCTCGCACCGCGCCCGGTTCGTCGGGATGCTCGGCCCACAGCCGCACCGGCTCGCCGGGCGAGATCCGCAGGTTGTCGAGATCGACCGACTCGGGCACCGCGACCTGCACCCGCGCTCGATCCCCGGGCGCGGACTGCTCCTCGATGATGCGCAGGTGGTCGAGCGCGATCCCGAGGGCGACGCGCTCGGGCAGCACGCGGCCCGAGCGCTCGAGCGCGACCTTCGCGCGGACGGCCATCCGTTCGGCACGCCATGCGGCGGCGAGCGCGTCGAGCCAATCGCGAGCATCGAGGGCCACGGGGCAAAGCTACCGCGTCGGCAGCCGGCCGGAACAGCGGGAGTTTGGGGATAGCCCGCGTTCACGTTGCGGCAATAACGCCCCCGTGGGCATAGTCCGGGCGTATGCCCGAGTCGATCGCGCCCGAGAAACTGATCCGTAAGTCCACGTCGATCGCCCAGCTCCTCGCTTCCCGGGTGCAGCAGACTCCCGATCGCGAGGCGTACCGATATCCGGTGGGTGATGCGTGGCGCTCGATGACCTGGCGGCAGGCCGGGGAGCGGGTGCGGGCGATCGCGGCGGGGCTGCTCTCGCTCGGGGTGCAGCGCGAGGACCGGGTCGGGCTGCTCTCGAACACGCGCGTCGAGTGGCTGCTGTGCGACCTGGGCATCTTGTCTGCAGGTGGCGCGACCACCACGGTCTACCCGTCGAGCACCGCCGAGGAATGCGCCTACATCCTCGCCGACTCCGGGGCGCGCTTCGCGTTCGTCGAGGACGCCCAGCAGCTCGAGAAGCTCACGGCGCATCGTGCCGAGCTGCCCAAGCTCGACAAGCTGATCCTGATCGACGGTGCGCCCGACAAGGCCAACGACTGGGCGATGACCCTCGCGGACCTCGAGGCCGCCGGCGCGGCGTACCTCGCCAAGGATCCACGGGCAGTCGACGAGGTCGTCGCCGGCATCAAGGGCGAGCACCTCGCGACGTTGATCTACACGTCGGGCACCACCGGCAAGCCGAAGGGCGTGCGCCTCCTCCACGAGTGCTGGGCCTACACGGCCGACGCGATGGATTGCACCCGGCTGCTGACGTCCGACGATGTGCAGTACCTGTGGCTGCCGATGGCGCACTCGTTCGGCAAGGTGCTGGCCGCCGGGCACATCGCGTCAGGCTCGGTGTGTGCGATCGATGGCCGGATCCCGAAGCTCGTCGACAACCTCGCGATCGTCAAGCCGACGATGATGGCCGCGGTGCCGCGGATCTTCGAGAAGGTCTACAACAAGATCATGGAGGGAGCGAAGCAGGGTGGGGTGAAGCAGAAGATCTTCGAGTGGGCGATCGGGATCGGCAAGCAAGGCTCGAAGCTGCGCCAGGAGGGCCAGCAGCCGAGCGGCCTGCTCGCGCTCCAGCTCAAGCTCGCCGACCGGCTCGTGTTCTCGAAGATCAAGCAGCGGTTCGGCGGTCGGGTCCGCTACTTCATCTCCGGCTCGGCACCGCTGTCGCGCGAGATCGCCGAGTTCTTCCACGCGTGCGACATCCTGATCCTCGAGGGCTACGGCCTCACCGAGAGCAGCGCCGCGAGCTTCGTGAACCGCCCGAGCAAGTTCGCGTTCGGCACGGTCGGCCTGCCGATGCCCGGGACCGAGATCAAGCTCGCGCCCGAGGACGGCGAGATCCTGATCAAGAGCCCGGGCGTCATGCAGGGCTATCACAACCTCCCCGAGCAGACGGCGGAGGCCCTGACCCCCGACCACTGGCTGCGCACCGGCGACATCGGCGAAATCGACCCGCACGGCTTCCTGCGGATCACCGATCGCAAGAAGGACCTGATCAAGACGTCGGGCGGCAAGTACATCGCGCCGCAGTCGATCGAGGGCAAGCTCAAGGCGAGCTGTCCCTACATCAGCCAGGTCATCATCCACGGCGACAAGCGCAACTTCGTCACCGCGCTCGTCACGCTCGACGAGGAGGCGATGATGAAGTGGGCGCGCGACCAAGGGCTCGACGGCAAGAGCTACACCGACATCGTCCAGACGACCGAGGCGAAGGCGCTGGTGTCGACGTACTTCGACGCGCTGAACCAGACGCTCGCGAAGTACGAGACCGTCAAGCAGTTCGCGATCTTGCCGACCGATCTCACGGTCGACGCGGGCGAGCTGACGCCGAGCCTCAAGGTCAAGCGCAAGGTCGTCGAGAAGAAGTACGCAGGGCTGCTCGACAAGATGTATGCCGGCGCCATCGCGGGCGCCGATTGAGATGAAATGGAGATCGCAACGGCGGCGTTCCGCCTCCATGCGCTGGCTCGCTGTCGCCTCGATCACCCTCGCGCTCGCCGCGTGTCACAACGCCTCCCCGAGCCCGAACCCGAGCCCGAGCCCGAGCCCGAGCCCGAGCCCGAGC
Source organism: Deltaproteobacteria bacterium (assembly GCA_018262455.1). The sequence goes on along the minus strand of JAGSPR010000049.1, from coordinate 2,020 downwards.
CCCGGCGCCGCGGATCTCGACCTCGGCTCGCTCGGTGGTACCCAGCACGCTACGCCGGCGCCGGCGCCCGCGCAGCAGCCGGCCTCTCCTCCACCCCCCGCGGCTGCGCCAGCCTCGGCCGGGTTCGATTTCATCGAAGATGCGCGGCTGCTCGATCGTATCGCGGCGTGCCGCGGTGACGAGCCGGTCGCCGAGCCGCTCCAGAAGACTGTCGATCGTCACTGCAAGAGCCTGCGCGAGCGGATCGCGAAGTTCCGCGCCGAGTACTGGGACAAGCACCGTGCGTGGTTCTCCGACGTCGTCCCGCAGGACATCCCGACCACCGTCGTCTACCCGTTCGGCGGAGGGGACCTGCTGTCCGCGCTCGTCGCGTTCCCCAACGCCACCGACATCACCACGATCTCGCTCGAGCTCGCCGGGGATCCGCGGCGGCTGCGGACGCTTTCCGCCGAGCAACTCGGCGTGAGCCTCGCCGCGCTCCGCATCGAGATCGGCGGTCTGCTCTCGGTGGGCTCGAACACCAGCGTGAACCTGTCTGCGGGGCAGCGGAACGAGCTGCCGGGACAGGTCTCGTCGTTCCTGATCGGGCTCGTCACGGCCGGCTTCGAGCCGGTCTCGATGAGGTACTTCACGCTCGATGACACCGGCGCGATCCACTACCTCGACAGATCCGAGATCGACACGCTCGACTCCAGGCGCACCCGCGCGCTCAAGGGCGACTGGCAGTCCCCGAACTTCTCCGAAGCGTTCGCGAACGTCGAGATCCAGTACCGCAAGCCCGGGGAGACTGACCCCGGCGCGATCCGGACGCACCGCCATATCGGCTGGAACCTCGGAGATCCATACCTCGCCGCCCACCCGCAGCTGATCGCCTACCTGGCGTCCCGCGGCAAGGTCACGATCCTCACGAAGGGGGGGAGCTACCTGTTGCAGCGCTCCGACTTCTCGAGGATCCGTGGCTACATGCTCGAGCATCTCGCGTGGATGCTCTCGGACTCGACCGGTCCCGCCCCGACCTACGCACGCCCCGCCGGCATGGTGCAGGAGACCTATGGCTCGTACGCGGGCGCCTTCCTCGCGGGCGGGCAGGGCAATCGCCACGACGAGTCGTTCATCGAGCTGTGGCGCAAGAACCCGCGCAAGCGCATGGGATTTCGGTTCGGCTACGTCGACTCCGCCGGTGCGGGGCACGTCGTGGTGACCCGCCCGAAGTGACGCTAGCCGAGCACCTCGATGAGCTTCATGATCGTCCACACCGCGTAGCTCGCGGTGGCCACACCCGCCGTGATCGGCAGGATCCACCGGCGCAGGGACGGCCCCTTGCCGAGATCCTGGCGGGCCCGCCGGGCGATCATCTCGGCGGTCGTCGAATCGACATCGATCGCGGGCAGCTCCTTGCTGAGCGCCGCGAACGCCTCGGCATCATCGTCGATCGTCATGAGTCCTCCAGGCCGCGGGACAGTGCTCGCCGAGGGCTTCGGCGAGCTGGATCCTGGCACGTGCGAGGCGCTGGCGGACGGCCTCGGGTTTCTGGCCGAGGATCTGCGCGACCTCGGTCGGCTGCATGCCCTCGACCCCGACGAGCAGCGCGACCTCGCGGTAGGCGGGGGCGAGCTGGGCGAACGCGCGCTCGAGCGCCAGCTGGACCTGCGAATCGGCGAGGGCCTCGAGCGGCGAGCGCGCATCGTGAGGCGACTCGCGAAGTGGCAGATCGCCAGCGAGCTGGGCGCGGACGGCCTGAGCGCGTGCCCAGCTGACCACGAGCCGGTGCGCCACCGTGAACAGCCACGCGCCAAGTCGCGTGTCGGCGTCGAGCCGGCGGGCGTGCTGGGCGAGCCGCAGGAAGGTCTCCTGCAGCAGATCCTCCGCGACATCGCGGCGCCGCGTCATGCGGGCAAGGTACGCGTAGAGCCGGCGGCGATAGGCGGTGAACACGCGGTCGAACGCGCTCGCGTCGCCACGCCGGAGCCCCGCGATCCATGCTGCCTCCACGCAGGTGCAACGCACCACCGCGGCGGGC
>JAGSPR010000551.1 GCA_018262455.1 Deltaproteobacteria bacterium | reverse complement strand
GCGGTCCTCGATGTCGTCGGGTACGCGGCGGCGACCTTGCATCGCGGGATCCGGCTGGTGCGCATGCCGACGACGGTGCTCGCGCAGAACGACGCCGGCGTCGGCGTCAAGAACGGCATCAACGCCTTCGGCGCGAAGAACTTCCTGGGCACGTTCGCGGCGCCGTTCGCGGTGGTCAACGACAGCCAGTTCCTCACGACCCTGGGCCAGCGCGATCGGATCGCCGGGATGGCCGAGGCGGTCAAGGTCGCGCTCATCCGCGACGGCCAGTTCTACGGCTGGCTCGTCGAGCACGCCGACGCGCTCGCGCGCTTCGAGCTGCCCGCGGTCGAGCAGCTGATCCGGCGCTGCGCGGAGCTCCACCTTGCCCACATCGCGGGCGGCGGCGATCCGTTCGAGCAAGGCAACGCGCGCCCGCTGGACTTCGGACACTGGGCCGCGCACAAGCTCGAGAGCCTGACCGGCCACGCGATCCGCCACGGCGAGGCGGTCTCGATCGGGATGGTGCTCGACAGCCGGTACTCGGTCGAAGCCGGGCTGCTCGATGCCACGGCCCAGGGAGCGATCGTCGATCTGCTCGCCCGGCTCGGGCTCCCGATCTGGCATGACGCGCTGACCTCGCCCGCATTGCTCGATGGGCTCCGCGAGTTTCGCGAGCATCTCGGAGGCGAGCTCTGCATCACCCTGCTGCAGGCGGCCGGCCGTGGGGTCGAATGCCACGACATCGACGTCGAGCTCGTTCGCCGCTCCATCGCGTGGATGCAGCACAGGCGGACGGCGTGAGGCTCGACGCCGCCCACCTCACCTACTGCACGAACATCCATCCCGGCGAGACCTGGCCCGAGGTCCGGGCCAACCTCGAGCAGCACGTCACCGCGGTCAAGGCCCGGGTGGCTCCGGACGTGCCGTTCGGCGTGGGACTGCGGCTGTCCGCGATCGCCGCCCGCGAGCTGGCGGCCGGCTCCGCGCTCGCCGAGCTGCGAGCCCTGCTCGCGGCGCACGACCTCTACGTGTTCACGATCAACGGCTTCCCGTACGGCGAGTTCCACGGCCGTCCCGTGAAGGCCGCCGTGTATCGTCCCGACTGGCTCGAGGACGAGCGCCTCGCCTACACGAACCTGCTCGCCGACCTGCTGGCCGAGCTGCTCCCCCCCGGGATCGACGGCACGATCTCGACCGTGCCGGGCTGCTTCCGCGAGCGCGCCGATGAAGAGGCCCCGGCCCAGATCGCCGCGCGCATCACGGCACACGCCGAACACCTCGCCGCCCTCGAGCGCAGGACCGGCAGGCACATCGTGCTCGCGCTCGAGCCCGAGCCGTGCTGTCTGCTCGAGACCGTCGAGCAGACGATCGCGTTCTTCGCGGACCACCTGGGCCCGGTGACCCGGCGCCACGTCGGAATCTGTCTCGACGCCTGCCACGCGGCGGTCGAGTTCGAGCACCTGCCGACCGCGCTCGCCGCGCTGCGCGCCGCGGGCATCACGATCGCGAAGGTGCAGCTCAGCGCCGGGCTCCTGGTGTCACCGGTCGGCGCCGACGAGCGGCGCGCGCTCCTGGCGTTCGAGGACACCGTCTATCTCCACCAGGTCGTGGCGCGTCGCGGCGATGTCCTCGAGCGCCACGTCGATCTGAGCGATGCGCTGGCGGCTCCCGCCGGCGACGACGAGTGGCGCATCCACTTCCACGTGCCGATCTATGGCGCAGGTCTCGGCCCGATCCGCAGCACCCAGCCGTTCCTCGCCGAGCTGCTCGCGCTCCACCGTCGCGATCCGATCACGACCCAGCTCGAGGTCGAGACCTATACCTGGGACGTGCTGCCTGCCGAGCTCCGCGCCGAGCCATTGACCCACGCGATCGCGCGCGAGCTGACGTGGGTGATCGACCAGCTGAGCCAGCAGCCGAGCGAGGCCCTGCGATGAACTGGTCCGTCGCCCTCCGCCTCGGCCGCGTCTCGAACCTGCCGACGGTCACGAGCAACGTGCTCGCCGGGATCGCGCTCGCCGGCGCGCATCCGCCGACCCTCCACATCGTGATCGTGTGCGTGGCGATGTCGATGATGTACGTCGCCGGCATGTACCTCAACGATGCCTTCGATCGCGAGATCGATGCCGTCGAGCGCCCGGAGCGCCCGATCCCCGCGGGCCTGGTCACCGCGCGCACCGTGTTCGACATCGGCTTCGGCCTGCTCGGCGGCGGGCTCGTCCTCGTCGCCGCGCTCGCGCTCCTCACCGGGACCGGATGGTCAGCCGTGCTCTCGATGACCGCGCTTGGCTCGCTCATCTTGCTCTATGACTCGAACCACAAGCTCAACGCGCTCAGCCCGCTGATCATGGGGCTGTGTCGTGCGGCGGTCTACGTCACGGCCGCGCTCGCGGTGTCGCGCGAGCTCCCGCCCGGCGTGCTCATCGGCGCCGGCTGCCTCGTCGCGTACCTCATCGGCCTGACCTACATCGCGCGCCAGGAGAACCTGCGCTCGATGTCGAGCTGGTGGCCGGTCGCGTTCCTCGCCGTGCCGTTCGTCGTCACCGTGCCGCACGGCCTGGTCCCCACCCTGCTCTACCTCGGCTTCCTCGTCTGGGTCGCTCGCTCACTCGCGCTCCTCCGCGCCCGCAACATTCGCGAAGCCGTCACCAGCCTCATCGCGGGCATCTCGCTCCTCGATGCGGTCTTCATCCTGCGCGAAGGCCGCCCCACCCTCGCCGTGATCGCGATCGCCGCCTGGCTGCTGACCAAGGCCCTGCAGCGCTACGTCCCCGGCACGTAGGCACGTAGGACGCTCTACACTCTCACCACTCTCTCGCGCCACTGCGCGCGCAACCGCACGACATCGCAGCACTTGAGAGAGGACGCTCTACACTCTCACCACTCTCTGTGTCGGCCGCCCCTCCACGCTCGCCGCACTCCTGCGTGGCGACGAGCCGGGGGGAGAGTGGTGAGAGTGTAGAGCGTCCTTGAAAGAGTCCTGCGTGTTCGCGGACTTGGAAGGGACCCCAGAGACGACAGTGGTGAGAGTGTAGAGCGTCCTAGGAAAAGAGGTGATCGAGCACGAGCTGCTTGATCGAGGTCGCGGCGACCGGGCCTTCGGGGACGAGCGACGGCTCACTCGAGAGCAACACGGGGCCGTCCTCGAGCCGATCGGTGAGCCGGCCGTGCGAGCCCTTCACGAGGCTGGCGTCGAGCGGGATGACGTCGAGTAGCGTGCGCAGGCCGAGCTTGCGCTTGGCGAGCTTCCAGCCGATGAGGGCGGTGGGCGCGCGGATCGTGGGATCGACGAACAGCTCGACGGGGTCGTAGCCCGGCTTGCGGTGGATATCGACGGTGCGTGCGTAGTCCGGAGCCCGCGCATCATCGAGCCAGTAGTAGTAGGTGAACCAGCGATCGGCGCGGCTGATCGCCACGAGCTCGCCGGAGCGCGGGTGATCGAGGCCGGCAGCCTGCTTGCCCGGCTCGTCGAGCACGCGCTCGACGCCCGGGACGGCCTCGAGCAGCGTCTTGACCCGTGCGATCAGCTCGGGCCGACGGACGTAGATGTGGGCGACCTGGTGATCGGCGACGGCGAACGCGTCGGAGGCGCCGGCATCGAGGTACTCGCGGCCCGTCTCGTGACGGATCGCGAGCAAGCCGGCCTCGCGCAGCACGCGGTTCAAGTGGATCGCGCCGGACACCGGCGTGATGCCGTACTCCGACAGCACGACGACGCGCGCGTCATCGCGGCGCACGTGGTCGAGGAGGTCGCCGACGAGCGAGTCGACCTCGCGCAACGCAGCCGGGACGTCCGGACCGTCGGGCCCCTGGCGCTGCAACACGTAGTCGAGGTGCGGCAGGTAGACCAGCGAGAGGGTGGGATGCTGGGTGCGCCAGACATCGATGGCGCACGCGGTGATCCACTTGCTCGACTGGATGCCGGCGCGCGGGCCCCAGAAGTCGAACAGCGGGAACTGCCCGAAGCGCTCCTGGAGCGCGTCG
>JAGSPR010000233.1 GCA_018262455.1 Deltaproteobacteria bacterium | reverse complement strand
CCTGCGTACCGCGCGCGCGGCGGTCAAGGCGGTCGCGATGCCACTCCAGCTGGAGACCGATCCCGCGATGATCACGGCGCTGGAGTCGGTGATCGCCGAACGCGCCTGCCGGGTCGCCCTCGAAGCAGCAGCCGAGCCGGCGCGCCGCTGGTTCGGAGAGCTGGGCGGTGACCCGCTCGCGCTCGAGCTGGCGAAGATCGACGCCGCCGTGGGCTGGTCGTCCGAGTTGCGGCGCGCGTTCGACGCCGTCGACGTCATCGGCGGTGATGCTGGGCGCAACGCGGCCTGGCGCGCCCTCGTCGCGCAGGTGGCGGCAGGGCCAGGTCCGTCGGCAGGGGGCGACCTCGCGACGGCGTTCGGGAGGCTCGCCGTCGCGGTCGCACGCTGGGTGCCTTCGCTCGCGGGGCTCGCCGAGGCCACGGGGATCGATCGAGCTCAGCTCGGGGCAGGTGACGATCATCTCGTTGCCTTGCGCGAGCGGACCGAGACCCTGCGCCACTCGATCGATTCGTTGCGCGACTGGGTCGCGTTCCACGGGGCACGCCACCAGGCGCTGACCTGTGGCATCGGTCCGGCCGTCGCCGCGATCGAGCAGGGCGACATCGGCGCATCCGAGCTGGGGCCCGCGTGGGAGCGCGCGACCCTGCTCGCGTGGGCAGATGCCGAGCTCGCGGACACGCCGGCGCTCGCGCGGTTCCACGGATCGGCGCACCACGCCCACGTCGCCGCGTTCGCCGATCTCGACCGCGCAGCGCTCGCCCTGGTCCGCAGCCGCGCGCTGGTCCGGCTGGCGGAACGCGTACCCCGGGTGACCGCGAGCCGCGAATCGAGCCCGGACCTCGGTGGCGAGGTCGGCGTGCTGCTCCAGGAGCTGGGGCGGTCAGCGCCACGTGCGGGCCGGCCCAGGTCGGTGCGCGAGCTGTTCGCCGAGATCCCGACGCTGCTGTCGAAGGTCGCGCCCTGCATGCTGATGAGCCCGCTCGCGGTCGCCGAGTACCTCGATCCAGCGATCGCTCGGTTCGACGTGGTCGTGTTCGACGAAGCCTCGCAGCTGGCGACCTCCGATGCCATCGGGGCGCTGTCGCGCGGTGAGGCCGCGGTGATCGTCGGCGATTCGCGTCAGCTCCCACCGACGCGGTCGTTCGAGGCGACCGCCGCGACCGATGGAGCAGGGCTTCTGGAGCTTGATAGCGTGCTCGATGACTGCCTCGCTGCCCGGATTCCCGAGCTCCAGCTCGCGTGGCACTACCGCAGCCGGCACGAGGATCTGATCGCGTTCGCCAACGAGCGCTACTACGCCGACCGCCTGCAGGTGTTCCCGACCGCCCACAGCTCGCCCGACCTCGGCGTGTCCTGGCGGCGGGTCGAAGGGGCGTGTGATCCGGACGAGCCGCGAGTCAACCGGAACGAGGCCGAGGCGGTCGTTGCCGAGGTGCTGAACCGGCTCCGTGGCCAGGCCTCGCGCGTCGGTCCCCGATCGATCGCGGTGATCACGTGCTCGCGGGCGCAGCAGGCGCTGATCGAGGATCTGCTCGATGCGGCACGCGATGCCGATCCTGCGCTCGACGCGTTCTTCGAAGCCGATGGCGAGCTCGAGCCCGTGATCGTCAAGGACCTCGAGACGGTCCAGGGCGACGAGCGCGACGTGGTCCTGCTCTCGATCGGGCACGGCCCGGCGCAGGCCGACGCCCCCGAGACGATGACGATGGACCTCGGCCCGCTGTCGCGGCCGGGCGGCGAACGGCGGCTCAACGTCGCGATCACGCGTGCACGCGAGCAGCTGATCGTGTTCTCGAGCTTTGCGCCCGAGGACATCGCGGAGGACGCCGTCCCCGCACTGCGCGATCTTGCGGCTCTGCTGGCGTTCGCGCGCCGAGGTGGCGGGGCGGCTCGACCCGAGTCGGAGGCCCCGGCCGCCAGCCCGATCACCGCGGCGATCGCGCGTGCGCTCGGCGATCGCGGATGGACCTTGCGGCACCAGGTTGGCTGTGGCGCGTACAAGGTCGATCTCGCCGTGGTCGACCCGAACGATCCGGATCGTTACGTGCTCGCGATCGAGCACGACGGGACGGCGTATGCGAGCGCGCCCGCGGCCCGCGATCGCGACCGGCTTCGCTCCCAGGTCCTCACCCAGCTCGGCTGGCGGCTGCATCGCGTGTGGTCACTCGACTGGTGGGCGGATCCCGAGCGCGAGATCCAGCGTGCCCACGGCGCGATCGTGACCGCGATCGCCGCGAGCCGGCAACGCCGGACATCCATGGTCCCGCGCCCGATGGTCGTCACCCCGGCGTCGGGTCGGTTGGCACGACCCAGCGGGCAGCCGCGCACGGTCGCGGCGGGGACTGGCGCGGTGGCGCGCCTCCCATCCAGACCTCCGTCCGATCACTCGGCCTCGTTCGATGCCCCGGTCCAGGTGATCGACAGCGCGACGAGGCCGACGCTCGCAGCGGGCAGCTCGCCCGTCCGGATCCCTCGCAACTCGATTCTGATCGGCCCGTACACGGCGGCCGCGATCCCGTCGGGGCGGCGGACCCCCGATGACCTGTTCTCGCTGCGACACGTCGCGGAGCTCGGCAAGGTCGTCGAGCAGATCCTCGCGGCGGAGGCGCCGATTCATGTCGAGCTGCTCGCGCGTCGTGTCGGCGCGTACTTCGGCATCGGCCGGGTCACCCAGCGGGTGACCGATCAGGTCCGGGTCGCGCTCGAGGGCCGAGGCAGATGGGGGGACGAGCAGGATGTCGTGTGGCGGCTCGACCAGGATCCTGGCGCGATGCCCCCGGTCCGCGTGGCCGGCGCGGTGACCACGGCGCTGCGCGAGATCGAGCAGGTCCCGCTGTCCGAGCTCGCTGCGGCGGCCCGGATCGTGGTCGAGCGCGCGACCGGGATCTCGGCCAACGATCTGGTCCGCGATGCCGCGCGCCTGCTCGGGTTCGCCCGGATCACCGCGGACATCACGGATCGTGTCGCGTTGGGGGTTCGGCTCGCCCAGGTGCGAGAGCTGATCAAGATCGACTCGGGCAGGGCGACGCTGCCGGCCGACTGATAGGCTCGCCGTCGTGACTCCCCGCAGCAGCAGCCTCGCCGTCCTCGCGACGCTCGCCGTGTTCGCCGGCGCTGCCGCGGCGAGCCCGGCCTCCGAGAAGTTGTTCCGCGACGGCCGCGATCTGCTCAAGGCCGGCAAGATCCCGGAGGCATGCGACGCGTTCGCGCAGAGCCAGCTGCTCGAACCCGCGGTCGGCACCCTGCTGAACCTCGCCGATTGCCGCGAGAAGCAGGGCCGGACCGCGACCTCGTGGGCGCTGTTCGTCGAGGCCAAGGAGCTCGCCGCGGCCAGGAACGACAAGCGCCGCGTCGTGGCCGACCAGCGCGCCATCGCGATCAAGGCCAAGCTCGCGTACATCACGATCACGATCGCGCCCGACCGCCAGGTCGAGGGGCTCGTCATCAAGCGCAATGGCCTCGCGGTCGATCCCGCGCAGTGGAACACACCAGTCGCGCTCGATCCGGGCGACTACGTGGTCGAGGCCACGGCACCGAAGTTCCTGCCGTGGTCGACGACCCAGCCCCTGCACGCCAAGGACAAGCTCGGCGTCGAGGTCGCGGCGCTCGTGCCGGTGCCAGTCGAGCCGCCGCAGGGCCCGGGGCCCACGGTGAGCGATCCGGGCACCGGTGCGGGGACTGGCAAGCCCATCGACCGGATCCCGCCGCCGATCGGCATCGTCAATCAGGCACCGCCACAGATCCCGCCCGTGCGGCACCTCGGGCTCGGCCTGATCCTGGGCATGACGAGCGATGAGGATACGGTGAGCGGCGCACGGATCAGCGGCGGGCTCGCCGTGCCGCACGGTGCGCTGCGCGCGATCGGCTCGGTGCTCTACGACAAGTTCCCGGACGATCTCAACGATCCCGACTCGAACACCAAGCTGTTCGCGGTGGGGCTCAGCCTCGACTACGTCTGGATGCCGCTGCCCCAGTTCATGTTCGGCGGTGGGCTCGGCGTCGGCAGCGACCGCGAGATCAGGAACCTGGACCGGGAGAACGGCTCCCAGTCGTGGTGGACCCTGCGCGCCAGCCCGGTGATCGTGCGGCTGCTCCAGGGCCGCATCGAGGTGGGCCTGCACCTGCAGTACGTGCGCACCAGCGATCGTGGCGTTTCGCTCGGGCTCGCGGTGGTCGACCTGTTCCCGCTGTGATCGTCTGTTACCCTGCCATGGCCATGATCGGCCAGGTGGTCGGGACCTATCACATCCTCTCGCAGCTCGGCGCGGGCGGTATGGGTGCGGTGTGGCTGGCGGAGCACACGCTGCTCGGTCGCCGGGTCGCGATCAAGTTCCTGCTACCCGAGGTCTCGCAGAACCAGGCGATCGTGAACCGGTTCTTTGCCGAGGCCCGCGCGGCGACCCGGATCGCCGACCCCGGCATCGTCGTCGTCTACGACTTCGGGTGGCACACCGATGGCGCGGCGTACATCGTGATGGAGCACCTCGCCGGCCAGTCGGTGCAGGCCCGGCTGCGCGACGGCCGGTTCGCGGTGGCGGATGCGGTGCGCGTGGTGCGGCAGACGGCGATGGCGATGGCCGTCGCGCACGCCACCGGGATCATTCATCGCGACCTCAAACCCGACAACCTGTTCCTCGTGCCCGATCCGGCGGTGGCGGGCGGGGAGCGGATCAAGATCCTCGACTTCGGGATCGCGAAGCTGCTCGGCGACGAGCACGGCAACCCATCGCGCACGCGCACCGGCGTGATCATGGGCACGCCGACGTACATGTCTCCCGAGCAGTGTCGCGGCGCGGGTGATGTCGACCACCGCACCGACATCTACGCGCTCGGCTGCGTGCTGTTTCATCTGCTGTGTGGCCGACTCCCGTTCACGGCCTCGACCCCGGGCGACATGATCGCCGCGCACCTGCGCGAGACGCCGCCCCTGCCGAGCATGTTCGTGCCTCAGATCCCGCTGACGATCGACACCATCACGATGAAGTGTCTCGCCAAGCGCGCCGACGATCGCTACGCGTCGATGACCGAGCTCGCGCGTGACCTCGCGGCGGCGATCGGGTCGCTGAGCGAGATCCCGTCGATTGCTCCGGTGCGGGCGCTTCCACGAGGGACCTCGAGTCCCGCGCCGCCGCCGCCGCCCGCGATCACCGAACCACCGATCGTGCCGCCGACCGCGCCGACCGTGGCCGGCAGCGGTTCGGCCGCGCAGTACCCGCATGGTCCACTGTCCACCTTCGCCAGCAGCGCGGGCGAGTCCGTCTCGCGCACGCGCCGCGGCGGACGGCTGCTCGGGGCGGTGCTCGCGGTGCTGGCTGCGGGCGCGATCGTCGTGGCGATGGTGGTCGCGTCGGGGTCGACGTCCGCGCCGGCGGGCGGCTCCGAGCACGGGACCACGACGCCCGCGATGCCGCGCGACGCCGCCCTGATCGATGACGCACGCGCCGAGGTGCCGGCCGATGGGTCGGCCCACGGGATCGCCGGGACGCTCGATGCCGGCGGTCCTGCCAAGCGCGCGCCCGACGCTCCCAAGAAGCTGCGACCGCGCGGAAGTGACGACGATCCGTTCGATCACCCCTGACACCGGGGAGTCAGACGGCCCTCAGCACGACCTTCTTCGGCGCGACGCGCTCGGGCTCGGCTGGCCAGTCGGGCTTGCGCAGGTACTGGAAGAGGCCCGCCGCGAACCCGACTCCGTGGGCGCCATGCAGCACCGGAAAGATCGACCACACCGTGGGGATCGCCGAGATCCCCAGCTTGCTGCCCATGCGCACGGCTTCCGCGCCCGTGGCCAGCGCGTACGCTGCGAAGGCTGCGGGTGCGAGCGGCCAGAGTGGCGGGATCAGCACGAGCGCCGCGGCGCCGCTGACGACGAAGAACGGGATCAGCGGCCGAACCGTCGGGAACCGGCCGAGCTTGAGCAGCGTCCGCGCCCGGCCGCGACCGTACTTGAAGTACTGCGTCGCGAGCCCCTTGATCGAGTCACGCGGGAAGTAGTGGACCACGATGTCGCGCGACAGATAGATCTGCCCGCCGGAGTCGAGGATCCGCTGGTTGAGCTCGGCATCCTCGTTCGTGATAGCTCCCGGATCCCACAGCCCTACCGTCTCGAAGACGCGGCGCCGGAACGTGCCGAGGAAGACGGTGTCGACGAACCCCTCGGCCGCAGCCGATCGATAGCGCGCGCCACCAACGCCCAGCGGGCTCTCGAGCGCAGCACACAGGGCTCGCTGGAAGAACGTCTTGGCCTTGGCGCGCTGCGCGCCGCCCACGTTGTCGGCCCCGGTGCGCTCGAGCGTCTCGACGCACTTGCGGACGTAGTCGGATGCGTACTCGGCATGGACGTCCATCCGGACGATCACGTCGCCGGTGGCCTGCTTCACCATCAGGCCGAGCCCGGCGGCCTGCAGCCGAGCAGGATTGTCGACCACCCGGATGCGGGGATCGAGCTCCGCGAGCCGGGCCAGGATCTCGCGCGTGCGGTCGGTGGAGCGGCCGTCCGCGACCAGGATCTCGATCAGCGCGGGCGGGTAATCCTGCGCTTGCACGCTCGCGATGCATGCCTCGATGTAGGGCTCTTCGTTGTACGCGGGCATCGCGATCGTGACGCGCGGGTCCATGGCCACGGAGCTTAGCGTGCCTTGCTCGCAACGTGGATGCCCGCGCCCAGGACCATCGCCCCGCCCAGGATCGAGAGCGGGTGGAGTGGCTCACCCCACACGAACGCACCGATCAGCACGGCGACCAGGGGCTCGGCGAACGTGAGCACGGCGGTCCGCGCGCTGCCGACCCGGAGCAGCCCGATCACGAACACGATTCCCGAGGCGGTGCCGATGGTTGCGCCACCGGCCACGAGCAGCGCGAGGTCGCCGGAGGTCACCTCGTGGATCCGGCCGAACGCGAGCGGTGAGAGCAGGGCCGCCGCGATCAGCGCGTGATACGACATCTGCCGAGCCGAGCCGATCCGCACGGCGAGCCGGCCGACGACGAACACGTTTCCGGCGTAGCAGAACGCGGAGGTCAGCCCGAACGCCGCGCCGATCAGCGCGCCGTCCGCAGGAACGTTCCAGGGCTGCAGCACGACCACCAGGCCAGCGAGCGCGACCGCGGTCGCCGGTGCGACGCCGCGCGCACTCGTGCCATCGATCCTGGGCGCGGCCACGGCGATCAGGATCGGCGCGACGTAGTGGGTGAGCACCGCGATCGCCACCTCGGTGTATTCCATGGCGGTGAAGAACGCGGCGACGTTCAGTGCATCGAATGCCGCGTTCGCGAGCAGGAGCGCGACGGTGGTGCGATCCCAGCGGGGCGCCGGCTTGCGCAACGCGAAGGGCAGGGCGACGAGGCCCATCACCGCGAACACGATCGGGGTCGTGACCGTGGCCGGCAGCCCGGTCGGCCGGAGGAACAGGCTCCACGTTCCCCAGGACGCGGCCGCGAGCGTGACCATGAGGAGACCTGCGAACACCGGTGTGCCAGGATAGCGTGAGTCGATGCCGAGCGAGGCCGAGGACCGGATCACTCGCTTCCACGCGCACCATCCCGGGATCACGTCGCGTGGACTGGCTCGCGGCGGCAGCTACGAGCGGCTGGCAGACCTGGTTCCGCCGGGCGCTCGCGTGCTTGACCTCGGGTGCGGTGATGGCCACCTGGTCGAGTTGCTCGCCCGGCGCGGCTGCTTCGCGCTCGGTGTCGATCTCTCGGGCCCCGAGCTCGCCCTGGCGACGTCGCGTCCGGGGGCTTTTCTGCGCGCACGGGCCCAGTGCCTGCCCGTCGCGGACCGATCGCTGGAAGCCGTGGTGTGTCACCTCGCTTTCATGTTGCTCGACGACGTCGAGCGTGTGGTCGGCGAGCTCGCGCGGGTGCTCGTGCCGGGTGGACGGTTCGCGGCAGTGCTCGGCGGCGGGCCGACGGCCACCGGGGATGATGCGTTCCATCGCTTGCTCCGGATCCTCGCGCCACGACTGCGCGATCCGGTGCGGTTCGGTGACCGACGTGCGAGGTCCGAGGCGGGATGGCGTGCGTTGTTCGCCGGCTGGAGCGGGCTTGCGTTCGAGCGTGCCGAGCTCGATCTCTCGGGCAGCTTCGATGATGTCTGGGCAGTGCTGTGCGCCAGCTACGAGCTCGACGGGCTCGATCTCGTCGCGATCCGCGAGGAGCTGCGCGCGAGCGTCGGGACAGGCTGGGTGAGGTGCCAGATGGTGATCTGGTTTGCTGTCGTGACGGCGCCCTGAGCGAGCTGCGCGGACGCAATGCTGATAGGGTGGCGCCGCCGAACCAGGTCACCGATCTCGGCACGATCGACCTGCCGATCGACTGAAGCTCTGACATTGCTGTCGCGCCGCGGGGATCCGGTGCGAACTGCCGCGCGCCAACCACTCGTCGTTGCAGGGACCTCCGCGGCACGACCCTTGCCAACACCTCTCTCGCTGCTCGCATCAGGACGAGCCGCTTGGAGGTCCCATGCTGCGCTCGAATCCGTGGCTACTCGCCGCGGTGTCCTCGGTACTTGCTGCTTGTGCTGGTTCCGGTGGTGACTACGCCACCGGCGATGATTCGCCCTCGAGTGATGCCGGCGCCGGCACGCCGCAGTGCTTCTCCTCGAGTGAATGCCCGGTCGGCTTCACCTGCTCGGAGTTCGGCACGTGCGTACCGCCGACCCCCACCGGGGACGCAGGCGTCACTCCGCCCCCCGAAGTCGAGTACAAGCTCAGCGAGCCGGTGAACTCGCGCCGATTCGTGTGGGTCGCGATGACCGACCAGGATCGGCTCGCGAAGATCGACGGCGCCAACCTCGAGGTCGTCTCGCTCGAGGTCGGCGACCGGCCGAAGATCCTCGCCACCCTGCCGGGCACCGACACCGCGGTCGTGCTCGACAGCAAGAACGGCGCGGCCACCGTCGTGCGAGCCGCGACCGGCTCGATCGCGAAGGAGCTGTACCCGACGCTGCCGAACCTCAACCGCCTGGCGGTGGCGCCGGGCGGTCGCTATGCCGTCGCGTTCTTCGACCTCCAGAAGGCGATCGCGGATGCCGGCAGCCTCGCGGCGGTCGGTGAGATCGGGTCGTTCCAGGACGTCACCGTGCTCGCGGTCGGGCCGGGCGAGCAGCGCGCCGTGGATCTCACGGTCGGGTTCCGCCCCCGCGAGGTCCAGTCGGATGCCAGCGGACGCTACGCGTTCGTGGTGACCGACGACGGGGTGTCGGTGATCGATCTGCCGGCGATGACCGCCGGTCAAGCGACGATCGTCCCGCCGATTCCCGTCACCGAGGACATCTTCGGGGACGCGAGCGGCGTGGAGGTCAACGTGGTGGCGTCGGGCCAGTACGCTGTCGTGCGCCGCCCCGGGTTCGCCGGCCTGCGGGTGGTGAGCCTGCTCGGTCCGACGGCCGGTGATGCCTGGAACCTCACGTTGCCGGCCGTGCCCTCCGACATCGATCTTGCGCCCGACGGATCGCGGGTCTACGCCGTGTTCCGCGATCCGGCGCGGCTGGCCGTGATCGACATCCCCGGCGACGCGATCGATCCCACCGGGATCACCACCGTGGCGCTCACGAACGCGACCAGTGGCTCGCTCGTGCTGTCGGCCGATGGCAAGCGCGGCCTGCTGTTCACCAACGCCACGCTCGACGAGCGCATCACCGTCGTGGACCTCGACAAGCCCGGGTTCCCGCACCGGACGTTCCCGCTCCAGAAGAGCGTGCTCTCGGTCGGCTTCGATCCGACCGGCACCAAGGCGATCGTGCTCCATGCGCGCAAGCCGGGAGATCCGGCGCAGGCGACGAGCCTCGAGGACTTCATCGACAAGAAGCCAGGCTACTCGATGTTCGACATCGCGACCGGGTTCTCGAAGCTGCAGATCACGGAGGTCAATCCATCGCACTTCACGTTCGCTCCGGGGCCGGCCGCGGCTCGCGCCTACGTCACGCTCGACGGCGGGGATGCCGAGGGCGCGTTCGTCGCAGTCCAGCAGATCGAGCTCGATAGCGGCGTCGTGCGCACCATCGAGCTCGGATCTCCGCCGGACTCGATCGGGGTGTTGCCCGAGTCGAACAAGATCTACGTGTCGCAGCGCCACCCGCTCGGGCGCGTGAGCTTCATCGACATCATCACCGGTCAGGTCCGCACGCTGACCGGCTTCGACCTCAACAGCCAGATCATCGATTAGGACCCCCCCATGCGCACCACATCGCTCATCCTCGTCGGCACGCTCGCCGGCGTCGTCTGTCTCGGGTCCTGCGCTGCCGAACGTCCGGTCGCGCTCGATCGCCAGCGCAACCTGCTCGGCCCCGTGCCGCTCAAGCGCCAGCTCGCGTGGGTCGACTCGGCGCTC
>JAGSPR010000550.1 GCA_018262455.1 Deltaproteobacteria bacterium | reverse complement strand
GCCCGAAGCCCAGGAAGCTCTCGATCGTGACGATCACGTTCGACAGCGTGTCGTTGGGTGCGAGGACCCCGTAGCCGATTGTCGCGAGCGTCTGCACGCTGAACCAGAAGTAGTCGACGAACCCGTGGACGTTGGTGACGTCGGCGTGCCCCAGCCACAAGATCGTGGCGAACAACACGTTCACTGCCAGGTACACCATGGCGAGCAGCACCGTGATCCGCGTCCACGAGGCGGTGCGCAGGAAGTGGTACGCATCGTTCGCGAGCGAGCTCGCCGCGCCGGTAGGAAGGTTGCGACGCTCGATCAGCAGGCGTCCGCGTGCATCGAGAGCTCGCTCGTGTTTCTTGTTGCGCGCCAAGGCGAACAGTCTACGCGATGTGTCTCCGGGCCGGGCTGGCTCGATCGGGTTCGCTTCGGCGCCACGTCCACCGGCCGGGGATGATCTGGACGGAACGGTCCCTCACGCCCATGGCCAGCGCCGGCCGAGCTCGACCGCGCGCGCGGCGAGCGCGTCGGCGAGCTCGCCGCGGCTGGCGAGAGCGAACGCGTCGGCAAAGCCGACTGCACCGGCGAACCGATCCTCGGGCTGCTTGGCGAGGCCAATCGCGAGCACCGCCTCGACAGCCGGATCGATCGGCGCGAGCAGGCTCGGCCGCGACGGCATGCGCTCGCGCGTGCCGCGCAACACCTCGGCCTCGTCGCCGATGAACGCGGTCCGCCCGGTCACGCAGCGGTATGCGATGACCGCGAGCGAGAACACGTCGGCGCGGTGGTCGACGTCCTCGCCGAGTGTCTGCTCGGGAGCCATGTAGCCCGGCGTGCCCAGGAGGCCGCCGCGCGTCAACGTGCCGGTCGCGGAGACCAGCTTGGAGATCCCGAAGTCGAGGATCTTCCAGCGCGGGCCCGCGGGCGTGCTGGCGAGGAACAGGTTGGCGGGCTTGAGATCGCGGTGCACGATCCCGGCGGCGTGGGCGGCAGCGAGGCCCGCGCCGACCTGAGTCAGCAGGCCGACGACGCGATCGATCGGCATCCGCCCGTGCAGGCGCAGTAGCTCCGACAGGTCGTGGCCGTCGAGCAGCTCCATCGCGAGGTACGGGATCTCGGCCTCCGGCTCCGAGGCCTCGAGCACCCGCGGCACGCTCTCGCTGCCGACCGTTCCCGCGATGCGCGCCTCGCGCAGGAACCGCTCGACACGCGCGGCGTCGCCGAGCATGTGACGATGCAGGAGCTTGATCGCCGCGGGCTCGCCGCGTTCGACGTGGACAGCGGCGTAGATCTCGCCCATCCCCCCGCGCCCGATCACGTCGCCGAGCTGGAACGAGCCGATCAGCTGGCCAGTGAACAGGCCCGGACCACCCCGCGCGTGCTCGAGATCGAGCCGGGCTTCGTTGAGCAACGCCTCGCGCACGGCGACGCTGCGCACCGCGGCATCGAGCTTGCCCAGGGTCGCCAGTGTCGCTCGCCGCGACAGGCGCGCTGCCACGAAGCCGATGATCAAGAACACGTGGATCGTGACGAACGACAGCGCATGGTCCTGCCAGCGGAGCCCGTCCCCTCGGATCACGCCCAGGTCGGGAGTCACGCCCGTCATGATCAGACACCACAGCGTCGCGTGGATGCCCGCGATGGTCGCGTACGCTGCGATCGCGAAGCCTCGCTCGACGGTGCTCGCGTAGACGTAGAGCGTGAGCACGTAGATCGACATCGCTGGCGAGTAGACGCCCCAGTAGGCGATCACGCCGAACGCCGAACAGCACGCGAGCTGGCCGAAGATTCCGATCATCCGCATCGATGGCGTCTGACCGCGCGTCAGCCACAGCGCGATGCCGAGCACGGCGACGAGCGCGCCGCAGGTCGTGCCGAGCAGCAGGCGCGAGGTCGGGGTTCCTGTGTCGACGATCAGCATCGCCCCGAGCCCGAACATGCACAGGCCGATCAGCGCCCACGCGAGCAAGCGTGCGTGCGACATCGAACCCAGGTCGAGCGCGCCCGCGGGGGTCGAGGCCGCCGACGTCGCTGACGCCCGTGTCCCGCGCGAGGGGAGCGCGTCAGGCGCCACCGACGGCGTACCGCGCGCAGAGCCACGTCGGGTCTGGGTCACGGCCGGACGCGCGGCGATCGTCGGATCCTCGGTGGTCGACGACGGCGTGCTGCGCGAGTCCTCGGGCTTGCCGGGCTCGCCACGCCCGCGCGGGTCGTCGGCCACCGTCGGCAACTCGTCGACCACGGTCAGCGGCCCTCGGGCACGAACGTGCCGTGGAACGTGATCGGGAGGTGGTGATCGAACCACACCCGGGCGCGCGGGCCGTCCGCGAGCCGCGCTGCGTCGTAGACGGCGAGGAACGCGCGTTCGCTCGGGCCGTCGTGACCGAGCGAGAGCAGCCATCCGTCGTCGAGGTGGGCTGCGCCGGGCCGGGGCACGAACAACGGCTCGGTCACGTGCTTGCGCCCGGCCCTCGGATCCGGGCGCGATCGTCGGGAACTCGCAGCCCAGGTCGGACATCGGCTCCGAGCGCAGCGTCCTCGCGCGCGGGTCGAGGATCGCCCGGTGCAACCGCCCATGCGCGAGTGCCCCCGGCCCGCCTCCGCGGCCCAGCTGGCCGAGTGAGTGGAACGATTCGAACGTCGGATAGCGGACGTAGTCGACGATGATCTCGCCGCCCTGGTCGAACGCGTTCACGAAGTGCCACTGGAAGAACGCGTCGGCCATGAACCGGACCGGCTCGGCCGGCCGATCGATCGGCACGCAGATCACTTCGGTGGCCAGCTCGGGTCGCCAGCGGAACAGCTGCTCGAAGTCGCCGAGCTGGAGCAGCACGCGGGGAATATCGACGCGGACCGGCGAGACGAAGAACACCAGGTGGGTCTCGGTCGCGATGAAGTCGTGGAGCATCGGCGCCCCCGCCAGCGCGAGCGTGCCGAGGTGGCGGGCGGGACCGTGATCGGGGAGCGCGTACAGGTGGAGCCGCGGGCGCCGCCCGTACTCGACGCCAAAGCCGTACGTGGTGCGGCGTGCCGCGACGCGGTGCGGGTGCGCCGAGAACCACGACACGATCGCACCGTCGAGATTGGACTCCCCGATCGTCGTCAGGTCGTCGGCGCGGAGCTCGGTCGGACGCCCGGCCTCCATCAGCGCGAACAGCCGGCCCTGCCAGACGAGCACGCTCGTGTTGGCGGTGTTCTTGTGGTCGCCCTTCACCAGGTTCCGGATTCGCCGCAGCCACGGGGCTCGCGTGCCGAACAGCATGCGGCCGGCGGCCCGCTCCTCGCGCAGCCCCCGGGTCTGGGTGATCCGGACCGCCCCTGCCGCCGTGCCCCCGCCGATCCGGATCGCGGTGAGCGCGCCATCGCTCTCGAACGGGTGCGCGTAGCGAACGCCGCGCTGGCCGAACAGGCCGGGGCCGTTGCGATACAGCGTCCCGCGGAGCTCGACGGGGAGCTCCCCTTCGACGATCAGCGGCTCGAAGCCGTGTTCGCGCGGCAGATCCACGCTCCACAGCCGAGCGAGCGAGTCAGGCACCGCAGCGGATCCGGCGGAGCGTGGGTCCGCATGGACGGCCATCCCGACGAGGTTACACCGCCCGCCGACGGGGCGGGCGCCCACCGTCCGTCGGCAGATGATGCGGCAGTTCGCTCGTCGCCCGCTCTGCGCACGCATTGGATCTTTCCGGACGGCCGCAACGACGACGATGGGATCGTCGCATTGCCCACCCGCCAACCTGGCGATCGGGGGAGAATGAACCACATGGACCGCTGGTCCCCGCTCCTCGGCGTGTTGGTCGCCGCCTGTGGTCGCCTCGGCTTCGAGGCGCGCGTCGACGGCATCCCGGTCGATGGAACCCCGGTCGATGCAACGCGGGACACGGCGGGCGATGCCGTGCTGCTCGGACCATGGGGAGCTCCGCAGCCCCTCACCGCTCTCAACTCCGTGAACGATGACTCCGACCCGGAGCTCCGCGGGGATGGCCTCGAGCTCGTGTTCCACAGCAGTCGCCCCGGCGGCGCGGGCGGCTACGATCTCTACCGTTCCGTGCGTGCGAGCCTCGCCGATGCGTTCTCGACGCCCGTGCCGATGACCCCGGTCAACACGACCGCCGACGAGCTTGGCCCCAGCTTGTCGGCGGACGGCCTGATCATGTACTTCAGCAACGGTCAGGACATCGTATTCGCAACTCGTACGAGCCTGACCGCGAGCTTCACCGGCGCCTCCCCGCTACCCGCATTGTCGAGCGCGGACGTCGACACCACCCCCGAGCTGTCGCGCGACGGGTTGGTCGCGATGGTCACGCGAGGAACGGTCGGCACACGCGACATGTGGATCTACCAACGGGCCGTCGAAGGTCCTCCCAACACCGGATGGTCCACCGCCACACGCGTGGCCGAGCTCGCTTCGGCGGTCACCGATTGCTCACCCGACCTCGATCAGCACGGGCTCACGGTGTACTTCCACAGCGATCGCATGGGGACGACCGACGATATCTTCATCGCGACGCGCGCCGCGGCGAGCGATCCGTTCGGCCCGCCGACGGTCGTCGACGTGGTGAGCTCGTCCATGGATGAGGGCGACCCGACCCTGACCGCCGATCAGCGGACCATCGTCTTCCACCGTCAGCTCGATCTGTACATGGCGATACGCTGATCAATGAGATCGCGAACCTCGGGTCGACACTCACGCGCAACTGGCGCGTCCTGTGATGAGGTCTCTGCCTGCTCGGCCTTGACCGCGCGAATGCGCCGACTCGATCCGCCTGGAGTCAGCGGTGGTTCGCCACCGTGGGCGGCACCACATCGCCGCGCGCCTGGAGGTCGAGCGCGCGCGGGTTCGCCTGGTAGAACGCGCGCACCGCCGCTGCCAGCCCGCGTTGGGCGTTGTCATCGATCTCGACGACCTCGCCCGCGGGAAGCGCCTCGCGCAGCCTGTCGACCAGCTGGACGACGGGGACCGGCACCCGAGCGCGCCAGCTGGCCAGCAAGGTGCGGTCGACATGAGATGGCAGCGAGCCCAGGATCCCGACGTCATTCTGATCGTGAACCAGTAGCCCCGACGTCGTCCCGCGGTCGAGGGTCAGGACCTGGAACAGGTACAGCGTGTGGTACGCGAGCTGGCTGGCCCTTGCTTCGGCACTGGGGGAGCCGTGGGTGCGCAGGGCGTCGCCCACGATCGCGGCGTGGCTATCGATCGCCGCTTCCCCCACCACGCGGGCGAGCGCTGCGTCGGCCACCGGATCGGCGGTCGCGTACTGCTCCAGATAGAAGTGGGCGACTCCGCGATGTCGGCCGAGCGCCGGGATGAAGAAGTAGTTGTCGCCCTGGCGCGCTGCGTCGTCGAAGACGTGCGACGCCACGGCGCGCAACGCCGCGATGAAGCGTGCCTTGCCTGCCAACGCGAGCTCGGTCTCGCGGATCGCGGGGTTGAGATCGGCCATGATCCGCCAGTAGCCACTGCCATCTCGCATCTCGGTCCAGCTGACGTGGACGTGGACAGAGGGGGCGTGCGGATGACGAAGATGGATGATCGTCGAGAGCGCGGTCGCCGAGCTGAGCCGCTTGCCAGGTTCGTCGTCGTAGTGGACCTGTGACACGTTGACGGAAGCGCGATCGAAGATCTTGGTGTCACCGATCGAGAGGCGCGTTCCTCCGCCGTGTCGCCCTTCATCGCGGACCCAGCTGAGCTCGCTGAACTGATCCGGCTCTCCGAGGTCGCGCGCCACCCGCTCCTGGGCGTCGACCATCCTACGTTGCAGAGCCCGAACCAGCTGGTGGGCGGCGCTGGCCGCGGCTGAACGCGCGAGAATCACGAACCGCAGCGTACACCGTGGGGGCAGCGGGCGCTCCGAGAGACCCGGAGGCCGTGTTTCTTGTTGCGTGCCAAGGCGAACAGTCCACGCGACGTTGCCAGGGAGGCGCGGCGCTCGGTTGCGGCGGCCTCGGGTCGATGTGGTCTCGCGCTACGGAGCCACGCTGTCCCACTGCGCGCTCGGATCGAGCATCTCCGAGAGCCAATCCGAGAGGTGCTTGCCGGTGCCGTCGGTCCGCGGCGAGATCTTTCCGGGCTCGAACAGCAGCCAGACGTGCTGGCCGCTGTCCTTCGTGTACACGCGGAAGTTCGGGTGATTCGCGAGCGTCTGATCGCGAAGCTCGGTGATCCCCGCGGCGAACTCGGTCTCGGGCATGGGATTGCCGACCGCCCCGGCCACGCAGTCGGGATAGCCATACCCGAAGAAGCTGCGGACCACGCCATCGCGATTGGCGGTGACGAGCCCGAACCGGCGGTCGGGATATGCGTCGGCAAGATAACCGAGTGCGTTCGCGAGCCCGCCGCCGTCGGCTTGCGTGCACGTCGTGCAGCCCGCGGGCAGCGCAGCGTCGAGATTCCACGTCGTGCGGAACACCTGCTGCAGGCACGGCGTCAGGTAGTTGTCGCC
>JAGSPR010000549.1 GCA_018262455.1 Deltaproteobacteria bacterium | reverse complement strand
TCTCCAGCAAGGAGGGTGCCGTCTCCTCGCGGTGCGCGGTCCGCTGGCTGGTCCGCGTCTTGCTCGATTCGGAAGGCAGGAGACGGTCATGACGAACCAGTTCCACGCAGACCGCGGGCTCGATGCAGGTCCGGGCAACGGGCCCCGCCTCTTGCTCGCTGACCACCACCGCGGCATCGAGGCGGCGTACCGCAGGATGCTGGCGTCGATCTATGCGGACGACGCGCGCGATCTGGTCCGCGACTTCCGCTCCTTCGAGCGCGCGATCCTCGAGCACCTCGCGGCCGAGGAGGACGTGATCCTGCCCGCGTATGCGCTCGAGGCGCCGCAGGACGCCGCGCAGATCCGCGCCGATCATGCGCGGATTCGCGAGGCGCTGACCCGCGCGGGCATCGACACGGACCTTCACACGATGCGAGAGCACGCCATGAAGGCGCTGATCGAGGCACTCCGCACCCACGCGGCGCACGAGGACGAGCGGATGTATCCGTGGGCCCAGATCCACCTGCCGCTCACCTCGCGACGCGGGTTGTTCGTACGCCTGGGGCGTTCCCTGAGGACGCTCGCGGGAATCGCCGAGCGCGCAGCGACCCCCGTAGCGCGGTGAGTCGTGGCGCGAACGTTGCTCGTGTAAGGAGGTATGCGCGCCCGAGCGCCGTCCCACACCATCCAACACGTCTACCGCGACCGCGGCGACCCGCGGGACCGCGTGTTCGAAGGCACACACGCGCCGCCGCTCGTCGGGCAGCCCACGCCGTTCGCGAGCACCCCGGTCGCGCAGATCATGTCGCGCGATCTGATCTGCGCACATCCTGCGCTCGCCACCGAGGTGCTCGCCGAGCTCCTGGTGCGCGACCGCATCGGCTGTGTTCCCGTGGTCGACAGGCACGGCCGCCCGGTCGGCCTGATCACGAAGCGCGATCTGGTCGAGCAGCTGCTGGCCGTCGGGCCGGTGGGCACGGACATCCCGTCGACGAGGTCGCTGCTGCCCCGCACGGCGATGGAGCTGATGCTCCCGGTCGCCATCACGCTGGCGGAGGATGCGACCGTCGAGCAGGCCGCGACCGTGATGACCCGCGAGAGCGTTCACCACCTCGGGATCGTCGACGCGGAGGGACGGCTGGTCGGCGTGGTCTCGGCACTGGACATCGTGCGGGGTCTCGCGGTGCCGGAGCCCGGTCCCACGCAACTCACGTGACTCGGTGCGGGTATCACGCACGATCTGCGCGAACGCAGGGGAAGTCGGGGGTTTCCTGTGATTCGCGCGCGGCACGGCAGCTGCAAAACCTGCACATCCATGAAGCATCCGTTCGACCTGTTCCGCTACACGCCGCTCCCGACCTCCCTGAGCCGGATCGTCGATGGCCGGATCGTCCAGGTCAACGATGCCTACCTCCAGCTGTTCGGGGTCACCGAGGCCCAGATCCTCGGCCACACGCCCGAGGACGTCGGCATCGTCGTGGTGGGCACCGAGAAGCGCGCGGACCTGCTCGCCACGCTTCGCGCGGGCGGGGCCATCGATCGGCGCGACATCGGGGTCGACTCCCCGAACGGACTGCTCTCGCTGCAGCTGACGATCCGCGTCGTCGAGATCGGCGGCGTGGGGCACGCGCTGTCGACCCTGGTCGACTTCACGGAGCGCCGGCGTGACGAGCGGGCGGCAAAGGATCGGGACGATCGGATGCGGGAGCTCGCCGAGAGCATCCACGAAGCGTTCTGGATCACCGACCCGGCGAACACCGGAATGCTGTACGTCAGCCCCGCGTACGAGCGCATCTTCGGGCGCACGTGCGCGCAGCTCTACGCCGACGCGCGCGACTGGCTCCACGCCGTCCACCCCGAGGACCGGGAACGGATGGCCGGGTTCAAGGTGCTGCGCGGGGAAGGCGAGCGCCGCGACGCGTTCCGCGTGATCACGCCGGACGGAGCCACGCGCACGATCCAGATCAAGGTGTTCCCCGTCCTCGATGCGCGCGGCGTCCTAACCCGGGTCGCCGGCGTGGCGGAGGACATCACCGAGCGGCTCAAGCTCGAGGAGCAGGTCCGCGAGACGCAGAAGCTCGAGTCGCTCGGGCTCCTCGCCGGTGGCGTGGCCCACGACTTCAACAACATCCTCGCGGTGATCGCGGCGAACGGATCGCTGTTGACCGAGGCGCTGCCCGAAGGGCATCAGGATCGCGAGCTGATCGACGAGATCGATCAGGCCGTGCGCCGGGCTACCGGGCTGACGCGCCAGCTCCTGGCGTTCAGCCGGCGCCAGGTGATCGAGCCGGTCGTGCTCGATCTCAACGCCGCGGTGAACGACACGCGGAAGATGCTGCGGCGCATGGTCGGCGAGGATGTCGTGATCACGACGTCGCTCGAGCCGGAGCTCGGACGCGTCCGCATCGATCCCGGCTACCTCGTCCAGGTCCTGATGAACCTCGCCGTCAACGCGCGCGACGCGATGCCGCGGGGCGGGACGCTGACGATCATGACCCGCAACCTCGAATCGTCGCGCGAGGTGATGATCTCGATCACCGACACCGGGTCGGGCATGACACCCGAGGTCAAGGCCCGGGTGTTCGAGCCGCTGTTCACGACGAAGGGGCAGGGCAAGGGTACCGGACTCGGGCTCTCGGTGGTCCGCGGGATCATCGATCAGGCCGGCGGACGGATCGAGCTCGACAGCGAGGTCGATGTCGGGACGACGCTGCGCCTGTACCTGCCCGTCAATGACGCGCCGGCCGATCCGATCGCCGACATCGCACGGGCCGGCTCGCACGGGTCCGAGAAGCTGGTCCTCGTCGACGACGATCCGCACGTGCGGCAGGCGATCTCGCGCGCCCTGCGGGGGCGTGGGTACGTCGTGCTCGAGGCGAGCGACGGCCAGGCCGCCCTCAAGCTGCTGCGCGATCACGGCAACGAGGTCGCGCTCTTGGTCACCGACGTCGTGATGCCCGTGATGGACGGCCGCGAGCTCGTCGAACGGGCACGGAGTCGCCGCCCGTCGCTCCCGGTGCTCTACATCACCGGCTACACCGACGATGCGGTGCTGCGGCATGGCGTGGAGCGCGCCGAGGTCGCGGTGCTCGAGAAGCCGTTCCGGGGCTACGCGCTCGCGGAGCGGGTCCGGACCATGCTCGATCAGCGGCGCTGAGGTCAGTGCATGAGGACGACGACCATCACCATGATCAGACCGAGGCCGAGCGTGGTCCACAGGGTGATGAGCAGCAGGATCGCCAGCGGATCCGAGCGTTCGGTGGTCATGTCGGGCAACTGGAGCAGCCTGCGTGCCAGCGTGTGCGCGGGCGCGCATCGCAATCTTTGCGTCAGAGAGTGAGGAGGGTCTGACCGCACGCATGGCTTGCGCGAATGCTCCGACGGGAGTCCGGCACGGCGCTTGATGTGTCCACTGAGCTGATGCTCACCCCCGCCGAGACGACCGCCGCCTGCCTGGCCGAGCACGCGAGCCGCGGGCCGCGTTACACGAGCTACCCGCCGGCGACCGAGTTCGGGCCGGTGTCCGCGGATCGGGTCAAGGGCGAGCTCGGCCGGATCGGCGCCGCCTCGCAGCCGGTCTCGCTGTACGTCCACATTCCGTTCTGCAGGAGCCTGTGCGCCTACTGCGGCTGCAACGTCATCCCGACCCGCGACGAGTCGCGCGGCGACGGCTACGTCGATCAGCTCGCGACCGAGATGGCCCTGCTGGCGGGCTCGCTGGTCACGGCGCCGGTCACGGAGATCGCGCTCGGCGGCGGCTCGCCGAACTTCCTGCCTCCCCGCACCCTGCGGGTCCTGATGGGAGCGATCCAACGTTACTTCGCGATCGCCCCGGACGCCCGGCGCTCGATCGAGCTCGATCCGCGATCGACCAGCTCGTCGCAGATCGAGGCGCTCGCCGACCTCGACTTCACGTCGATGAGCATGGGCGTCCAGGACTTCGCCGAGCCCGTCCAGGACGCGATCCGTCGCCACCAGTCGGTGGCGCAGACCCGCTGGCTC
>JAGSPR010000548.1 GCA_018262455.1 Deltaproteobacteria bacterium | reverse complement strand
CGTTCGAGGCCCCGCCGCCGCGTGCCATCGAGCGGTTCGTGCGTGACGGCTGGGCCGATCCGAGCGCGTTCGATGCGAGCGCGTTTCGAGGCTATCTGGCGGGGCAGCCAGTCCAGGACGACGAGCTCGCAGGAGCCTCGTCGATCGTCGACGTGGTCGACCGCAGGCTCGCAGCAGGGACGGCCAATCGCTTCGACCGCGAACGACTCGCGCGGATCGAGCCGCGCGTCATGTTCCTGATCATCGATCGCGAGGTCCAGCCGGAGATCACCGGGGCCGGGCCCAAGCTGACCTACGTCCCCGGCGAGGTGATCGGTCGCGCCTACGTCTACTCGGTGAACGACGCGAGGATCGTGTGCGCCGGTGCCGTCGACGTACGTAACGCGCCAGGCGAGACGCCGGAGTCGTTCCTCGACGCGGTCCGCGCGGCTCCTGACGGACATGCGGTGCTGCACCGCGAGCTCGAGGTCCGGATCCGGCAAGCGTTCGCGGCCGGTCTTCGCTCGACGGAGCCCTAGCCAGATCCGGACGCCATCTTCGGCGATGGCCACGCGTGGGCTACCCGCTCAGCGCGCGCAGCGCCCGGCGATCTCGACACCGCGAAAGTCCGGGATCACGGTATCTCGCCGAACAGCGCGCAGATCATCTCCTTGCGCGTTCCAGCCACCGCCCCGGATCGTGTAGCCCTGGGAGGTGGGCATGTCGAGGTTGATGCAGCTCGCGCAGGTATTGCCCTGGTTCGCGTACCAGACGTCGCTGTAGCGATCGCGCGTCCATTCCCACATGCTGCCGGCGAGGTCGCGGATTCCGCTGGCCGGCGCGGCCCCGAGCGCCGCGGTTCCGACATCGCGAATGTCCGCGAGCCCGCAGCTGGTCGCCGTGCAGCCAAACGTCGCGAGCTCGGGTGTCGGCGCCTGCGCACCCCACGGGTAGAGCCGATTCGTCAACCCTCCCGAGGCCGCGAATTCCCACTCGACCTCGGTTGGTAACCGCCCACCGTCGAAGATGCAGAACGCGTACAGCTCGTACCAGGTCAGGCAGTTGATCGGCTTCTGCTCGTTGGGGCCCGGCTGATCCGTCCACGTCGCGTTCGGGTTGCAGTGCAGCCGGCCGCGCAGGTCAGTTGCCGTGGCCGGCATCAGCGCGTTCCACGCAGCGTCCCAGCCCGAGCCGGCAACGGTGGGATGTGCGCCGTCACCGCTGGTTGGTCGCGGAAGGCGATCGTACGCCTCGACGAACGTACGGAATCGACCGACCGTGATCTCGAACTCATCGAGGTAGAAGTCGTCGGTGCTCGCCGAATGCTCGGGCACCTCGGCCGGCAGTCCGGTAGCAAACGCATCCGAGCCCGCCGTCGATCGACCCATCGGGAATGCGAACGTGGAGAGGGAGATGCTCTCGCAGCAGCTGGTCCCCGCGCACTGCTTGCCGTCGGCACAGCTCGGGGCGACACAGGCGCCCGCGGCACACGTATTGCGCGGCGTCCCACACGCCGGGAGGTCTTCGAAGGTGCCCGCGACGCACGCCTGCGGCTGATTGCCGTTGCAGCGAACCTCGGGGGCGATGCACGCCGTCGAGGGCGCGTCCTCCTGGGGCGCGTCCGGTTGAACCTCCACGGTGCCGCATGCCGCGCACGCCGCGTACGCAAGCACGACCAGGATGCGGGCCCCACCTTCCATCCTGCATTCATATCCCAGGTCGTCGTCGGTCTCAACCGGCGTGATCCGTGCGCGGCACCGTCGGATCCGCGTGGGGTCGCGCACGCTCCTGGCGATGGGGCCTCGTGTCGTGCTCCTCGAGCGGGTGCCCCTCGATCTTCAGCGACCAGTAGAACTCACAGCTGCCTGGCAGCGATGGATCGCAATGCAGCTCGACGTCGAACGCCGCGCCTGCAGCGACGTCGATCGGGCGATCGAGTGGAAACAGCGTGCGCCCCCAGTGCGTGTCCGGCGCGCCGACCGCGTTGGTCAGCACGCCGCCATCGCCCATCTCGGCGGTGAACCACGCGACCAGGCCCGAGAGGGTTCCCGACCGCGTCGCCACGAAGGTGAGCTTCGCGGTGAACGGCTGATCTGCCTGTTCGAGCGAGCAGTGGTACGGGTCGTGGCTCCACATCGTCCGAGGCGCCGCGACGAGGTCCTCGGGCGTCAGGTGGGTCTGGGTATGAAAGGTCTCCTGCGTGGTCATGGTCGCGATCAGGTTCATGTCCACGCCATGCGGGCGCGATCGCCAGTACGCGATGGCCTCGTCGAACTCGGGGATCGAAGCCGGCGCGAGGATCGCGGTCACGCGGCCAGGCACGATCCTGCCGCCTGGCTTGAGCCAGCGATCGCGCGCGATCACGAGCGGGGACAGCATGTTCTCGTCGACGCCGAACCCGCCCATCCACTCGGAGACGATGACGTCGACCTGCTCGGGAAGCGTGAGGTCTTCGAGCTCGGACTCCAGGACCTCGATGTGCGAGGCGTGGCCATTGCGCTCGATCATGCGTCGAGCGACGTGGGCGATCGCCGTGCGCTCGACCGCATAGACCCGGCGTGCGCCAGCCGCGGCCGCGAAGATGCTGAGGATCCCGGTGCCGGCGCCGAGGTCGAGCACGACGTCGCCGGGCTTGACGACCTGCGCGATCGCACGCCGGTACGCCTCGTTGCGTTGCACATCTCGCAACATCCAGCGATGGACGGAGAGCTCGCCATAAATGCTCATGCTGGATGTCTCGTAGCATCTCGTGAGCGGTCGCGTCTGCCGCAGGATCCTGCCGCTGTCGTGGCTTCTCGGCCGAGACCGTGGTCCCGATGACGTCGAACTTGAGGGCGACTCGCTATCTGGCGCTCCGCGAAAGCACTTGACGTTCTGTAGCTTGCGCCGTATTCAAGAAATCAATTGAATGACAAGAGAACGGTCGCACTTGGCCAAGCAGCGGATCTACGAACAGTTCGCCAGGATCGGTAAGGCGCTCGCGTCGCCCGCACGTCTGGAGCTGCTCGACCTGCTCGTGCAGGGCGAGCGCGCGGTCGACGCACTGGCCGCCGGGACCGAGATGTCGATCGCGAACGCGTCCCAGCACCTGCAGGTCCTGGCCGGCGCGCGGCTCGTCGAGTCGCGCCGCGAGGCCCAACGCGTGCTGTACCGGCTCGCGGATCCGTCGGTCGAGGCGCTGTGGCAGACCTTGCGGCTCACCGGTGAGCGGAGGCTTGCCGAGCTGGATGCGGTCGCTCGCGAATACCTGGTCCACCGCGACGAGCTGGAGCCGATCGGCCGCGGGGAGCTCACCAAGCGCATGCGTGCCGGGACGGTGACGTTGATCGACGTGCGTCCGGTCGAGGAGTTCTCGCAGGGGCACCTGCCGGGAGCGGTCTCGGTGCCGCTCGACGAGCTGAGGAGCTGGGCGAAGCGAGCGCCGAAGCGCAAGCAGGTCGTCGCGTACTGCCGTGGGCCGTACTGCGTGTGGGCCCTGGAAGCCGTCGAGTTGCTCGCCGACCACGGCATCAGCGCCGCGCGCCTGGAGGAGGGCGTCGGGGAGTGGCGTGCGGCGGGGTTGCCGATCGAGACCGAGGGGAGCGCGCCGTGATCTTCAAACCGTTCTATCGCTTCGAGACCGGGTGTGCTGCGTACGTGTTCGGGTGCGGAGGACTGGGGATCGCGTGCGTCGTCGACCCGCAGGAGACCGACGTGGACGCGTACGTCGAGTTCGCGACCTCGAAGGGCATGCGGATCACGCACGTGTTCGACACCCACGTGCACGCTGACCATCGATCAGGTGGTCGTGCACTCGCAGCGCTCACCGGCGCGAAGTACTGCCTCCACCGCTCGGCGAACGTCGCGTTTGCGTTCGAGCCTCTCGACGACGGTCAGACGATCGAGCTGGGCAACACGATCGTGCGCGTGCTGCACACGCCCGGGCATACCCCCGAGAGCATCAGCCTCGTGATCAGCGATCTGCGCCGCGGACCCGAGCCGTGGTTCGCGTGCACGGGCGACACG
>JAGSPR010000547.1 GCA_018262455.1 Deltaproteobacteria bacterium | reverse complement strand
ACGGCGCGGATGGCTCCGCCCATGAAGGCACGTATCTCGAGGACCATCCCGGGCACTTTCACTGGGACCAGGGAGTCCGCCGCCTCGCGCTGGGCGCGTTCATGGTCGGTGAGCGCGCCCAGCGTGGTGCCGCGAAGATCGCGAACACCGCCGTCGCTCCCGAGGAGCTGCGGCCCGATCAGCAGGCGAGTGCGGCCACCTACGCCTTGCTCGTGCGGTCGCTGTGCGCCGATGCGGCGTGGCTCGCGATCCACGAGGCACCGCTCGCGCGCTGGGCGGAGATCCTGGCCGCGCTCGTCGACCAGTACCTGTCGCCCCGCGACGCCGAGGCCACCCGCGATCTCGAGCGCGTGCGGTCGATGCTCGCCGGGCTCGCGCACCTCGACGTCGACGATCGCCCGATGGGTTTTCGAGAGGCCCGCGAGCACGCCGCGCGCCAGCTCGCCTCGGCGCGGGCCAGCCGCGGCGAGCCGCTCGCATCCGGCGTGATGATCGCGCCACTTGCCGCGATGCGGGCCATCCCGTTCCGGGTCGTGTTCGTGGCCGGGCTCGACGAGGGTGCGTTTCCCGCCGGGGATCACCCCAGCCCGCTCGATCTGCGTACCAGCCCGGGGATCAAGCAGCGTGCCGGTGATGTGTCGCCGCGCGATCGCGATCGCGCCGCGTTCCTCGATGTCCTGCTGTGCGCGAGGGACGCTCTGTTCCTGTCGTACGTCGCCATCGAGCCCAAGAGCGGTCAGCCGCTCGGTCCGTCCTCGGTGGTGCTCGAGCTCGCCGATGCGCTCACGCCGTACCTCGGCGTCGGATCCAGCCGCGAGGCCCTGGCGGCGATCACCACGCGGCATCCGCTGCATCGGTTCGGCGGCACGGCGCCGGCGATCCTGCCGGCGGTCGCTCGCGAACGCTGGGCGTGCGCGGTGCGCGATGACGTGCACGCGCACCTGCGGGCAGCCGGCCACCCGATCCCCGACGAGGACGGCCAGCTCGCGTTGCTTGCCGATCCGTCGCAGGCGGCCCTGCGCGTCGCGCTCGGGGTCGAAGATGCACCGGCGCGCCCGCCCGCCTCGCCGGTCAGCCGCCCGCTCACGATCGCGAACCTGCGCGGGTTCCTCGAGCACCCGATCCAGGCGTGGGCCCAGGCCGTGCTCGGGCTCGACGAGCTGCCCGATGACCAGGCCGCCGAGCACAGCGAAGAGCCATTTCACCTCGGCCGGCCCGATCGCGCCGTGTTGCTGCGCGAGGTGTTCGCGACCCACCTGCGCGAGCCCGCCCGCGCGATCGAGGCCTGCTACGACGCGGCGATCGCGGACATCCAGCTCCGCGGGCAGTTTCCGGTCGGGGTGTTCGCCGAGGCCGCACGTGCGCTCGATCTCGCGGTGCTCGAGACCTGGCTCGCCGGCGTGGGCTCGGTCGCTCGGATGGCGCCGATCTCCGGGCTCGCGGGTGCCGTACGGTTCGGCTTCGGGCGGGCATTCTCCCCCGGTGCGACGCTCCATCCGGCGCTCGAGATCGAGCTCGCATCCGGCTCGCGCATCCGGCTCATGGGCCAGACCGAGCTGCTGGTTCCGGACGGTGATCGGCGCTTTGTCTCGGTGATCCCGATGCTGCGCGAGCTGTCCAAGAAGACGCCGTACCACCTGCGCGGCGCGTTCGACCACGTCGTGCTCGCGGCCGCGGGGCTCGCCAACGACGGCCACATCCACACGCTGATCGACCACCACGGCCACGTCTGCGAGATCGAGCACGAGCCGTGGTCGCGCCGCGATGCGTCCGCGTTTCTCGCCCGGCTCGCCGGCGAGCTGCTCGAGCTCGCGCACGGCTACCTGCTCCCGTTCGAGACCCTCGTGAAGGGACTCTCCGGCGGCAAGCCCGAGGTGCGCAGCCACGGCGATCCCACCGGCGGGCTCGGGTACGGTCCGATCGAGCGTCGCGACGGGCTGTCGCTGCCGCCCGAGATCGCCGAGATCGCCGATCGCCGGCTGCGCCCGCTCGTCGAGCGCATGCGAGGAGACCACGGGTTCGAACCGGGCGCCGGGCGGTCGAGCTCGCCCAAGATCGCGCCGCCCGGTCCGGCGATGCCACCACCGACGACGCCGGGCCCGGCAAGCCGTGGGAGCCGGCCGGTGCTGTCGATCGTGAAGGGAGGGCTGGCGTGATCCGCGTGCCACGGCCGCCCTCGTTGCCGGCTCCGGACGCGCCGCTCGTCGTGGTCGAGGCATCGGCCGGTACCGGCAAGACGTTCTTCCTCGAGCATCGGGTGGTCGATCTCATCCTCGCCGGTGCCGAGCTGTCGCAGATCCTGCTCGTCACGTTCACCGACAAGGCAGTCGCCGAGCTCCGGCTCCGGATCCGCGACCTGCTCGACCGATTGGCCCGAGCCGAATCGATCGAAGTCGGTCCGCAGCGCAGCAAGGATCGACTTCACCCTACGGCGAGGGTCCCCCTTGCGGGATCGAGAGCGGACGTCGAGGTCGCGTCGGCATCGTGCTGGGAGCTCGACGACGATGCGCGCCGGCGGCTGCGGGCGGCGGTGACCGCATTCGATCACGCACCGATCTACACGATCCACGGATTCTGTCACCGCGTCCTCATCGAGGATGCGTTCGCGGCGCAGCGCCTGTTCGAGCAGACGCAGGTTGCCGACGAGGTCGCGTTCGATGTCGCGTTCCGATCGCTGCTACGCGAGCGGTTCGCGCGTTGCTCGCCCGATCGCGAGCTGCTGGCTGCCTTCCTCGAGACCGATCGCACCGTCGACACGCTGCGAGACGTGCTGCTGGTGTGCGCCCGGGGCGGCCACGAGGCGCGCGTCCGGAGGCGCTTCGATCCCGGTGCCGTGCGGGGGGCGGCCGACGCGCTGCGCGAGCACTTCGGCACCGTGGGGAGGCGCAACGTCGTCGAAGCGGCGCTGCTGTCCGACCGCAGGTGGGTTCCGGACTGGCTGGCGGCGATCGCGTCGGCGCTCGACCGTTGCCCGCCCGATGCCGATCCGCCGCACCTCGTCGCGCTGCTCGACGAGGTCCGTGGTCCCGTGGGGTATCTCGCGAAGCGCGCGGCCAAGCTGCCGCCCGACGTGGTGAGCGCGCTGCGTGGGGCACTCGCGACGATCTCGCTCGACGAGGCGATCGCCGCCGAGCTCTTGCCGCCGCTGCTCGCGCGGATCGCAGACGACAAGGCCGAGCACGGCCAGTTCGACTACGACGACATGCTGCAGCTCGTGTGGCGCGCGCTGCGAGGCTCACGTGGCGAGGAGCTCGCGGCGCGGCTCCGCGACCGCACGCCCTGGGTGATGATCGACGAGTTCCAGGACACCGATGCGGTGCAGTGGAACATCTTCCGCAGCGTCTGGATGCATCCCGGCGCGAAGGGGCTCACGATCGTCGGTGACCCCAAGCAGGCGATCTACGGGTTCCGCGGAGCTGACGTCCAGACCTACGTCAGCGCACGCGACGAGATGCTGCGGGCTGGGGCGGTGAGGGTCTCGCTCGACGTCAACCGGCGGTCGACCGAGCCGCTCGTCGCCGCGATCAACCAGATCCTGATCGGCAACCCGCTGATGCCGCTGCTCGACAAGACGATCACGTACGACGAGCCGGTGAAGGCGAGCGGCGATGTCGTGTGCGACGAGCCCGTTCCGCCGGTGACGGTGTTCACGCTGCAGTCGAGCGGTCGCGGCCACACCGACGCCAACCGCACCGCGCTCGCAGGCGCGATCGGCGCCGCGATCGAGGAGCTGCGCGCGAAGCCTCCGGTCTGGCGCTCGCGCGGAACGGCCCAGGCGTTCGCGCTCGGCCAGATCATGGTGCTGACGCGCACCAACCGCGACTCGACCGAGATCGCCTCGGCGCTGCGGGCCCGCGGTTTGCCGTGCGCGCTGGTCGAGCCCGAGAAGCTGTTCGACACCCGCGAGGCCAGCGAGCTCGCGTGCGTGCTCGCCGCGATCGCCGCGCCCCGCGATCGATCAGCGAGGTTGCGCGCCCTGCGCACGCGATTCTTCGAT
>JAGSPR010000232.1 GCA_018262455.1 Deltaproteobacteria bacterium | reverse complement strand
CTCGGCTTGAGCTCGAGCGCCCGGGTGTACAGGGCTGGCGCGTTCTCGGGCCGCAGCGAGCGGATCTCGGCGAGCGCGGCGTGGTAGAGGCCCTGCGCGATCTCGCTCGCGTAGCGCGACGCATCCTCGTGCGCCGCGAGCGGCGACAGGTGGAGCGCGGCCTCGCGCCAGCGCCGGGCCTTGTAGCGGTTCTCCCCGAGCGCGAGCTTGATCAGCAGGTGACCACGATGCAGCCGGTCGGCGGCGACCAGCGTCTGGTAAGCGTCCTCGTCGCGCCCGAGCTTCTCGTGCGCGCCCGCGAGCCGGCGGTGCAGATCGGCGATCAGCGCGGCCGGCGCGGCGGCGAGCAGGGTCCCGTCGAGGACCTCGCGCAGGAACGCCTCGAGATCGTCCCAGCGCTCGGCATCGGCGTAGAAGTCGGCAAGCGCGATGATCGCCGGGATGTGATCGGGCACGCAGCCCAGTGCTTCGAGCAGGCGGCGCTCGGCGGCGGGCTCGACGCCCGCGGCTCGCGAGAGCGCCGCGAGCTGGGTCATGATCCGGGCCTTCTCGGGAGGCGTCAGCGACTCATCGTCGAGCCGCTTCTCGAGCAGCCGCGCGGCGGTCTCAGGATCGCCGCCCTTCTCGACGAGCCCGGCGAGGGCCCACGTGGCATCGGAGTGGTAGGGGCGGAGCCCGAGCACGCGCTCGTAGGCCGTACGCGCGGCGCTGGTATCGCCGACCCGCGACTGCAGGACCTCGCCCGCGGCCATGAGCGCCGCGATGCGGGCATCATCGTCGGTGGCACTGTCCGCCTCGCGCAGCTTTGCGGCGGCGAACGCACGCGGATCGTCGTCGGGGGATGCGAGCTCTGCGAGCACGCCGAGGGCGGTCGGGTGTTCGGGGACGAGCGCGAGCGCCTGATCGATCGAGGCTCGCGCGCCGGCGGTGTCGCCGAGCTTGTCGTGGCGTAGCTGGGCGAGCCGGATGTGCAGCGCGGCGACGTCGCCGCGCGATCCACCGGCGGACTGCTGCCGCGGATCGCTCTCGGTCAGCGCGGCGATCCTGCCCTCGAGGATCGCCGCGGCTTCGCGATCCTTGCCCGACTTGATGAGGGCATTGACGGGACCTGGGCGCGACGCGAGAGCAGCTGCGCCCGGTCCGCGGGATCGCGGGCGAGGGCCGCACGCCAGCGAAGCACATCGGCGAGCTCGGCCCAGCGCGCGCTCTCGGTATGCAGCGCGTCGAGCGCCGCCCACGCCTCGGTATCGTCGGGCCAGGTGGTGACGAGCTGGTTGAAGGCTTCGAGCGCGCGATCGGGCAGCTCGAGCTCCTTCGTATAGATCCGCGCGATCGCGTGGAGCGCCTCGCGCGCCTCGCTGCTGCCCTCGGCGACCTCTCCGACTCGCGTCAGCGTCTCGATCACCTTCGACCACCGGCCGACCGCGCCATAGAGGTTCGCGAGCTGGACGAGCAGCTCGGTGTCAGCGGGCGCGAGCAGGCGCAGGCGCTCGAAGACGTCGATCGCGTCGTGCGAACGATGCAGCTGCTCGGTGTAGATCCGAGCGAGCTCGCGCAACAGGTGGCCGCGCTCGGCCTCGGGCGCGGCGGTTCCGAGCCGAGGATCCGTGCGCTCCTCGAGCGAGGCGGCGAGCTCGACCCAGCGGCCCTCGGAGCGGTAGAGCTCTTCGAGCCGGGCACGCGACACCGAATCGTTCGGCAGCATGCCGAGGATGCGACGCAGCTGCGCCTCGGCCTCGCGCGGCTTCTTCTGCTCGGCGCGGATGTTCGCGACCTCCATCAGCAGGTCGGCGGCCGCGGCCGCGGTCTCGGCCTCCTCGGCCATCCCCTCGTAGAGCCCGGCGAGCCGGTCCCAAGCCTTGTGATCCTGGGCGATCCGATGCAGCCGTGCGCGCACCTCACCATCACCGCCGGGGGTCCGTCGCGCCTGCGTGAACGCGCGTGCAAGTGCATCGAACGCGCGGACGATGTCCTTGCCGCCGGTCTCCCAGACCTCGGAGGCGCGATACAGCCAGCGCAGGCGGGCCATCACATCCGGCGCGGGCAGGCTTTCGTACGCGACCGCGAGCTCTTCCCACGGGGACTCGAACGCCCGGTTCGGTAGCGTCGGGACCGGCGGTCGGCGCACGATCGCCTGCGCCTTGCGGGGCGACAGCGGCGGCTGACCGGGGGCTCGCTTGATCTGCGGCGGGCGGGGCGGGGGCTTCGGCGGCGCCTTCGCACCCGGGGGCAAGCGTGGTGGGACCATCATGCCGCGCAGATCGCTCGGCGACAGCGTCATCGTCGGGTTCTCGCTCGCGAACTGCCCGCGTGATTGCTGGGCGCGCTGCTTCTCGGCCGCGAGCTCGATCTCGGCAACATCGAGCGGCTGCGTCGAATCTCCGACCGAGAGGCTCGAGAGATCGTCTTCGGCGAGCGGTTCGGTCTGGAGCCGACTCGAAGTCCGGTGCTGCCCTGGCAGCGGCGCCACCCCGGGCAGCGGCGCCACCCCGGGCAGCGGGCGACCTGACGACCGTGTGGTCACGGCCACGGCCACCGTCTCGGCGAACGCTGGCTCGACGTGGATGACCGCAGGCGCGGGCTCGGTCTGCGGCGTGCGGTCGGCCTCGCGATACTTCCCGATCACGCGCGCGAGTCGCCACAGGTGCGAAGTGGTGTCGGCGTCATCGGGCGAGAGCAGCAGCGCGACCAGGTGCGTGCGGAACGCGCGGGGGGCGTCCTTCAGCTGCTCTTCGATCACCGCGGCCTTGCGACGCAGCAGCTCGACGCGACGGGTTGACGTGGTGGCGCGCTCGATCAGCGCCGCGTCGACCGAGACGAGCTCGTTCCATGACCGCGCCTTGCCGGCGAGCGCGAAGAGCGCCTCACGGACATCCTCGCGATCCGGCGCCCACGAGAACGCCGCGAGCAGATCTGCGACTGCTCCCTTGGAGTCGTTGACCCGCTCGTCGAGGATCTTCGCACGGCGTAGATACAGCTCGACGCGCTCGCCGGCCGAGCCGGCCGCGAGCGCGATCTCGTAGGCATCGAGCAACGCTCGCCACGACGGGCGTTGATCGAGCTCGCTCGCGAGCCGTTCGAGCTCGCCGAGCATGCTGCCGTCGCGGGGGGCGACCGCGAGCGCCTCGGCGATCACGGCGATCGCCCGTGGCTTGTCGCCAAGCCGGCGCTCGGACAGCGCCGCGAGCTCGCGCGACAAAGCCACGAACCGCTCGGGATCCGCCACGGCGCCGGGGGCCATCAGGCGCTTGCGCTCGTCGGTGAGCACCTCGCTGAGCTCGCGCCACAGGCCATAGGCCTCGGCCGCACGCCGGACATCGGCGAGGGTCTGCTCGTCGGGCGCCTCGTCATGCGCGCGACGCCACCATCGGAACGCGCCCTTGGGATCGCCGAGCTTTTCGGCGGTCGCGGCGGCGATGCGCTGGACGAGCGTGCGGCGGTGCTCGGCCCAGTCGGCGGCATCGGGCGCATCGCGACCCGGCACGAGCGCGAGCATGCGCTCGACCATCACGACGTGGTCCTTCCACCGCCCCAGCCGGGCAAGCAGCTCTGCGGAGGCAGAGAGCGCCTCGTCCTGGTCGGGATCGAGCTCGAGCACGCGCCTGAACGCCTGGAGTGCGCGGGTCGGGTTGTTGAGCCGATCGCGACAGATGAGGCCGATCTCGAGCCCTCGGGCGACCTTGCGCACCGGCTCGGGCGCCAGATACATCTCGCGTTCCGCGATCCGGACGGCGGAATCGAAGTCGCCCCGCGCCTCGTGCAGCCGGCGCAGCGCGGTGTGGGCGTCGAGGTGGTTCGGGTTGAGATCGCGGATCAGCTGATCGAGGACCTTGATCGCCTCGCCCGGGGCGCCGAGCCGCTCCTCGTAGAGCTCGGCACGCTCCATCGCCGCGCTGCACGCGCGCTCGCGGTCCTCGGGATCGAGCGATGACTCGAACAGGTTGATCTGGTTGCCGAGCACCTCGGCGAGCTCGCGCCACTTCGAGGCCTCGCGGTAGAGCCGCGACAGCGCGTCGAGCGCGGTGCGATGTTTCGGCGTGAGCTCGACGAGTCTGTGCCACGCCTTGATCGCGCGCGGCGCATCGCCGAGGTAGTTGTCGAGCACCGTCGCATAGCGCTCGAGCTCGAGCGCGCGGATCGCCGCCTCGGGCGTGCCCTGCGCCGGCAGCGGCTTGCCACCGTCCAGCCTCTCGAAGATCTGCGCGAGGTCGCTCCACCGCTGCGCGCGCTCGTAGAGCTCGGACAGCGCCGCGAGCGCCTCGGGATCCGAGGGCGAGGCGCGAATCGTCTGCTCCCAGCGCTCGAGGGCCGTGACGTCGTCCTGGCGCGCCTGGGCGAGCTTCGCGAGCCGCTTGAGCAGCTTCGCGCGCTCGGCGGGCGAGGTCGAGGACTGCGCGTGGTACTCGAGGGTCTGCTCGAGGCGCGGATCTCCCGCCTTCTCGAGCACGCGCTCCATCCGATCGAGCGCGTCGCGATCTCCGGTGAGCAGATCGAGTACAGCGCTGCACGCGAACACCACGCCATCGACGTCCGCGAGTCGCGTCTCGTACAGCTGGGCTAGCCGGCGCAGCTGGGTCAATCGCTCGGCGCGCTTGGTGACCGGCCACTCCGTGGGGGCATCGGCGGCCTTGCCCGCACGGCGCATCGCGTCGACGACGCGACGCTCGTCAAGCTCGAGCAGGCGGCGTAGCGACGACGCGAGCCCCGCATCGTCACCCTCGCGCTCGTACAGCTCGGTGAGCGCCTTCAGCGTCTGATCGTCGTTCGGGTTTTCGGTGACGACCTGCTCGTACAGCTCGATCGCGCGTCGCGGATCGATCTGACGTTCGCGATAGGTCTGCGCCATCTTCTTGATGACGTTCGTGCGCTGCGTCGGATCGGGCGCGATCGCGACCTCGTGTTCGAGACTCGTCACGAGCTGCTGCCACATCTTCGAGCGCGCGGTCAGCCGGCGGAGCGCCTCGGCCACCTTCGGGCTGCCAGGCTCGTACTGGGCGATTCGCTCCCAGGCATGGAGCGAGCGGTCGATGTCGCCGAGCCGGAGCTCGGCGAGTTGCGCGATCTCCTCGAGCCGGCGCACCACCTCGTCGGGCGCGGCCCCGGCCTCGATGCTGTTGTCGAGCGCGAACTCGGATAGATCGATGAGGCCGCGCCAATCGCGCCGCTCGCGGAAGTGATCGACGTACCGGGCGAGCGCCTCCTCGTGCGTCGGCATGACCCCGAGCGCCTGGTGGAGCAGCTCTGCGGCGCGATCTCGATCGCCCATGTGCTCGCGCGCCACCGTCGCGAGCTCGAGGATCTCATCGACGAGCGCCTCGGCCGGCGTGTCGGGGTTCTGGCCGAGCGCGTTGATCTCGGCCTCCATGAGCCGCGACAGCGCCTCCCAGTCCTGATCGTCGCGCAGGAGCTCGCGGAGCTCCCGGGTCGCCTTGCTGCCGGGCTGCTCGTACGCGACGAGCTCGGTCAGCACCTCGATCAGGCCGTCGCGATCCGGGAGCTGGTTGCGGTACAGCGCGGCTCGCCGGCGCAGCACCTCGGCGCGCTCCGCCGGATCGGTCACGACTGCGGTGCGATGGCGGAGGCTGCGGTCGAGCTCCTTCCACTGGCTGGTCCCGGACAGCGCCTCCTCGAGCGCGAGCGAGCTGCCCTTCGAGTACGGGTCGATGCCGACCGCGCGGCGGAGGTAGTTGATGCCGGTCGCGTCGTCGCGCGTGGCCATCCGGCGGCGTCCGACCTCGACGAACAGGTCTCCCGCCTTGTGCCGCCACGAAGCCTGATCGGCGCCTTCGCGGAACCCGGGGCTCGCGTAGACCTCCGCCAGCTTTTCGGAGATCTCGAGAGACGTTGGGTCGAGCCTGGTCGCCTCTTCGAGGTGGTTCGCCGCCGCGTCGAGATCGAGGTTGCGGAGCGCGAGCGTGCCGAGCTCGTACCGGATCTGAGCCTTGCGCGCGCTCGCGGCTGGCGCGTTGCCGAGCACCTCGAGCTCGGCTTGATAGAGCTTGGCGACCATGCCGTCGTCACCCAGCGAGGTGTAGAGCCGACGCGCCGCATCGAGCGCCTCGGTCCGCTGGGGCTCGAGCCGCCAGCTCTGTTGCCAGTGCCAGAGCGCGCGATCGACGCGGCCCAGGTGATCGTTCCACAGCGTCGCCGCCCGTCGGTGCTGGGCCGCGCGGCGATGGGTCACCTCGGCGCGCTTCTTGTGCTTGTCCGCGGTCGGCTTCGCGAGCTCGCCAAGCTCCTGCTCGATGATCTCGACCGCGGCCGCAGGATCGTGAGGCTCGAGGATCTCGAGCAGCCGATCCGAAGCGCGATCGTTGGTCGGATCGAGATCGAGCGCGGTACGCAGGTACTCGATCGCGGTCGCGGCCTCGCCGAGCACCATCATCGCCTCGCCGGCTTCGGACCACGCGTCCGCCGCCCGGACAGGATCGCGCTCGTGCTGGGCCCATGTCGCGCACAGCTCGGCGAGCAGCTCGCCACGGCCCGCGTCACGCAGCACCTGCCGCAGCTCGGAGAAGCCCTTGGCCTCTGGCTGCTGTCGGAACACGACAACCCGCGCTTCGAGTGGATCGATCTGATGGCCGGTCAGTGTGTCATCGGACATTGTTGGGCTCGCGGTCGCTCGGCCGGAGGGCCTCTCTTCCCCGACATTGCGGCTCGCTTCCGACGATACCATGGTCGGGAGCGCTCGCGGTTCTGCATGCTGCAGCTGGGAGCGGCCAGGCCGAGTCGGGGGGCGCGGCTCGACGGAGACCGTGCTCGGACTCAAAAGTGCGCACCGGTCAAATAGTTTGCCGGCCCGAGCGTCTAGCATCAGATTCCCCCCATGAACCGGCGGCGATTTCTCCAGCTCTCGGCGGCCGGCTTGGCCTCGATCCCGCTGGGCGTGGCGCTGGCCAAGGACAACGAGGTCAGCCACAGCGACAAGGACGTCACCAAGACCCCGTATCCCGGCCACGTCAACGGCACCGCCAAGCTGCCAGCGTGGGACGGCGGGACCACGTCGGACTCGGTGCCCGGCTCGATGCGGATGTTCCGCGGCAACCTGACCGGCACCTATTACGGGTCAGGCAAGGTGTCGTCGAATCCCAAGCTCGTGTGGAAGTTTCGGATGTCGGACTTCTCGACGAAGCTCCGCGGCAAGCCGGTCCGCTGGCAGGGCACGGGCTGGTCGGGGCAGGCGCTCAAGTACGGCGACTACGTGTTCGCTGGCTCGGTCGGCGGCCACATGCACTGCTTCGAGGCGTTGACCGGCAACCTCGTCTGGATCTTCGCTGCCGAGCGCATGATCAAAGGCTCGCCCTGCATCTATCAGAACCGCCTGTACTTCCCGTCGGTCGACAACCACATCCGGTGCCTGGACGCCACGAACGGCAAGTTGCTGTGGGACTGGGAGAGCCCGACCGATGTCGACTCGTCGCCCCGCGTGCTCGACGGCAAGGTCTACATCGGCGGAGAGGATGGCGACCTCAAGTGCTTCGATGCCGCCAAGGGCAAGCTGCTGTGGAAGCACTCGTTCGGTCGCGGCACGGGTGACTTCCCCGGCTCCGATGGCATCGAGTCCTCGCTCGCGATCGCCGACGGCATCGCGTACTTCGGTCACCTCGACGGCAACATCCGCGCGTACTCGCTGAAGGACCGCAAGGTCATCTGGCAGCTCGACCTCGGCCTCGACGTCGACACCTCGCCGCTGATCGTGGGCGACAAGCTCTACATCGGGGTCGAGGAGGGCGCCCCCACGTTCCACTGCATCGACCGCACGACCGGCAAGGACGTCTGGACCCACGATCTGCCGACTGGCATCTGGTCCTCCGCGGCGGTCTCGGGCACCAACGTGATCGTCGGTGGCAACGACGGCAACATGTACTGCTTCGACGCCCTGACCGGCAAGCTGACCTGGGTCCACGAGATCGGGGCGCACACGTGGTGCTCACCGCAGGTCGTCGACGGTAAGGTGCTGTTCGGGGCGATGGATCAGTACTTCCGCATCATCGACGCGACGACCGGGAAGCTGGTCACCAAGCTCGATGTCGGCGAGCGCTGCTTGTCGGCGGCGGCGATCGAAGATGGCCACATCTGGATCGGCAGCTCGAGCGGATACTTTCACTGCTTCGGTTAGGACAGCCTTCATGCAACTCAGTCGACGCCGCTTCCTCCAGGTCTCCGCAGCCGGCGTCGCCGCGTTGCCCGCGTTGCGCGCCTCACGCGCCTTCGGCAAGGACAAGGATCCGACCGACGTCTCGCTGCCGGTCACGCACAGCAAGGGCTCGATCACGAAGACGCCGTATGCCGGGCACGTCAATGCCGAGGCGAAGCTCCCGGCATGGGATGGCGCGACCTCATCGGAGTCGGTGCCGGGCTCGATGCGGATGTTCCGCGGCAACCTGGCGGGCACGTACTACGGCTCGGGCAAGTTGTCGGACAACCTCAAGATCAAGTGGAAGTTCCGGATGTCGGACTTCTCGACGACGCTGACGACGTCGAAGGAGAAGGACAAGCCGGTGACCTGGGGCGGCACCGGATGGACGGGGCAGACGATCAAGTACGGCGACTACGTGTTCTCCGGCTCGGTCGGCGGCCATTTCCACTGCTGGGAGGCGATGACCGGCAAGCTCGTGTGGGTGTTCGCGGCCCAGCGGATGTTCAAGGGCTCGCCCGCGCTCTACAAGAACCGGATCTACGTCCCGAACGTCGACAACCACATTCGGTGCCTCGACGCCGCGACCGGCAAGTTGCTCGCCGATTGGTCGAGCTGGGCCGACAACGACTCGTCCCCTCGGATCTTCGATGGCCTGCTCTACACCGGCGGCGAGGACGGCGACCTCAAGTGCTTCGACCCCGAGACCATGAAGCTGCTGTGGAAGGAGTCGTACGGGCGCGGCGAAGGCGACGACCCCGGGTCCGATGGCATCGAAGCCTCGCTCGCGATCGCCGACAACATCGCGTACTTCGGCCACCTCGATGGCCACGTCCGGGCCTACCACCTGAAGGATCGCAAGCTCGTCTGGAAGACGCCGCAGCTCGGCGTCGACATCGACTCCTCCGCCCTCGTGGTCGGAGACAAGCTCTACGTCGGGATCGAGGAGGGCAAGCACCTGTTCCTCTGTCTCGACCGCGCGACCGGCAAGATGTTGTGGGGGCACAACGTCGCCGGTGGCGTGTGGAGCTCGCCCGCGAAGTCCGGGAACAACATCATCGTCGGCGGCAATGCCGGCAAGATGTACTGCCTCGATGGCGCGACCGGCGAGGAGGTGTGGACCTACAAGATCGGCCACGGCACCTGGTACTCGCCGCAGGTCGTCGACGGCAAGGTGCTGTTCGGCTCGTACGGTCGCTACTACGACATGCTCG
Organism: Deltaproteobacteria bacterium; assembly: GCA_018262455.1. Next base: position 2,136 of record JAGSPR010000232.1, on the reverse strand, counting down.
ACGCGCAGACCGGCAAGTCGATCCAGCGGATCGACATCTTCGATCGCACGCACTCGGGCGCCGCGATCGAGGATGGTCACGTCTGGTTCGGCGGCGGCAGCGGGTACATGTACTGCCTCGGCCCGGCGTAGCGTCACGCGGCGAGCACGCGCAGCGCGTCGACGTACGACACGATCCCGATCAAGGCACCGAACTTGTCGACGACCGGGATGGCGCCGAGCCCGCCATCTGCGAACTGACGCGCGAGCTCGATGAGCGGCCGGTCGAACGGGACCACGACCGCCGGTCGGGTCATGACGTCCCGCACGCGATGCTGCACCGACCGCCGTCGCAGCTCGACGTACTGGACCGGATTTCCGATCGCGCTCCGTACGTCGCGCTCGGACAGCATGCCGACCACGGTGCTCGAGCTGTCGACGACCGGGAGGTGGCGGACGTGGTGACGGACCATGATCGCGACGGCATCGGCCAGGACCGTGTCGGGCTGCACCGTGAACGGCCACGGCGTCATCGCATCGGCCGCGGTCGCGAGCGTGATCGCCGCGGGTGCCATCGCCGACCGCACCTCGGCATCGAGCACGTCGCTGATCGTGGCGATCCCCAGCAGCTTGCCGCGTTCGACGACCGGCATCGCGCCGATCCTCGCTGCGGCCATCCGCCCGGCAACCTCGGTGACCGAGTCGTCGGGACCTGCGGTCTGCGCGGGACTGTGCATCGCGTCGTGGACGGTGAGCGCCCACCAGTCGCCCTCGTCGTCGCGGGCGCGCGCGGCCAGCACGTCGCGTTCGGACAGAATTCCGACGAGCTTGCCTTCACTCATCACGGGCAAGTGACGCACCCGGCCGCGGGTCATCGCTGCCTGCGCGGGACCGAGCGTATCGGTCTCGGAGATCGTGAACGTTCCGGGGCGCATGATGTCGCGGATCTTCATGACCTCTCCCGAAGCATCGGCGATGCCAACTTGCGAGCACGGTCGCGCGACGACGCAGACCATCCGACGAACGAATCCCTTGCGCCCGCCGCAAGGCTTGCCGGCGTTGGCCGAGCGGTCGGCGTGTCGCGACTCGCCTCTTCAGCCGAGGAGATGCAGGCTCCGCAGCGCGTGTTTCCAGCTCCGCAGCCGATCCTCGATCGCGAAGCGGGCAAGCGGGCGCTGGACGCGGCCCCACACGAGCCTCACCTCGTTGGTCGCGAGGCTGTGCTTGTAGCGAGCGTCACCGCCGAGGAAGTCGTACGTGACGTGACCGGCGCGTGCGGCGTCCTCGATCGCTGCGGCATGGCAGAGGAAGCCGAGCTTGATCCGAGGATCGTCCTCGTGCGCGAACCCGCTCTGATAGAACAGCACCTTCCCGTGGGAGACGAAGTTGTACAGGCAGCCGAGGGTGCGGCCACGGGCCGTCACCCGCATGAGCTCGATCTCGCCGGCACCGAAGCGACCGTCGATCAACCGCCGGTGGAACATGTCGAACCACGGATCTGCGAATGCCCCGGGCTGGCCGCGCGCTCGCCAGCTCGCCCCATGGAGCTCGACGAGCTCGTCGTAGATCGCGCGGGCCTGTTCGACATTCGTCGCGTGCTCGATCGCCAGATCGCTCACGCCGCGTCGAGCGCGCCGGATCTGGGCGCGCGTGTGGGCATCGAGCAGGGCGAGGTATCCACCCGCGCTCGAGCGAACGCGCTCCAGATCCACGAACGGCGAGGGGACGGCGCGGTCGATCCGGACATGGTAGGTCTCGCTCGAGATCGCGGCGAATGCACTCGCGGAGACGCCGGGCAGGATCAGCTCGTCCCAGTCGCCGGGCACGAGCTCGACGAGCGTGGCGAGGTCCGCAGTCCCGAGTAGACTGTTGTGTTCGATCTGCAGATCGTCGAAGCGTGGGATGCCGGTCGTATTGAGGAACGCGGCCCGGCTCGGCAGCATGTGGTGACGCACGAGGGTGCGGCGGGCGAGAAATGCTGCCGCGGTCGCCACGCCATCGCTCGAGATCACGGCGAGTGGTGGGAGATGGCGTTTCGGGATGCACGCGAGCCAGTTCTCGATCCACCCCCACGACAGGAAGTACGCCGGCGGCGACCGGTGCTCCAGCGCCCGCCAGATCGCCTCGACGTACGGGTCGGCGGGATCGACGAGGTCGA